>JAQTXW010000041.1 GCA_028688575.1 Methylotenera sp. | reverse complement strand
GCGGAATCAATTATGGCGAAAGTCCAGAGCAGGCCATGTATCGTGAGTTGATGGAAGAGGTAGGCCTAAAGCCAGAGCATGTCAAAATTCTAGGCCGCACAAAAGATTGGCTGCGCTATGAAGTGCCAACCAGTTGGATTAGGCGTGAATGGCGCGGTAGCTACAAAGGCCAAAAGCAGATTTGGTATCTGCTGCGACTGATGGGACGTGATAGCGATGTTTCCTTACGTGCTACAAGCCATCCTGAGTTTGATGCATGGCGTTGGAGTGAGTACTGGGTGCCGCTGGAAGATGTGATTGAGTTCAAGCGAGGGGTTTACGAGTCTGCGCTTAATGAGCTGGCTCCGCATCTGCACCATAAGTCTAGTAAATAGGAACTTCGCAGGAATGGCGCTGCGTTATGTTGAAAAAGGTGTTTTTATCCACGAAAAACACCAAAGTCACGAAATAATGCAACAGCTTGAATAAATTCAAACTCATCCGCTGTGATTTAACTTCATATAATCACAGACCTTGAGTTTGTTCGTGATTTTGGTGTGTTTCGTTCGTGGACTAGCTCTGTTTTATTGAGTTATGTTGCTTAACGGACGCTGCAATTATGGTCTGTTGTGCTTGATTCGCGCAGTGTCATTGGTTTTTTTCTCAATTTCCCATCAATTCTCCCAGTTTTACTGCGCGTGCCGGTTGCCAATCTGCATTAAAGTTGAGTGCATCTTTTTCAAACAGCATTACTACGGTTGAGCCGAGCAGAAATCTACCCATTTCATCGCCTTGCCCGAGAGAAATCTGTTGGTCAGCGTAATCCCATGTGTGCACATTTGGTAGTCGAGGTGGGTTGATAATTCCATTTTTGGCTGTGTGCCAGACCGTTGCCATGCTGCCAACGATGGTCGCGCCAACCAGTACCATGACAAAGTTGCCGTGTTGCGCGGAGTTAAATTCACAAACTACGCGCTCGTTACGTGCGAATAGCCCCGGTACCCCTTGTGCAGTCACAGGGTTTACCGAGAATAAGTCGCCTGGCACATAAGTCATCTTGAGTAATTTACCATCACATGGCATATGAATGCGGTGATAATCCCTAGGGCTTAAATACAGGCAGGCAAAGTGACCGTGCTCATATCGCTGGGCTGCATCTTTGTCGCCGCCAAGTAGCGCGGTTGTTGTGTAATGATGGCCTTTGGCTTGAAAAATCTGGTCTTGCTCAATGCGCCCGAACTGGCTGATGGCCCCATCTACCGGGCAAATAAACTTGGCATTCGCAAGTGGTCTTGCACCAGCTTTTAGTGGGCGAGTGAAAAACTCGTTAAAGCTTTTATAGGAGGCAATATCTGGGTTGGCTGCTTCTGCCATATTGACGTTATAGCGTTTCACAAACCAGCGTATGACTGCGGTGGTCGTGTTGCCACACTCCAAATGGGCAAGTTTGCCCGCAAGTGCGGTGATGGCCTGTTTGGGCAGTAGGTATTGGCTAAGGACAATCAGTTGGTTTTTCATCTGCTTTTGCTTCTTGAATTTCAGGTTGACGGGTCAGTGCTTGATTTGCTTGAGGTTAGTCTCACGCCATTCTTGTTTTAATTTTGCAGGGACTTTCCAGAAAAGATTAGTGCGTTCTTTAGGATCCATGGAGATATTGAAAGCATATTCTTCCCCAGTAATTGAGTTTTGCCAGTATTTCCATAAAGTGCCCGGCTGTCTATGGTCGTAGAATCCTTTGTATGGAGTCATTTCAAAGTAACTGAATGGCCGCTCCAAGTTGGCCTGTATTGGAGTGCCGGCCCAAGACTCAGGGGTGTTAATGTTAAACTCTTTAAGGATGCTGGGTGCCAAGTCTATCAACGAAATGAATCTGTTTTGTTGTTCCATTATGTTTGATTTGTAACCATATGGAATCATGATAAGTGGTATCTTTAATGCTTCCTCTATAACGCTGTTGGTATGCATGAAAAAATCATGCTCGCCTAGTGCTTCACCATGGTCGGCCGTGATAATAACCAAAGAGTTTTCGAGATATTTTTTAGAGGCCAAGGTCTCCAGCAAGGTGTTTATCACCGCATCGGCCTGAAGTACACCGTTGTCATAAAAATTTGTGTACTTCATATCAGGGGAGCCGCTTCGTTTACCAAGGTAACTTTCTGAAGGGGTGAATATTGAGAACTCAGCCTCCTTCTTTCCCACTTGATGGGCGGAAAGGATGTGGTAGTGAATCATTGTGGGGCGCCCATCCCAGTTGGGTAGGCTTTTAGTTTTATTGATGGTAACTGCGTCATCATTGAAGTAGTAACCTTCCGCCATTGAGCCATCATAGTAATGATCTACCTCACCGTAGACTTCCCTGATGTTATGGAAGTTTATGTGGTCGCCGCTAATAATAAGATTGGTTGTGTAGCCATTTAGCTTCAATACTTCTTGTAGTGTAAATATATTATCTGGTAGCTGGTAAACGAATCGAGATGCCATATAGCCAGCGTGTGCACATGTGGTTTCACCACAAACAGAACGGGCTTGAGTAAAAACTTTTCCACCATGCAGGGTAATCATTTCTTGTAGGTGAGGTGTTGTGTTACGGTAGTAGCTATGCATGCTGGTGTGGTCTGGGCGCAGGGCATCAACGACAAATACAATTAGATTTCTTTTTTTCTCACTGGGTGTGGCTTGATAGTTTTTACGTGCAATGTCCTCAAGGCTGTTTAGTTGATGATCGGTTGAATAACCCAGTCTAGCCTCATGAGATTCTCTGATTTTTCCAGAAAACAGAGTCAGCTTGATGGGCTCTTTGCTATTAGTGTCACTGCTGATTAGGTAGTCGTATGATGTGTAAATGCAGAACATGCAAATTGATAATATTAGAGGGCCAATGAGCCATGTTGAGTGGTTCTTTTTTTCAGGTAGCCAGTGAAATTTTTTTAAAAAGAAATAACTGGCAACTGTAAGCAGTGTGTAAAAGCTAATGGCAAGAATGATTACTAAATTATATGAAATACCAATTGCATCAAAGAAAAAATGCGCTTGATTAGCGTAAGCAATAATAAACTCTTCTGTAATGACTCTATTCCATGAGTGTAAGCCTATTAACACCAGCAGGTAGTAGATTGCTAATCCAAAGAAAAAACTGCTATACAAGACCGAGTTGACATATAAGACCAGTTTTTTATTTTTTATGTAGTGGTTAATCAGGAACTTGAGTGAGAGTATTGAGAAGACAATGAGTGTAATAATATTTAGGTGCTGATAAATGCTGGAAGATGGGTAGAAATATAACCATACGTAGGCGCTAATAAAGGCTACGGGCAGAGTGAGAAGCAGGGCCAAGTTGTATGAAAAATGGAGTGCTAGTTTTTTCATTGGCAATGTCCTGATGCGGTAAACACTTGAAGCATTAACAACTTGTTAGTCGAGAGTGCTTTGTTCGGATATGTTGATGGCTAAAGAATAAAAGAGCGACATAACTTTTATGCCGCTCTCTTAACTCATTGAATTAGAAAAATTCTTTTTTACCCTTCAATGTAGATTAATTCTTAGACTGATCTACTAATTTGTTTTTAGCAATCCAAGGCATCATTGAGCGCAATTGACCACCCACTTGTTCGATTGGGTGGGCTGCATTCAAGCGGCGACGTGCTGTCATTTCTGGATAGTTAGTGCGACCTTCCAGAATGAATTGTTTTGCATAGCTACCATTTTGGATGTTAGCCAAGCACTCTTGCATTGCGTAACGTGATTCATCGTTAATCACTTTAGGGCCAGTAACGTATTCGCCGTACTCAGCATTGTTTGAGATTGAGTAGTTCATGTTGGCAATGCCGCCTTCGTACATCAAATCAACAATCAGTTTCAACTCGTGCAGGCACTCGAAGTAAGCCATTTCAGGTGCGTAACCTGCTTCAACCAATGTTTCAAAACCAGCTTTCACCAATTCAACCGCGCCACCACATAGAACAGCTTGCTCACCGAATAGGTCTGTTTCTGTTTCTTCACGGAAATCGGTTTCGATCACACCGCCTTTAGTGCCGCCGTTTGCAGCTGCGTATGACAATGCGATGTCTTTTGCTTTACCTGATTTGTCTTGGTAAACAGCGATCAATGAAGGTACGCCGCCGCCTTTGAGGTACTCTGAACGCACTGTGTGGCCTGGGCCTTTTGGTGCGATCATGATGACATCCAAGTCAGCACGTGGTGTGATTTGGTTGTAGTGAATGTTGAAGCCGTGAGCAAATGCCAAAGCCGCGCCTTGTTTCAAGTGATCAGCTACGTCAGCGTGGAAAATTTGTGGCATGGTTTCGTCAGGCAGTAATAACATTACAACGTCAGCTTGTTTAACAGCATCGGCGATTTCCAATACATTGTGACCCGCAGCAACAGCTTTAGCCCATGAGCTACCGCCTTTACGTAAACCGATAGTCACGTTTACGCCGCTATCTTTTAAGTTAGCTGCGTGTGCATGACCTTGTGAACCGTAACCAACGATGGTTACTTTTTTACCTTTGATTAAGCCAAGGTCAGCGTCTTTGTCGTAATAAACTTTCATTGCAATTTGCCTTTCAATTCGGACTTCTAAAAATTAAAACCTAAAAAATTAACACCGTAAAACTATTAAGGGTTGCTGCCAACACTATATTTTTAAGATTCGGTCACCACGCCCTATGCCTGATGCACCAGTGCGCACGGTTTCCAGTATCGCGGCTCTGTCCAGACCTTCGAGAAACGCGTCCAGCTTGTGGCCTGAGCCGGTTAGCTCAATAGTGAATGTGCCGTCGGCAACATCAATGATGCGGCCACGGAAAATGTCACACATGCGTTTCATTTCTTCGCGGAATGCGCCCGTCGCTTTAACCTTGACCAGCATTAATTCGCGCTCGATAAATCTGCCATCATTCAGATCAAGCACTTTAACCACATCAATCAGCTTGTTCAATTGCTTGATGATTTGCTCAATGACATCATCTGAGCCTGATGTCACAATGGTCATGCGAGATAGTGTCGGGTCTTCGGTTGGCGCTACGGTTAATGACTCAATGTTATAGCCACGCGCAGAGAACAATCCTGCCACACGTGATAGCGCGCCAGCTTCATTTTCCATTAATAACGAAACAATATGACGCATTATAGATCCTCCGCACCAATGTCATTGGCAAGAATCATTTGTGATAAACCTTTTCCTGCCTCAATCATGGGGAATACGTTTTCTTTCTGATCAGTAATAAAATTCATGAACACAAAGCGGTCTTTCATAGCAAATGCCTCAGTCAGCGCGCCTTCAACATCTTGAGGTTTTTCAATGTTCATGCCAACGTGGCCGTATGATTCGGCAAGTTTTACAAAATCTGGCAGGCTGTCCATGTAAGACTCTGAATAACGATTTTCATAGAAAAATTCCTGCCACTGCCGTACCATCCCCAGGTAGCGGTTGTTTAACAGGATTACTTTAATCGGCAAGTGATATTGCTTGCAGGTTGACAGCTCTTGAATATTCATTTGAATGCTGCCTTCCCCTGTGACGCAAGCGACTTGCGCTTCAGGGTCGGCAAATTGACAGCCCATAGCATAGGGGAGGCCAACTCCCATGGTGCCTAGCCCGCCAGAATTAATCCAGCGCCGAGGTTTGTCAAATTTATAATATTGTGCTGCCCACATTTGGTGTTGACCAACGTCAGAGGTCACGTAGGCATCACCTTTGGTGACTTCCCATAGTTTTTGAATCACATATTGCGGTTTGATTAAGCCATTGCTGTTATCAAACTCCAGACATAGCTTGCCACGCCATGATTCAATTTGTGCCCACCAGGCTTTTAATGCAGGTGACTGCACAGGTTTTTCTGCTTCAACAAGTTCATTCATCTCGTGCAGGACTGACTTTACATCGCCCACAATCGGTACGTGCACTTTTACGCGCTTGGAAATAGATGACGGATCAATGTCCACGTGGATAATGGTGCGGTCTTTGCTGTAGAAGTGGTCTGGGTTGCCAATCACGCGGTCATCAAAGCGCGCGCCGACTGCAAGCAGGACATCACAGTCCTGCATTGCCATATTGGCTTCGTAGGTGCCATGCATGCCGAGCATGCCCAGAAACTGTTTGTCAGTAGACGGGTAACCGCCCAAGCCCATTAAGGTGTTGGTGACAGGTACGCCTAACGCCCTGACGAGCTTGGTCAGCAACGCTGCTGCATCGCCCAGTACCAGCCCACCCCCAGTGTATACCATAGGGCGCTTAGCCTCGAGCAGCAGCTTGATAGCTTTTTTGATTTGGCCGCTATGGCCTTTAATCACAGGGCTGTATGAGCGCATCTCGATGGATTCTGGATAGCTGAATTTGGCCAGATGTGCGGTAATGTCTTTAGGAATATCAACCACAACAGGCCCAGGTCGGCCAGTTCTTGCAATATGAAAAGCTTTTTTAATGGTTACCGCAATGTCTTTTACGTCTTTCACCAGGAAATTGTGCTTAACACATGGGCGCGTCACGCCTACCATGTCAACTTCCTGAAATGCATCCAAGCCAATGGCGGGCACAGGTACTTGACCGCTAATGACCACCAGTGGGATGGAATCCATGTAGGCAGTTGCAATGCCAGTGATGGCGTTAGTTGCACCAGGGCCAGAGGTAACCAGCGCGACGCCTACTTCGCCAGTGGCGCGTGAAAATGCATCAGCAGCATGCACTGCTGCCTGTTCATGGCGTACAAGAATATGTTTGAAGTGATCTTGATTGTAAATTGCATCATAAATGTGCAACACGGCACCGCCTGGATAGCCAAATACAAACTTTACTTTTTCTTGCTCCAAGCAACGGATAACAATTTCTGCGCCCGTAATTTGATCAGGGTGGGTTTTTTCTGCCATAAATCTTTTTGATTTTTAATAGGTTATTTGGTAACCGTACACGATAACGGTTTGAACGTGTTTGGTCAAGGAAAGCAGGTGATTTGCTGATAAAATTTGTAAAATAACTGGATTGTTACCAGTTTGTCTCAGTTAAAAATCCACTATATAAACATGGGTTTATCTGGCTGGATGCTTATTTTTCATCAAGCTTCAGGCATCATTATGTGCTAAAGGCGGTGCAACTTTTAATAGCTCGTCAATCGTAGTCAAGCCCGCGGCTACTTTTTCTGCGCCATTGATAATTAAAGGTCGCATACCGTCTTGAAGTGCAAGTTGCGTGAGCTTTGCCAAATCGGTGTCAGGTGTGATGAGTTTTCTAATAGCAGGTGTGATCGAAAGCATCTCGTATACCCCGCTACGGCCCCTAAATCCTGTGTTGCGGCAGTCTAGACAGCCGACAGGCTTGTATATGTGGTCTGGTTTGGGGATGTTGAACGTGCCGACCAAGGCTTCCCATGAGTTTTCAGTGATGGGCGCGGGTGTTTTACAACTTGGACATAGGGTACGTACCAGTCGCTGCGCCATGATGCCCAGCACAGTAGAGTGTATGAGGTAAGATGGCACCCCGAGATCAAGTAGCCGAGTGATGGCTGACGGCGCGTCATTGGTGTGTAGTGTTGAAAGTACAAGATGACCCGTAAGTGCGGCCTGAATGGCCATGTCTGCAGTTTCCAAATCTCGCACTTCGCCTACCATGATGATGTCGGGGTCTTGTCGCATCAGTGTGCGGATGCCATCGGCGAAGCTTAAGCCTATGTTTTGCTGCACTTGCATTTGATTGAATGCTGGTTCCACCATTTCAATCGGATCTTCTACAGTACATACGTTGACTTCTGGCGTTGCCAGCAGTTTTAACGTGGAATAAAGCGTGGTGGTTTTGCCCGAGCCAGTCGGACCTGTGACCAAGATAATGCCGTTGGGTGATTGGGTCCACGTATGCCATTGCGCAGCCTGTGATTCAGAAAATCCGAGTGAAATGAAGTCTTTACCAGAAATATCGGGAGAGAAAATCCGCATGACCAGTTTCTCACCAAAGGCAGTCGGCATAGTGGATAAACGCAGTTCGACTTCGCCGCCTTCTGCATTCAGTGTTTTAATGCGGCCATCCTGCGGGCGGCGTTTTTCAACCATGTCCATGCGTCCTAGCAGTTTAATACGGCTGGTGATGGCATTCATAATGTTTGGGGGAAGCTGGTAGACCTGATGTAATACGCCATCGATCCTGAAGCGCATGATGCCCATGTTGCGTCTGGGTTCGAGGTGAATGTCACTGGCGCGCTGTTCAAATGCATATTTAAATAACCAGTCGACAATATTGACCACATGTTGTTCGTTGGCGTCCAGATTTTTGTCTTTACCGAGCTCAACGAGTTGCTCAAAATTCTGCACGCCGACAATCTGCCCTGTTTTGGCAATATTCGCTGCATTCATTGAGCTCGCCAGCGCGTATATTTCTGGCAGGTAGCGATTGATTTCAAGCGGGTTGGCAAACACGAGCTTTATTTTCATTTGCAGCACACGTTCTAGGTCTTCAATCCAGTCTGTGCTGAACGGCTCGGTGGTCGCAATGACTGCCTCACCGTTTCTGAGTGCAATCGGCATGATTTTAAGTCGCTCGGCATAGCCTTTGGATACAATCTGCGCGGCGGCGCCAAAATCCAGTTTAAGCGGGTCTATGTGGTAGTAGTCTATGCCTGCGCGGTTAGCAAGCCAGGTGGAGAGCCACTCCACTGTCATGACATTGTGCGGTGTTTTAAGGTTTTTCCATTTTTGTTCGGCGATGACAACCAGCGGATGCAGTTTTGAGCTGTCGAGCTTGCGGTCTTTATAGAGCTTCTCTGCCTGAAGTTTATCCAAAACACCATCACTCACCAGCATGCGCAGGGTGTCACCTAAGGTCAGGCGGCCAGTGGGTTTGCTAAGAGTGGTTGGTTTGTTCATCTAAATTACGGCCTTCAAATTAAAACAGGGCTGATGTTATTGTTTTAATGCGATTTTCTCAGCAAGCGTCTGGCGCCGTGTGTCGGTTTGGATATGTACCAATAATATTGCTGATTTGTAGCATATTAATGCTTTTTTTCGGGGTTATGCCAGAATTTTCATCGAAAGATCAATAGCGCGGACATTTTTAGTGATGGCGCCGATTGAGATGCGGTCAACGCCTGTGTGCGCAATGCTGCGAACATTATCTAAAGTAATGCCGCCAGAAGCCTCTAGTATGGCGGCTTTGCCATGTGCATGGTTAATTTTGACTGCATCATGTAATAAATCCAGGCTGAAATTATCCAGTAAAATACTGTTGGCATTTGCATCCAGAGCCTGCTGGAGTTGCTCTAGATTCTCTACTTCAATCTGTATGGTTTTACCTGTGCTGAGTGTAAATGCAAGTTGTAACACCTTTTGAATGCTGCCCGCAGCGGCAATATGATTCTCTTTAATTAATATCCCATCATAAAGCGCTAAGCGTTGATTGGCCCCTCCGCCAATTGTCACAGCATATTTTTGCGCAAGTCTTAGGTTGGGGATGGTCTTGCGCGTATCGAGTATTTGCGCGTGCGTTCCTGCAATGGCATCTACATATCGACGGGTTTCGGTGGCGGTGGCCGATAGCGTTTGTAAAAAATTAAGCGCGCAGCGCTCAGCGGTCAAGAGTGAGCGTGCTGAGCCGCGAATCTGGCAGAGTATTTGGTTGGGCGTGACATGCTGACCTTCCTTGACTAACCATTCGATGTGGATGTCAGAATCAACTTGTAGAAAAGATGCGTTTACCCAATCCACCCCACATAGAATGGCGGATTCGCGGGTGATAATGTGCGCGCTGACTATTTGAGCTTCTGGCACTAATTGTGCCGTTAAATCACCACTGCCAATATCTTCATTTAACGCGGCCTGTACTTGCTCGTGGATATAGGCAGTGAATGTTTCTGGCGAGGTGGGGGTGGGGTGATTAAATAAGGTCATTGTTGTCGTAATGTAAGCTGAGATTGAATTATAATGCTAACTAATTATCTACCAAACTTAACCATCACATCTCTTAAATTAAAATGAAGCTTTTATATACATTGAACAGTCCTTATGCGCGAAAAGTACGTATAGTCGCGGCAGAAAAGCACATTGATATTGAGTTGCAAGAAGTGGTGCTTGCCGCGCCTGATTGCCCAGTAAAGCAATATAATCCGCTGGGTAAAGTGCCTGTGTTGATTTTAAGTGACGGCGATAGCTTGTATGACTCTCGCGTGATTGCAGAGTATTTGGATAATCGCACGCCTTTGGCGCACCTTATTCCTAAAGACAATACTGCAAAGTCCGCGGTACGCAGATGGGAGGCGTTGGCTGATGGCGTTTGCGATGCTGCGGTTGCGGTGATGCTGGAGCAGCGCCGCGCAGAGGGTAAGCAGGATGAGGCTTTCGTTGCCAAGCAGTTGGATAAGGTCACCCGCGGCTTAACTGCATTAAATAATGACTTGGGTCAAAACAAATGGTGCGTGGATGATACATTTAGTTTGGCGGATATTGCGGTGGGATGCACTTTAGGTTACTTAGGCCTGAGATTTGCTCAGCAATTTGATCTGGCGGCCGATTATGGCAATTTAGAGCGCTTGCAGCAGGCCTTGCTTAAACGGCAGTCATTTAAAGATACCTTGCCTGTTGCCAATTAACAGCATCACTATAGCAATTGCATGTGTATAGTTAGTCGCCTAGGCGGCTAACTGCTCAGGCAGCGCAAGCTAGTAAATGCGTTCGCTTTCGTCCAAAATTCCAGACAGTCGAGTGTTTTTTCGCATGGACTGGCGCTGGTTGAGCCGTTTCTGAGCGGCTTCTGGCAAGTCGGTGAAGCGTATCGTGTTGCGCTCAACCAATAAGGTGATCAAGTCTTCTAATACACGCGCCAGGTGGATGTCACTTTCACGGAAAGCATCACCTTCAGTGAGTGCCTGTTCTAAATAGGCTAAATACTGTTTGTCATCTGCCGCGACTTCTACCCAGTTGTCATCCAGTTTTTCAGAAGCACTGGCGGCGATAATGTCGCCTTGAGGGTCTTTCAGTATGTAAGCCATTTTTTTATTCCTATGTTTATGTAGCAAAGACCTATGCAAGGTTTATATCGCGCAAGTAATAATGCCGCCACCCAGGCAAACGTTGCTTTCGTATACAACGGCTGATTGTCCTGGCGTGATGGCCCATTGTTTTTGCCCGAATTTTATTTCAACCTCGTCAGTGCTAATGCGATCAATCTCACACGGTGCATCTGGCTGCCGATAGCGTGTTTTAGCGGCATAAACCCAATTTGTGACAGGGAGTTCTGGGTCTACCCAGGTAAGTTGGCTTGCAAGCAGCCCATCATTTAACAGCAGTGGATGCTCGTGCCCTTGTACAACAATCAGTTCGTTCTTTGCCATGTCTTTGGCGGCAACAAACCATGGTTCGCCATTGCTATCACGGCTGCCGCCGATTTTCAGCCCCTGGCGCTGCCCTAATGTATAGTACATGAGGCCTTCGTGACGGCCGACAAGCTTGCCTTCGGGTGTTTTAATGTCACCTGGCTCGCGCGGCAGATATTGACTTAAAAACGCCTGAAATGGACGCTCACCGATAAAGCAGATGCCTGTGGAATCTTTTTTCTCAGCGTTAATGAGCCCAGCCTCACGTGCGATTTCACGCACTTCGCGCTTTAGATATTTGCCCAGCGGGAACAGTGTTTTAGAAAGTTGTTCCTGGTTTAGCCGATATAAAAAGTAACTCTGATCCTTGCTGCCATCATCTGCTTTCATCAACTGGAATAATCCAGGTTTAAGCGGGTTTTCACGTACCTGTGCGTAATGGCCTGTTGCAATTAAATCTGCACCCATGCCGATGGCATGGTCTAAGAAAGCGCGAAATTTAATTTCTGCATTGCAGAGGATGTCTGGATTAGGGGTGCGTCCTGCTTGATATTCGCTTAAAAAATTTGCAAATACGCGGTCTTTATATTCTTTGCTGAAATTGACTGCTTCAATATCAATGCCAATTTTGTCAGCAACAGACACCGCATCGATCAGATCTTGTTTGCTGGAGCAGTATTCATCCGTGTCGTCATCTTCCCAGTTTTTCATGAAAAGACCCGTGACATCATAACCTTGCTGTTTTAACAGCAAGGCAGTTACAGAGGAGTCCACGCCCCCTGAAAGCCCAACCACAATCTTCTTTTTCTGTATTTTATTTAAATTCATTTGTCTAAATTCATTGGCGGTTTCTAGTAATTAAGTGCAGTTGGTTGGTTTAAATGCTGTCGCCTTGGCGGCTGTTTCTGTATTTCTCAAATTGTTTACAAGTGCGTGATAACCGACAATGGGAAGTTTTGGCCATTGAGATAGTCCTCAACACAAGTGAGCACTTGTGGGCTACGCAACAGCATCGCATTGTCACGCATTTCCTGTGCGCTCATCCATACCGTGCGGATAATGCCCTCATCCAGCGCCAATTGTGGCTGGTGAAGGCTAACATTGCCAATGTAAGCAAACCGCAGGTAGGTGCTGTTGTTATGTGTATGCTTCCAGTGGTAAACACCTAAAAGCGCAGTAGGCTCAAAATGGTAGGCAGTTTCTTCCAGCGTTTCACGAATCACCGCATCAATGAGCGTTTCATTGTCTTCCAGATGCCCAGCTGGCTGGTTAAAGCGGTTGCCACGGTCGGTGATTTCTTCCACTAACAGGAATTTACCGTTTTCTTCCACAATTGCCGCGACTGTTGCGTGAGGCATCCATTGCATAATTGATGTTTCTTAAATTAAGGTAAGTGATATTTTACCCCGAAGCGCCATGATTGCTAACAATATCTCAAAGCTTCGTACTGTTAAGGGCACTTCTATAAATAAATTTGTTGGGTGCATTACTGCGTTGCGCTTTACTCGTAACCTCGCTGTATACTGAATACTATCTCGGCTTTTGTGTTCCGTGCGCCTTGTACTGCGTCCCAAACTCTGCATTTATAGAAGCGCCTTTAAGCCAGCTTGGGAAATAGTCCAGTTAATCCATGCGCAATAAATTCAACCGCCATCGCGGCTAGAATTAAACCCATAAGACGCGTGACGATATTGATGCCGATTATACCGAGCTTGTTGGAGATGCTAACCGACAGTCTTAGAATAAGCCAAATCATGGCGCAGATAATAAAAACGGGGATAATCAAAGACAGGTGACCGATGAACGTACTGTCTTTTTGAGCAAACAAAATGACATTGCTGATGGCGCCTGGTCCCGCAAGTAGCGGGATACTTAATGGCACAATCGCAATGACCTCTCGCTCTGCCAGGGTTTGTGCCTCTTCAGGGGTTTGGCGAGCGCCACTTTGTTTGCCGTGCATCATCGAGATGGCAATCAGCATGAGCAAAATACCACCCCCTACCTGAAATGACGGGATAGTGACGCCAAAAAAGTCTAAAATCTGGTCGCCAAGAAAGACCGAGACGCTGAGTACGATAAAAACAGTCAGCGCTACTGTACGCGCAGTGTTTGCCCGATCCTGATCACTCCAGCCATTTGTGGCACTGATAAAAATAGGTAAACTGCCAATGGGATTGATGATGGCAAATAAAGCCAGACTGATTTTAAATAGGCTGGGAAGGTCAGTCACAAGCAGTCTCCCTTAATCAATGTAGAATACAATGCGTACTTCGTGAATGACTGAGATAATAAATTAAAGTGACCCTATGCTGAAAAATAATTTGCACCACCCTGAGATGATTTTGCCTAGGATAATTCTGGCTTCGCGTAGCCCGAGGCGGGTGACTTTGTTAGCTCAAATTGGAATCGAGTGCGACATATGTCCCGCTGACATTGATGAGCGTGCCTTGGCTGATGAGTTGCCACAAGACTATGTGCTGAGGTTGGCGCACGAAAAGGCGCTCGCCTGCGCCAAGCTTTTAACTTCAAGTCAGCATACAATGCCGATACTTGCGGCAGACACGACTGTTGCGCTTTCAGATTGCATATTAGGTAAGCCTGAGGATGAACGCGATGCGCGCGCCATGCTAAGACGCTTGTCAGGAAAGTCGCATCAAGTGCATACTGCGGTGGCGCTATGCGTTAAGGGTGAAGTCGAAGTGGTCATCTCAACCACACAAGTTGAGATGATGTCGATCTCTGACGCGCAGGTTGAGTATTATCTTGCCGCAGGTGAACATGTTGATAAAGCGGGAAGTTATGGCATTCAGGGCTTGGCTGGGGCATGGATAAGTAAAATAGAGGGTAGTTACACAGGTGTAATGGGTTTGCCAATTTATGAAACAGCCGCTTTATTAAGAAAACACCATATTTTTGAGTGCTAACAGCTGATTTATCTTTGGCGCTTGCCGCAGTTTGGATGTCAGCGCGATAGCCAATGCATTGACAAATCGACATTCAAGTAGGGCTAGCATTGTCAATGAGATAAACTGGGTTAAATCCTCGCCCTTAAACATGATTAAAAACGATAAGTGAGTGCAAATTGAGTGAAGAAATATTAATTAATGTCACACCGCAGGAAACGCGCATCGCCATGATGGAGAATGGTGTGGTACAGGAGTTGCAGATAGAACGCAGCTCTTCACTTGGGCTGGTTGGCAACATCTATCGTGGCGTGGTGTGCAGGGTTTTGCCTGGCATGCAGTCTGCTTTTGTTGAGATTGGTCTGCAGCGTGCTGCTTTTTTACACGCAGGGGATATTGTTGCATGCACTAGCTCGGAGGAGTCTCGACCGATACAGGAGGTGTTACACGAGGGGCAAACGATCATGGTGCAGGTGATTAAAGAGCCGATCGGCACCAAAGGAGCGCGACTGACTACGCAAATCAGTATTGCGGGCCGCTTTTTAGTGTATTTGCCGCAGCAGGATCATATTGGTGTTTCGCAGCGCATTGAGGCAGAAAACGAGCGCGAGCAGCTTAAAGCGCGTTTGCTGGGGTTGCTGCCAGAGGCAAGAGAAGGTGGTTATATCATCAGAACTATGTCTGAGGCTGCCACGGATGATGAACTGCTGGCGGACGTTGATTACTTAACAAAAACCTGGCGCTACATACAGGACAAAAGCTTAAAAGTGCCAGAACGTGCGCTTATTTTTCAGGATTTAAATTTACCTATGCGCGTACTGCGCGATGTGGTTTGTGCGGATACGGAGATGGTGCGTGTTGACTCCAGTGAGACTTATCAAAAGCTGGTTGAGTTTGCCAATCTTTACGCCATCGCGGCCATCGAGAAGCTGGTGCACTATCAGGGGGAGCGCCCACTATTTGATTTATATAATGTGGAGCAGGAAATCGAAAAAGCGATGTCGCGTAAGGTGGAGTTGAAATCTGGCGGGTATCTAATCTTTGACCAAACAGAGGCGCTCACCACGGTCGATGTTAATACTGGGAGCTTTGTGAGCGGTAAAAATCTGTCAGATACGATTTTTAAAACCAATCTGGAAGCAGCGCAATCTATTGCCAGGCAGTTACGTTTAAGAAATCTGGGCGGCATTATCATCATTGATTTTATTGATATGGATGAAGATGTACAGCGTGAATCGGTGTTGGATGAATTGCAAAAAGCCGTGGCACGTGACCGTGCCAGAACTGGGGTGAATGGATTTACGCCTTTAGGCCTGGTTGAGATGACGCGTAAGCGTACGCGCGAGAGTCTGGCGCATATATTGTGTGAGCCATGCTCGGTGTGTAAAGGTCGGGGCGAGCTAAAAACAGCACAAACAGTTTGCTATGAAATTTTGCGTGAACTGCTACGCGAGGCGCGTCAGTTCAGCGCACGTGAGTTACGCGTGCTAGCAGCACCTAAAGTGGTTGATATGCTGTTAGATGAAGAGTCGCAAAGCCTGGCCAACCTTTCAGACTTTATTGGCAAGCCGATTTCGCTTCAAGCCGAAGTGTCATATGCTCAAGAGGCGTTTGATATTATTCTGATGTAGTGCGTGATGTTGCACCTGATGCCACCTTAGTGCACCTGCTTGCCAGTATCTGTTGTAATAAAGGGTGCGTCAAAGCTTGCCAATTTGCTGGTTTGAGCGCTTGTTGCATGTGCGTTGGCACCAGATTTTTGTTGAGCATCCGTCTTGGTTTTTTCGGTATTGAATTTAATGCTGCGCATTAATTTGAGCAGAATCGCATCCAGCTGATTGGCTTGGTCCTGATATTTAGCAAACTCTTTTTCTGCGGCTTCGATATTTTTGATCACACTATCTGCATGTTGATGAGATTCCATCAGTGATTCGGCGCGCTTGTCCAGTGCGTGTTTATGGACGCTAATCTGGTTCTTTAAGTCACCAATCACCTGATTCAACCAGCGATTGCAATCCAGATGCGCCTGCTCAAAGATGGCTTGAATCTGTACCCCCAAGCCCAAAAAGAACTTGCGGATTAAGAAGTGTTTTTCGGTCAGAATATTCACGGGATTGGTGCAGAATTCATCGGTGATGCTTTCCAGTGCCTGAATGTCTTCAATGAATCGACGCATATTGAGTTCCACCGCCTCGGTTTTCTCAAAGCCGTGCTTACTCCAGAACAAATGATACAAATCATCCGCATGTTTCTTGATGGTATGGCCTTCAATAATGATTTCTTCAGCAAGGTTGGTAGCAAGCCGTGTGATTTCACGTATGCTGCGATTCAGGCCTACCGTTGTCCAGCTGTCACCCATATCCTGTTTGGTTTGTGCCAGTGTGGTATCCAAATACCCCAAGCTCAAATGACGCAGTAATTTGCTACTGAGCCGTTTGATTTTTTCACTGCCCTGGTTAAAAGTGAGAATAGAAGCCTCGTAGCGTTTGCGCTCGGCGACGACCTTGGCCAAAATCTCCTTGGAGGCGTCACGGCTTTTATGCTGCAGTTCTTTTAGTTCCGCCAGCTGCTCTTTGATGCCATTCACGCGGATCTGCGCTAGTTTGCGTGAGCTGCGTATCATGTTTGAACATTCTGTGACAACGGCGCGACCCAGTATTTCATGTTTGGATTGCACCATATGGTCAGCCAGTGCGTTTTCCAGTGCGTAGATGCCGCTACGTTTAAGCAGTGCGTCATCTTTTCTTATTTTTGCGACGAGTGCCTTTTGTGCGGAGATGGCGAAGATGTTCCTTGCATCCAGTCCTAGTTCGTGAGCGGTGTTGCGCATTTGTCGCTGAATCAGTGTTTCGACTTCAGCATCCGATTCCAGACCATCCCATAAAATATCAATTTTGTTCAGCACCACTAGCTTATGCGCAGCGCGTTTCTGCACGTAGTCTGTCCATATTTGCATGTCAGATTTTGTGATGCCAGTATCCGTTGCTGTTAAAAACAATACCGCCTGAGCGCTAGGAATAATGCTCAAGGTTAGCTCTGGTTCTGCCCCCATGGTGTTGAGCCCTGGAGTGTCGAGTACGACCAGGCCATTCTTGAGCAGCGGGTGAGGGTAGTTAATCAAGGCATGGCGCCAGACGGGTATTTCTACTTTGCCAGAGCTCGCGGCAAGTCTTTGCATGCTGGCGTCTTCTTCGTTCCAGAATCCCAGTTTCTTGGCAGTTTCAATATCCACTTCACGTTTCTGCACCAGTGCCCTGAGTGTTTGCCTCATGGCGTCAGCGGATGAAGTGTCCAGACGCATCTTATGCCATGCATCGGGCTTGCTTTTTAAATAGCGTAACGTGTCGTCAGATACTCTTGACTCTATAGGCAGTAACTTGATGCAGGGCTCTTCGTTGTTGTCCCAGAAAATCTCGGTCGGGCACATCGTGGTGCGACCAGGTTCGCTGGGTAACAGTCGTTGGTTAAAGTCCGAGAAAAAAAGTGCGTTAATCGTTTCAGTTTTGCCACGTGAGAACTCGGCTAGAAACGCCAACACCAGCTGATCTTTTCTTAGATTTTCTTTAATGTCATATAGCCTTAATTCCTGAATGGCATTGAAAGCATCCATGTGGCCAGGCCAATCAATATATTCATCTATGGTCGCAATTAAATGCTCGCGCCATTCTGTGTACTCGGATATCTTGGTCGTGAGATTCGAGACTGCGTTGGCAGTTGCGGCATTGGCTGTAATAGGAATCTGTATACTCATTTTTTTGACTACAAAGTTGAAAGTAGCGTATTCTCTAGTGGGATTAGTATTGTTGTTAGCAATAACTGTGCCGATATAATGAATATGAGTGGACTAAGGTCAAAATTGCCAGCGGGCGGAATGTGTTTTTTCAACGGTTTTAACAACGGATAAGTGAGTGAATGCAAAATTGGAGCAATCGGCGTATGTGGGTTAATCCAGCTTAACACGGCTTGAATGAGTACTGCATATAGAAAAATGGAAATACTGATATTCACAATGGAGATTAAGGCAACACCTAAAATGACCGACCAAACCTGATTGCCTGCAACCAGTAAAGGAAAGCCCTTGAGCCACAGCGTGCATGTGTAAAGTATCAACTGTGTCGTATAGGCTAGCACTAACGTGGATAAATCCAGTTTGCCTATGCTAGGCAACATGCGACGCATAGGTTTAACAGCAAAGTTAGTTACCGTGACAATGAGCTCAGCCACTTGATTTTGGAATGAGGTGCGTGTGAGTTGAAAGTAAAAGCGTAACAAAAACGCAAGGCTCAGTAAGCCAAGCAAGGCCTGAAACAGAAATAGTATGGCATTGTTAATCATAGCGACACCTCAGGTTATTGTGCTAACTGGTCGCCCAGTCGCACGGATTTCTCAGCCGCAGCCTTTGCTGCACGAAAGATAATCTCTTTAAAATTTTCTGACTCAAGTGTCAAGATGCCTTGCTCAGTCGTGCCGCCTCTAGAGGTGACCTGCGCACGTAAAGTTTTAATATCATCAGGGCTTTTTGTGGCCAGCAGGCTTGCTCCCGCAACAGTTTGCAATGCAAGGAGATTGGCCGCATTGGCATTTAACCCTAATTTCATGGCAGCCTCCTGTAGTGCTTCGATAAAATAAAAAACGTAAGCTGGCCCACTCCCTGAAATGGCAGTGACAGCATCCATTTGAGCTTCCGATTCAAGCCATAATGTGCTCCCCACAGCGGCCAGTATGGATTCCGCTTGCAGCTTTTGCGCATCGGTCACGCCAGTGCCCGCACTTAAAGCTGAAATGCCAGCTTGTATCTGTGCGGGTGTGTTTGGCATTACGCGCACAATGGCGTGGTAATCTCCCAGCCAGCGTGCAAGGTCCACTATTCTGATCCCAGCAGCAATTGAAATAAGCAGTTGAGCTTTTAAAAATGGCTTTAGTTCAGCACATACCGCTTTAAGCTGCTGAGGTTTAACGGCTAATACGATGATGTCAGTGTTGCGAAACTCAGCATAAGTGTCAGTTACCTGAACATTTAACTCGGCGGCCAATGCCTGACGTTTTTGAATGTCCAGCTCTAATACGGTGATCGCCGACGTATCAAAGTTGTTTTGTTTAAGGCCTGTGATAATGGCGCGCGCCATGTTGCCGCCGCCAATAAAGTGAATCTTCATCTTTTATCTCGATTTGCTTGTATTTTAGGTGGTGTCATTATGATGGATGCTACTGGATTCAGGTTGTTATGAGCAAGCAAAACATGGTGAGTTCTCAATGCTGAGTCGTTTGCATCATGACAAGAGTTCTTGTTTGTTAGATCTGGCGCCAAAAAGCGCAGAACCAATGCGCACAATCGTTGCGCCTTGGTTAATCGCGCTGATGTAGTCTTCAGACATGCCAATAGATAAAGTATCTAGTGTAAAGCCTTTATTGATAAGCGTATCAAAACAATTTTTTACACGTTTAAATTGCATGATTTGTTGGCTGAGATCCTGAGTGGGCGCAGGTATCGCCATTAATCCGCGGAGCTTTAGATGAGGTAGCTGATTCACCGCCGAGGCTAGCTCTAAAAGTGCATCAGGGGCTACGCCGCTTTTGCTGTCTTCACTGCTGATGTTGACTTGCAGGCACACCTGCAGCGGCGTGCTTATGTCCGTGCGTGCATCATTTAAGCGCTGTGCAATTTTTAAGCGATCTACACTATGCACCCAGGCAAAGTGCTGGGCAATCTGCTGGGTTTTGTTGCTCTGAATCGGTCCAATAAAATGCCACTCAATGCCTAAATCAGTGAGGTCTGCCTGCTTGCTAAGTGCTTCTTGTAGATAATTTTCACCAAATCGGGTTTGGCCTGCAACAAAAGCCTCTCGTATTGCTGTACTTGGCTGAGCTTTGCTCACAGCCAGTAGTTTTACCTGTTGCTGAAAAGGGCTTTTTTGTTGTGCAGATTGAATTGTTGCTAGAATATCTTGCAAGCGATTGCTAATTATGGTCATAATTCACTAAGCCTTCAGTTTATCGCAAATAACAATTGAAACTTAACCGTTGTCATTATATCAGGAGCAGGTTGTGGATATTTCAGATTTACTCGCGTTCTCAGTTAAAAATAAAGCCTCTGACTTGCACCTGTCCGCAGGTTTGCCGCCGATGATTCGTGTGCATGGTGATATCCGTAAAATCAATGTGCCCGCCATGGATCATAGCCAGGTGCACGACATGGTGTATGACATCATGAATGATGGGCAGCGTAAGGTTTATGAAGAGAATCTGGAGTGCGATTTTTCTTTTGAAATCCCAAATTTGGCACGGTTCCGGGTGAATGCCTTTAATCATAACCGTGGTTCTGGTGCGGTATTTCGTACCATTCCCTCAAAAATTCTTACCTTAGAGCAACTTAACTGTCCGGCTATTTTTAAAGATATTGCAGATACGCCACGCGGCATCTGTTTAGTGACAGGGCCTACGGGCTCAGGCAAGTCAACGACTCTGGCGGCAATGATTGATTACATCAATGAGAAAGAATATGGACATATTCTAACGGTAGAAGATCCGATTGAGTTTGTGCATCAGTCCAAAAAATGTTTAATCAATCAGCGCGAAGTTGGTCCGCATACACTTTCCTTTAACAATGCGCTGAGATCAGCACTGCGTGAAGACCCTGATGTGATTCTGGTCGGGGAGTTACGCGACTTGGAGACCATTCGTTTGGCGCTCACAGCGGCTGAAACTGGTCATATGGTGTTCGGGACACTGCATACCAGTTCTGCGGCTAAAACAGTAGACCGTATTATTGACGTATTCCCAGCGGCCGAAAAAGAAATGGTGCGCTCGATGTTGTCTGAATCATTGCGTGCCGTCATCTCGCAAACTCTGTTAAAAACTAAAGATGAGCAAGGTAGGGTCGCCGCACATGAAATTATGATTGGTACGCCTGCGATTCGTAACTTGATACGTGAAAATAAAATTCCGCAAATGTACTCAGCGATTCAAACTGGGCAAAATATTGGCATGCAGACTTTGGATCAGAACTTACAGGATTTAGTGAAGCGTGGCATTATCTCTGCCAACGAGGCGCGCAGTAAAGCAGCCAATAAAGATGCCATTATGGGCTAGTTAGCCACGTAGGGCAGGCACATGGAAGTTACAAAGGAGTAGTGATGGAAAGTCAGATGGAAAAAGGGCAAGCTGAAAAGTTTGTGTTTGATTTATTGCGTTTGATGTTGGCTAAAAAAGCATCAGATCTTTTTATTACTGTTGCTTTTCCGCCCGCCATTAAAGTGGATGGCAAGGTGACACCTGTTAGCAGCCAAGTGCTGTCGGCACAGCAGGCACGTGAAATTGCCCGCTCCATTATGAACGATAAACAGACCGCTGAGTTTGATGCCACCAACGAATGCAATTTCGCCATTGGCATTCCCAACGTGGCCCGTTTTCGGGTAAACGCTTTTGTGCAGCGTGGTTCTGTCGGGCTGGTATTTAGAACAATCACTACTAAAATTCCTGAGTTTGAAGAACTCGGACTACCCGATATTTTAAAAGATGTGGCCATGACCAAACGTGGCCTGGTGATTTTTGTCGGTGGCACAGGCTCGGGTAAATCAACGTCTTTGGCCGCGATGGTTGGCTATCGCAACCAAAACAGCTATGGCCATATCATTACGATTGAAGACCCTGTTGAGTTTGTGCATGAGCATAAAAACTGCATTATTACGCAGCGCGAAGTGGGTGTTGATACTGATAATTGGCATATCGCACTTAAAAACACCTTGCGTCAGGCGCCTGATGTGATCTTAATTGGTGAGATTCGTGATCGTGAAACCATGGATTATGCCATTGCCTTTGCCGAAACTGGGCACTTGTGTATGGCAACACTACATGCGAACAGCACTAACCAGGCGCTGGATCGTATTATCAACTTTTTCCCTGAAGAGCGCCGTCAGCAATTATTGATGGACTTATCCCTCAATACTAAAGCTTTTGTCTCACAGCGTTTGATTCCTAAAAAAGAAGGGAAGGGGCGCGTAGCCGCCATGGAAGTCATGCTGAATTCCCCACTGATTTCAGATTTGATCTTTAAGGGTGAAGTCCATGAAATTAAAGAAATTATTTCAAGATCACGCGAGCTTGGCATGCAGACTTTTGACCAGTCTTTATTTGACTTACATGAGGCTGATGTGATTAGCTACGAAGATGCTCTGCGCAACGCGGACTCAGTGAACGATTTGCGCCTGAAAATTAAACTTGAAGGCAAAGGTGCGCACAATAAAGATCTGGCAGCAGGCTTAGATGCCTTGGGGATTGTTTAGTCGATTAAGTTGCGTGCTTGAGGGCAGCGTTGCTTGCTGAAAATTCGTGCTCCAATAAGGCGGCTGCCCCAATCACTAGTGGCTAGCCAAGGCGTAACCTTACTTAAGGTGGTTAGCCTATGCTATGTCTAGCGCTTCCATATTCGAGTCTTGATTTAACCATGACGCCTGACTTGTCGGCTGGTAGAGATTGGGGGATGGAGGTAAATTGCCCTGCTCAATATTTGCCACCATACTCATATCAAATCGCGCCAGCACCTGCTGTTGTGCGACTGTTGGCATATCGGCGATGTTTTTAAGCGTGATTGCTCTTAAAACGAAAGCACCAAGTAAGTCAGGATGTTTGCCGATGGCTTTTTCTGGTGCTTCCTGCAGGTAAACACGTGCTTTTTCACCCATGCCCTGACTTTCTATCGCCTGTTGTCCGTTGTATAGCTTGAACTCTTTTTGTTGAGTACCCTCTGCCGCTTCTAAGATTTTTGCAGGGTACGCAACGCTATCCAGTAAGCGCTTCGCCTGTGTCTCTGCATTCGGGTCAAAGTAACTGTAGACATCCCATTTGCCACGATGTTTATAATCGGCAAACGGGCTATATGCCTGTTCGCGAGTAAGGCCGCTTTCATTGTAGACGGTGAGCTTTGTTCCCGCTTCAAAATGGCGGTCTGGGGCTGCATCTGCAATGTTGAGGCCTGACTTCTGAAAGAACTTGCTTGTCGCATCCAGATAAAGGTTACCCAAGCCATCGTGCTTGTAACCACCGCCAATATTGCAGTGATTGCCCATTGCATCCAGTATAAATATACCAGGCTGACCTGCATAATCCACCGCCTTGAATAAATAGCGATATTCATTTTCGGCGCGGATGACGGCAATATTTTTGACGTTGGGCG
>JAQTXW010000040.1:12337-23705 GCA_028688575.1 Methylotenera sp. | reverse complement strand
CTATAGTGATGCTGGAAATTTCACCGAGAATTTTGTCAATTATGATTAAATCAACAATCCGTGCAAAAATTATCAGGTTATTAGTGTGTTATTTTTTAGTGGCCTTGGTAGCGATAGGGTCAACTTTGCTAGTGTCCTGGCGATTAGAGGGGGCTGCTGCCGCCATTAATGATGCAGGAAGTGAGCGAATGCGTTCTTATCGGATTGCTTATTTGCTGGAGCAGTATGCTCAAGAGAAGCAGGCTGGGAACCCTATAGAGCAATTAAGTAGGGATATTCAACATGAGAAAAGTCTTTTTGAAGCCACATTAGCAGAGTTGGAGCAAGGTAATCCTGAGCGGCCATTATTTTTACCCAAGGAAGAAATGATCAAGTTAACCATGAAACGTTTACACCAGACATGGCAGACCAATATCAAACCACATATTGAATTGATTATCCATAGTTCTGACGAGTATGAGCAGCACAATGCGTTAAAAATGTATCGGCCTATGGTGGAAGAGTTTGTAAAAGGAATTAACGAATTAGTCACGATGGTTGAGCACAGCAATGCCAAGGCAACAGCATTATTGCGGTTTTTGCAGGTTAGCTTGGTAGGCCTAGCGTTTGCGGGCACAGTTTTATTGGTTTACTTATTCACGCATATGGTGGTGCGACCTGTAACTCAGTTGCATGAGGGAATAAAGCGGATGGCGAGGGCTGATTTTGATGCGCGTTTGCCAGTGACCAGCAAGGATGAATTAGGGGAATTAGCCGCTGGTTTTAACAGTATGGCGAAAGAGTTACAGGATATTTATGCCACATTAGAGCAACGCGTGGCGGAAAAAACACGCAGTATTGAGGCTAAGAGTAAAGAGTTGATGGCGCTAGACAAGGAAATGGCGGTTTCGGAGGAGCGCAATTTGCTGGCACAGGAGCTACACGACAGCATAGCGCAGTCATTGGCTTTTCTGAATATTCAGGTTCAGCTTTTGCATGATGATTTGCAGAACAACCGCCGCAGTGAAGCAAGCAAGGGTTTGGCGCAGATACGTGAAGGTGTGCAGGAGTGCTATGATGATGTGCGTGAATTACTTGTGCATTTTCGCACGCGTATTGGCAACACAGACTTGCAAACAGCGATTCAAACGGCGCTGGATAAATTTGAGGGCCAGACTGGCATCCAAACCCGCTTTAAAATTATTGGCCATGTACCTGCACTTCCGCCCGAACAGGTATTGCAGATTATGCATATCGTGCAAGAATCACTTTCTAATACACGCAAGCACGCAAAAGCTAGCTGTGTAGAGGTGGAACTGCATTGTAAAGAACGGTGTTTTATCGATATCTGCGACAATGGCATTGGTTTTGATGTGACGCAGGATGCAGGTGATAGCCATGTGGGGTTAAGGATTATGCGCGAGCGCGCACATCGGATTGGCGCACAACTGTCTTTTGAATCGATAGATGCAAAGGGTACGCATATATGTCTTATACTTCCTGAATCCAGACCAGAAAGTTAGAGATGAACCCAATACGCGTTTTGATTATTGATGACCATACCTTGTTCCGAAGTGGTATAAAACTGCTGCTGGAACGTCAGGCAGGGTTTGAAGTGGTAGGCGAGGCTGGTGAAGGGCTGGAAGGCGTGAAGCGTGCTAAGCAGCTCAAGCCAGATGTTGTGTTGCTGGATTTGCATATGCCTATTATGAGCGGTCTGGAAGTGACCTCATTATTGCAGGAAGAGGTGCCTTCAGCACAAATTATTATGCTGACAGTTTCAGAAGACGCCGATGATTTATTAGAAGCGCTGCGCGCAGGCGCACGAGGCTACTTGCTAAAAAATATAGAAACCGACTTTCTATTAGCATCGATCCGCCAGGCAGCAGCAGGGGAGTCTGTGATGTCGCCGCCCATGGCCAGAAAGTTAGCAGATGCGATGCGATTGCCAGCAAAAGGAAACACGGATGTTAGTCCTGCAAAACTTTCACCGCGAGAGCTTGAGGTTATTTTGTTGCTAGCACGTGGCGCTGGCAATAAGGAGATAGCGCGCGTGCTCGATTTATCCGAATCCACCGTCAAGATTCATGTGCAGGGCATATTGCGAAAACTCAACCTATCCAGCCGTGTACAAGCCGCTGTGTATGCCATCGAGCACGGCCTTGTTCCAACAGAGCATTGATTCAGTACACACGCCTTAATTTTGTATTCATCACAATATCTTTTAATCGTTTGATATTAATCAAATCATTGCCCTGCAATAAGCTTAGCATGGTAGCTATATGTCTGCTGAGTAATCATCTATGTGGATTAAAGACTATTCAAACCTGCTGCTAAAAGTACGAAATTGGCAACTTAGACTGATGTCTGTTTTTCTGGCATTGGTACTGACATTGCCAATTGTCGCTTGCGTTGAGTTGATGCTGACGGGTGAAGTCACGCGCAATTATATGATTACTGCCATAGTAGCCTCTATATTGGTTTCATACCTTGTGAGCGGCATGCTGATCAGCGCGATGCAGCTTAATGCACAACTCAGGCAGGATAATCAGCAACTCAAGCATATTATTAACGCCTGCCCTGTACCAATTGCCATTAATGATAAGGATGGCAATATCATGAGCCTCAATCTTGAGTTTATCAAAACATTCGGCTATACGCTTGATGATATCCCTACATTAAGTGCTTGGTGGCCAAAAGCCTATCCTGACCAAAAATATCGTGCTTCAGTCATTGCGCGCTGGTCTAGCAACATGCAACTCGCCAAGCAGAACAAACTTGCATTTGAGCCGATTGACATCAATATCTTTACTAAAGATAAACACATCAAGTCGGTTGTGGCAAATGCAGTACCCCTTGATGATCAATCTAAAGGCACGCAAATCGTCACTTTATTCGATATTACCGAACGAAAAAATCTTGAAAATAGCCTATGGTTAATGAAATCGATTATCGATAAGTGCAAAACTGCCTACTTTATTCTAGACCCAGAAGGGCGTTTTGTATTTGTGAATGATTTTGCCTGTGAATTCATAGGCTACAGACGTGAAGAGTTAATCACATTGTCACCTTGGCATATAGACCCAGATTTTACTGCTGATATGTGGCCAGACCTTTGGGTGCATTTAAAAACCCACGGCAATTTTCACATGGAAACGCGCATTAAGCACAAACTTGGTACGCTTCTAAATGTTCTGGTTTCAGGCAGCTATATCAGCAGTCAGAATCAGGAGTATAGCTTTATATTTGCACAGGATATTACAGAGCGTAAAAAAATTGATACCGAATTACGCATTGCCGCAGCAGCTTTTGAATCACAAGAAGGCATGATAGTGACCGATGCTCAAACTATGATTCTAAAAATCAATCACGCTTTTACTCGCATCACAGGCTTCACCCCCGAAGAGGCTGTAGGCAAGAAAATGAATCTGCTTAAATCAGGAGTCCATGGGCCTGATTTTTATAAAGCCATGTGGGACAGCATTACCAACACTGGATCTTGGCAAGGGGAGATTTGGAACAAAAGAAAAAATGGCGAGATTTATCCAGAATGGCTCACCATTACTGCAGTGAAAGATGCCAATAATGCGGTCACCCATTATGTGGGTACCATGATTGATATCACAGCGCGTAAAGCCATTGAAGAACGCGTGCACCACCTCGCGCATTACGACGTGCTTACAGATTTGCCAAACCGCACATTACTCAGTGATCGGCTGCATCAGGCGCTTGCACAGGCAAGGCGTGAAAAAAACAGGCTGGCTCTGATGTTTCTGGATTTAGATAATTTCAAACCCGTTAACGACACCTTGGGCCATGATGTCGGCGATCTATTGCTAAAAGAAGTAGCGCTACGGCTCGAAGGCTGTGTTAAACGCGAAACAGACACCGTGTCACGCGTGGGAGGAGATGAGTTTGTGATTATTCTTTCGCATATTGAGGCAGAAGACGATGCTGCAAATGTAGCCGAAGCCATTATAGAAAATCTTACACAGCCATTTTTCATACTAGAACACATTATTCATATCTCATGCAGCATCGGCATCGGTATTTTCCCCATGCACGGCGCGGATACTAACGAGTTATTACGTGTTGCCGATAATGCGATGTATGAAGCCAAGCGCGCTGGGCGAGGATGTTTTAAATTTCATGACACAGAAATCTCGTTTGTGGGAGATGGCGTTAAGCTATCATCCTCAAACAATCTGAGCGAATCGCCCTAATTGCCTCAGCCACGCAATTCACCGCCATTTCTCTGGCATAACTTTTTCGCCACGCCAAAGCAATGCGTCGCATTGGTGCAGGCGCTGAAAATGGAATCACCTTCACCAATGGATTCGTGTAGCGCTCGGTAGCGGCGCTGCTTGGTAACACCGTAATGCCTAAATTAGACGCCACCATATTGCGTATGGTTTCTAATGAGTTACCTTGAAGCACCTGACCTTTACGTGACAAATCAGGGCAAGCCTCCAATACCTGATGGCTATAACAATGTCCGCTATTTAACAGCAATACATTTTCATCTGCCAACTCTTCCGCACTGATCTGCTCACGGTCTTTCCAATGGTGGTTGGCAGGGATCATCACTACATATTGCTCATCATATAACGGCAATGTATTAATGCCTGGTATTTGAAACGGAAGTGCTATGATGGCGGCATCAATCACGCCACCTTTAAGCTGTGTTTCCAATACAGCTGTGAGATTTTCTTCAATATCCAAGGGCATTTCAGGCGCAGTTTCACGCAGAATGGGGATCACTTCTGGTAACAGATAAGGCCCTACAGAATAAATTAAGCCCAGCCTGAATGCGCCACTTAACTGATTATTGCCCTGTTTTGCAATGGCTCGAATTTGATTCACCTCTTCAAGCGCGCGGATGGCCTGCTCTATTATTTTTTCACCAATTGGCGTGGGGCTGATATCAGTACGGCTACGCTCAAAAATTGTTACACCCAGGTCTTCTTCAAGCTTCTTGATGGCCAGACTTAATGCAGGCTGGCTCACATAACATTTTTCTGATGCGCGCCTGAAGTTGCGCTCTTTTGCCACAGCGACCACAAACCTTAATTCACTCAATGTCATATGCAAACCTTTGATAGAGCATGATTGATAAGTTTAGCATATCAATAAAATTTGAACGTTCAATTATACAAATTGATAATCCCGTTCTAAACTGGCATCTACTTGGTGCACCTCACTGCTTTTAAAGTGCAGGCTGCTGGCGTACGTAAGGAGCTGAGATGAGCTACTATTTACAGAAATTATTCACGCTGGACTGTCAGGAAATTTTGATTGACCTGTGTGTTCAATATCGATTTAACCAGTAAGGAACACAGAATAAATTCACATCTTTCGTGTAGTCTTCAGGCAATAAAAAAAGGAGCCTGAGCTCCTTTTTTTATTGCCTGGTAACAATTACTTGTTCATTACGTACATCGTTACTTCAAAGCCAAAACGCATTTCAGTCGCTGCTGGTGTAGTCCACATAATAATTCTCCAATGTTTTAATCTATTTTGAACTGACAACATGTCTTGTTCGAGTGGTTTCATTATGCGCTCATCACAAAATAAACCCCTATCACAAGTCATGAATAACAACTAAGTAAAATCATGAACCAAGCGCAGCCTTGAGATAGGTAAATTCCCCAACCAAGACTTAGGTTGAGGCATCTTTTGGTGTTACTTCCTTAGAAAATCTGGGTTAACACGAAATAGATCGCACCTGATCTTAAACAAAATCCAGCCAGGCTCGCTTTTGTTTAAGAAGTGAGTGCGGAGTAGGGCGCCGAGCGAGATAAAGGACGAGGCGTTTGGTCCGCAGAAGCCGAGAAAACCAACGCAGCGCTGCTGTGTAGGTTAACCTTCAGGATATGCCGAAGCCAAAACGACATTTCAGTGCAGACTTGCCGTTAACACACGAATAACCAGCTTTCGCGCTTCAATTTAGGGTTTTAGCCCTTTAGTGGAGCGGTGATGCCAAGTGCTGGTACAGATGGTATATTCTACGTGGATGCCAATCACTAGTATAGCTGAGTAGTCGTTAAAGAACCGCACAACGCTAAAATTTGCTCGCGCAGGCGCGCATAAAGCGTTTCCTCAAGTGTTTTTACGGGTAGCCAATAAACTTAGCAAGATACTTGTGCCCAGCACTGCAATAACGACGCCTAGTGAAACCGCAACGGGAATCTTAAACCATTCTACGATCAGCATTTTTATACCCACAAACATCAACACCACTGCTAAACCAAATTTCAGCAAGTGAAAACGCTCAGCCATATCTGCCAGCAAAAAGTAAAGTGCACGCAAGCCTAATATCGCAAATATATTAGACGTAAATACAATAAAAGGGTCATTGGTAATGGCATAAATGGCAGGAATGCTATCTAACGCAAATATCACATCAGAAAACTCAATCAGTACCAGCACCAAAAACATCGGGGTGAACCAGCGCACGCCATTTTTATACACCCAGAATTTATCCGTATGATATTCCTCAGTAATGCGTATATGATTGCGCAGCCACTTTAAAAGTGGATTGTTGGCCAAATCGGGCTCGTGGTCAGCAAATATAAACATTTTGATGCCAGTGACCAGTAAAAATGCGCCAAATACATAGAGCACCCAATGAAACTGTGCGATAAGCCAAGCCCCTAGCAATATCATCAGGGCGCGTAGCACTATTGCACCTAATACGCCATAAATCAGCACGCGCTTTTGGTATTCCAACGGCACGGCAAAGTAACTAAATAGCATGACAAACACAAAGATGTTGTCCATTGCCAGGGTTTTTTCCAAAAGATAGCCTGTGAGGTACTCCATCACTCTTGCATTGGCAATCTCTCTCCCCGCACTGTAATCGAGCCAGCCCCAAAGCACAGCTGCAAACAGCATGGCCAGGCTAAACCATATGACTGACCAGGTGAGCGCTTCTTTTGCACTGACCTTATGCGCCCCTTTGCGTCCCAAGGCAAACATATCGATGGCCAGCATAGCGAGCACAAACACGCCAAAACCTGCCCACATCCAGCCACTGCCGATTGATTGTAATTCAGTCATATTAAACCCATATTTTCCATTAGACGATTTTGCCTTTACTTGTATGTCAACTTGCTTATTTTGTGTATTTTTTGTGCATATTTTCTGTCAATAGAATGACCTTTACCCATAAAATCTGCACAAATAATCCATCACACTGCACAGCGTTGCCTATGAAATATCTGGGTTTAAGTCATATAAAGTTAGCACAAAAACGCCAAGTGTGCAGTGTCATGCTATTGCTTGGCACTTGTTACACACTCGGTTGGCGCTTTGCTTATTGTGCTGCTTTTAATGCGGCAATGCGGTCATCTAATGACGGATGACTTGAAAACAACTGCCCCATACCGCCCGATATACCAAAAGCGGCCATTTGCTGTGGTAAAGCAGATGGCTCATGTTGCGCCTTGAGACGTTCTAACGCTGCAATCATCTTTTTTGTACTTGATAATTTAGCCGCGCCTGCATCGGCACGGAATTCACGCTGACGTGAAAACCACATCACAATGATAGAAGCTAAAATACCAAGCACGAATTGTGCAATCATCATGGTGATAAAGAACGCAGGACCCGTGCCACGTTCGGTTTTAAACACGACCTTATCTACCACGTAGCCAATCACGCGTGACAAGAACATGACAAAGGTATTCACCACCCCTTGAATCAGCGTAAGCGTGACCATGTCGCCATTAGCCACGTGCGACACCTCGTGTGCAAGCACCGCTTCAGCCTCTTCTTTGCTCATGGCGCTTAATAAGCCAGATGACACCGCCACCAGTGAACTGTTTCTCGTCATGCCTGTAGCAAACGCATTGACCTCAGGCGAGTTGAAAATGGCCACTTCTGGCATTTTAATACCCACCGCATCAGCCTGTGCACGTACGGTTCTAACCAGCCATTCTTCAGTGGGGTTGCTTGGCGACTCAATCACCACGGCACCCGACATGCGCTTGGCCGTCCATTTTGAAATAGCCAATGAGATAAACGCACCACCAAAACCCATGATGGCAGAAAATACTAATAAATTCCCCAAATCCAGCCCGTTGGCATTGAGATAAGGCTCTACTCCCAAGATGCGCATTGTTACAGAGAGTACCAGCACGATGGCCAGGTTGGTAGCTAAAAAATAAAATATACGTTTCATCATATCTCCTTAAATATCGCGTATTACTTACATGCCTTGATACTTAAAACCCAGATTTTCCACTAGGCGATTTTGCCTCTACTTGCATGTCAACTTGCCCATTTTGCGGCTTTTTTGTGCATATTTTTTGTCAATAGTCATTCTATTGACAAAAAATCCATCAAACTGTGCGGCGTTGCCATTGCAAGTCTTAATGGAAAATCTGGGTTTAATGAATATTTAATCACCCACGCATGCATACAATACACATAAATTACTTCGCATACTGTAATTGGTTTCAATACACAATAAAAGCAGAATATTACTGATTGATTATTCGGTTTTTTCGAGCTATTGTGCAAGCATGATTAATTACAAACAATTTCATTATTTCTGGGCAGTGGCAAAGGCTGGAAGCATCGCACGCGCCAGCAAACAATTAAACATCACCCCGCAAACCCTTAGCGGCCAGATCGGTATTCTAGAGTCTGCATTAGGTGTGTCATTATTCCGCCGCGTAGGTCGAGGCATTGAGCTCACTGAAACTGGAGAGTTAGCACTTACTTACGCTGAAGATATTTTTCAAACGGGCAATGCGCTGGAAGAAGCACTGCGTGCAGGCAGCAAAATGCGCTATCGCCTATTCAGAGTTGGCATTTCAGATGCGGTAGCCAAATCCATCGCGCACCGCCTGCTCGCACCCGCTATAAATCTGGACGAACCCATCAAAATTGTCTGCCGCGAAGGTAAGCTAGAACCTTTACTTGCAGATCTTGCCATCCATAAACTTGATTTAGTTCTGGCCGACAGACCCATGCCTAATGAAATGGATATTAAAGGTTACAGCACCCTGCTAAACGAATGCGGTATTAGCTTCTTCGCCACAAAAGATCTACTGCAGAATACGCATGTCAAATTTCCAGACAACATTAACGGCGCACCGCTACTTGCACCAGGGGAAGACAGCGCTGTAAAAAAACGCCTGATGCAATGGCTGCTTACACAGCGTATTCAGCCAAGAATTGTGGGAGAGTTTGACGACAGCGCGTTAATGCGTGCATTTGGTCAGGCAGGTGTAGGAATATTCACTGCGCCCAGCATCATTGAAGACGAAGTGATTCAGCAACACGGTGTCATTAAAATCGGGCAGACAGATGCAGTGATTGAGCGCGTTTATGCCATTTCAGTTGAGCGCCGCGCCAGCCACCCTGCTGTCATGGCTGTGAGTGCTCACGCTTAAAACATGCAATGAATCCTTGATGATCAAGCCTACCATCATGCCAATGTTAAGACTCTGCTAATGTGCAACGGTTGTCTATCAAAAACATGAAAGTTGCGAAATAAAACCATCGCTTAAATTTAACTAAATGGTTTAGTCATCAGATTTTATCCAAATTAGCATAAGCATTTTCGTAAGCATGATGTTGAATAGCACCATTATTGTTCAGGACAGCAAACGCACTTGAACAAGCACATTCTTCTCTGGATGTTTGATTTCACTGAATACATTTACTCACCAAACGAGCCTGCGTGATATTCACTCTCGCATTGCTATTGCACGCTCAAAACATAGCTAAAGTCCGAAGGTTTTGCGATAAGTAGGTTGCATGGGGGTATTGTCATTAACCTCACGCTACAAAACTCAAAGAGCTTCACCTGCAGCATTTTTCTTTATTCTTTTTAGTTATAAACTTATAAATAAATATTATTTTTGATTATCCATTATCAAGGAGTATATTACCGAAATCTTAATTAATAAGCCGTTTTTAATTTATGACATTATCAAGCAAAACACATATAGCCGACACAAGTGAAAAAGTCACTCAAGAAATTTTGCGCGCAGTTGAAACTGTCAGGCAAGGCACAGGCTATGGCTCGATAGAAATTACCTTACATGAGGGGCGCGTCACGCAGATTGAAAAACGGGAAAAATTTAGAGTAGCACTGGATTCAAAAACATAGCCAACTGCACCAGCAGAGCCACCAAAAAAAGTTCAGATTAACCAAATTAAATCAGCGGCCAAGTCATGGGCTGCCTTTGACGGAGATAACAATGCAATTTAAATACACAAAATTTGCCTCAGCATTATTAGCAACAGGCTTACTTTCACTGCCCTTTACAGCAAGTGCGAATGACAGCACTGAACTTGAGCAATTACGCGCACTGGTGCAAGAGTTAGACCAAAAGGTTAAAGTGCTGGCACGTAAAGGCGAGATTAACGAAGAAACAGCCGCAGCTGATAAGAAAAAGCAACCAGTCATTAAAGCCAATAGCGGTGGCTTTGGTATTGAGTCAGCTGACGGTGCGCACAAATTTAAACTTCGTGGTGTATTGCAAGCAGACAATCGTAGCTACTTTGGCGATGATAATCCCAGCTTAAAAAATGACAATGTGTTGCGTCGTGTGCGTCCACGCTTTCAGGGTACGCTTTACAACATTTTTGATTTTGACATCAATACCGACTTTGCGCCCAATACAGTAACCATTCAGGATGCCTACATTAATGCGCGCTTTCAACCTCGGTTTCAAGTGCAGGCGGGTAAATTTAAATCCCCATTCAGCTTAGAGCGTTTACAAAGTGGCAACTGGATTCGCTTTGCTGAGCGCTCTTATGTAGCCGACTCAATTGCACCTAACCGCGATGTGGGTATACAAGTTCACGGTGATTTATTAGACAAAAAATTGAACTATAAAGTTGGAATATTTAATGGTATTGGCGATGGTGGTAGCGGCGCACAAGGTGGTGACACCAATACAGGTAAAGAATTTGCGGCACGCGTATTTGCAGAGCCATTTAAGGGCAGCGATAGCGCATTGGCAGGCTTAGGGGTTGGTCTTGCGGGTACTTGGGGAGATGATTCTGGTGACGCGGTCACTGATAGATACCGTACCCCAGGTTTACAAACTTTTTTCCAATATAACGCAGCCACACTAAGTAATGGTGACAAAACCCGCTGGTCGCCACAAGCTTATTACTACTATGGCCCATTTGGCGTGCTTGCTGAGTACGCACGTAGCTCTACTGATGTAAAACGCGGCACACGTAGTGACACATTAGATAACGACGCCTGGCAAATTGCCGCAAGTTGGGTAATCACTGGTGAAGACAATAACTTTGCAGGCATTACACCAAAATCAAACTACACGCCTAATAAAGATGGCTGGGGCGCATTTGAAGTTGCCGCGCGTTATCATCAGCTTGAAGTGGATAAAGATGCGTTTACTGG
>JAQTXW010000040.1:0-12237 GCA_028688575.1 Methylotenera sp. | reverse complement strand
GATGATGCTAAAGCCCGTGAGTTTGTTGGCAAAATCTTTAAAAATGTGCCTGTGTTAGATTCTGGCGCGCGTGGATCAACAACTACATTTGTAGAGCGTGGTATTGGTGATGTATTTATCTCTTGGGAAAACGAAGCATTCTTGGCACAAAAAGAGTTAGGTGTAGGCAAGTTTGAAATTGTCGTGCCTTCTGTTTCTATTCTGGCTGAACCTCCTGTGACTGTCGTAGATAAAAATGCCAAAAAACATGGCACGGAAGCTGTTTCTAAAGCGTATCTCGAGTATTTGTATTCAGATGTTGGCCAGGACCTAGCCGGTAAGCACTACTACCGTCCAACCAACCCAAAATACGTTGAAAAATATGCGAGCCAATTTCCAAAAGTGAATTTGATCAAAATTGACGATGTATTTGGCGGCTGGCAAAAAGCGCAGAAAACGCACTTTTCTGACGGCGGTGTTTTTGACCAGATTTATCAAAAATAATCTCTGGTTAGATTGACGCAAAATAATTTTACGATGTAAACCGTGTGGCGCCAGACAAAATTTGGTGCCACACCCACCCAAGGAGGCTCTTATCATGAGTTCAGTGTTAATTGTAGGCGGTGATCAGATTGATAGCATGAAGCAAGTATTACAACACCGCGGCTTTAATGAGATTCATCACTGGTCGGGCAGAAAAGTCGGCGATAGCCATAAAGTCATACCACAGCATACTGATTTAGTCGTGTTAATTACAGACTGGATCAATCATTCATTTACCCACCGAATCAAGCGCTCTGCTGCTAAACGTGGTTTAAAAGTCATCTATACAGGTAACGGCTCTGTGCAATTACAAACGCGATTAGAAAAGTTAGGTGAAACCATCAGTGGTTCCTGTCGCAAGACAATACATACACTTTTCTTCACACACTTGGCCTATTCATAGCCACTGCCAGTAAGGCCGTGAATAGATCCTGAATATCACGTTAAAAAATTAGGAGCGCGTTATGAACACACAGATTCAGCAAGACAACCTAGCAATCCCGTTATTACTTAGAGGCATTATTGCCGCTGAAGTCATCACGACGGTGGTTACATTTTTTATGATTAAATAGTTTCAAGATTAAATAATTACAAGTGGTGGCCGCTTAACACTCAAAACTAAGCGGTGCTTTCTCTCCTTAGTTATCCGGCACTTGTATTTGAATTACGTACAAGTCGCCGGATTTTTTTTCTAAAATTTAAGCGTTGCTTTGATAACGAAAACCCTTAAGACTGAAAAGCCAAAAAATAGGCAGGCTTTTTAGAGCCTGCCTGTACATGTTACTACGTAATTTGTATTACTTTGACTTTTACACCTTTAATTTACAAACCGCTTGGTGCTTTAGTGGAAGTCAATCGCAACAATGCATTTACCATCACATCCACTTCAGCAGGCGTGTTGTAAAAAGCCAACGAAGGCCGCACAGTGGTTTCAACCCCAAAACGACGCAAAATGGGCTGCGCGCAATGGTGGCCTGAACGCACTGCAATACCTTCCTGATTCAGCGCTGCGCCGACCTCTTCACTCTTGAAACCATCAAGTTTGAAAGATAACACGCTGGCTTTATCCTGAGCCGTGCCCACTAAATGCAAGCCTGGCACTTTAAGCATCTGTGCAGTCGCGTAAAGCAGCAAGTCATGCTCATAACGGGCAATGTTATCAATGCCGATACGTTCAACGTACTCCAGCGCAGCGCCTAAACCTACGGCGTCGGCAATGTTGCCTGTACCCGCCTCAAACTTGGCTGGCGCTTCATGATAGACGGTATTATCAAACGTCACGTCTTGAATCATATTGCCGCCACCTTGCCAAACTGGCATATCGTCCAGCACTTCTTTTTTGCCGTAAAGCGCACCAATCCCTGTGGGGCCAAATACTTTATGCCCTGAAAACACAAAGAAATCCGGATCTAGCGCCTGCACATCACTGCGCATGTGAGACACAGACTGCGCGCCATCCAACAGCACTTTAGCCCCTGCGGCATGCGCCATTTGTATCATCTGCGCGGCTGGTGTAACCGTACCCAAAGCGTTAGACACTTGCGTAAATGACACCAGCTTCACGCGTGAAGTGAGCAGTTTTTGATATTCTGCCAACAATACCTGGCCACTATCGTCCACTGGGGCGACTTTCAACTTGGCACCTGTTTCTTGGCACAATTGCTGCCAAGGTACAATGTTGGCGTGGTGCTCAAGGTGAGAAATCACGATTTCATCGCCTTCACCAATGTGCTTTTTGCCCCAGGTTTTGGCCACCAGGTTAATTGCTTCAGTCGTACCGCGCACAAACACAATGTTATCCACTAATGGCGCATTAATAAAACGGCGTACCGTTTCACGCGCACCTTCGTAAGCATCCGTTGCACGTGCGGCTAGCTCATGTGCAGCGCGGTGAATGTTTGAATTTTCATGCTCATAAAAATAGGAAATTCGGTCAATCACGGCCTGCGGTTTTTGCGTGGTGGCGGCATTGTCAAACCAAATCAGCGGACGCCCATTCACCAACTCACGCAAAATAGGAAAATCTTTGCGCACTAAATTGGCATCAAAAGCAGGATGCGCACTGGCTGCTGGTCCTGCTACCGCAGCGTCTTGCTGGTGCGGGGAGTCCTGTAAAAAATAATAAGGTGCTGCACCTGTCTGGCTTGAAGTTAGACTAGAGCCTGCGCTACTAATGCCAGATTGACCATTTAATTGACCCAACAACTGGTTCAATTCTGCCTGATAAGGGTCATCTACACCACCTAGTAACTGCGCAATATCAAATACCCCGCTAATCGGCAGTTGATTGCTGTAACCAGTATTAGTAGCATCAGTAGGCGTCAAATTTGGTACGCCAGAAGCCACACTTGGCACCGCTGAAAATATCGACGGTGTGGGTGTTTGCACTGGGTCAGTAATGATATTGGGGCTGGGCAGTACCGCATTTGCCGCCACAGGGTTAAGCGATGCATTTGATGGAAAATCCTCTTTTTGAGCAAAAGGTGAGCCTGCAGGAAAGCCTTCTGCATATAATTCATTGGCAATACGGCTCAACTCGGCCACATCAAAGTGTCCGGTTTCACTGGCCTGCCTGCTAACAGCTAAACCAGCAGCCATGCGTGGATGCTCACCTGGCAAAGCGGCTAAAATCGCTTCTGGTTCAAAGGAGGATAAATCACCTAATGCAGGTGAAAATCCATTATTTGTAGTCATAGTAATTGCCTACATCCACATTTTCTAACACGGCAATCGCGTCATCCGTCAATACAGCCAGTGAGCAATAAAGCGATACTAAATAAGAGGCAATGGCTTTGTGATTGATGCCCATGAAGCGCACGGACAAGCCCATGCTTTGTTGACCTGGCAAGTTTGGTTGATATAAGCCCACCACGCCTTGACGGCTTTCACCCGTACGCAGCAAGAGGATATTTGTTTTGCCTTGAGTTACACGCAATTTATCACAAGGGATAATCGGCACACCGCGCCATGTAATGAACTGTGAGCCAAACAAAGCTACGGTTGGCGGCGGCACACCACGGCGTGTACACTCACGGCCAAAGGCAGCGATGGCTTGTGGATGTGCCAAGAAAAACGCTGGTTCTTTCCATACTTTAGTCAGTAACTCGTCAAAATCATCAGGTGTTGGTGCGCCTGTGCGTGATTTCACTTTTTGTGAATCTGCAATATTATTTAATAAGCCATATTCTTTATTGTTGATGAGTTCGCTCTCTTGGCGCTCTTTCACGGTTTCAATTGTTAAGCGTAATTGCTCTTTAATTTGGTTGTGAGGGCTGCTGTATAAATCTGACACGCGAGTATGCACATCTACCGCCGTGTTGACTGCATTTAACACATACTCACGGCCCCACTCTTCGTAATCTACAAAAGTTTGTGGAATTTCACGCTCGTCTTTTCCTGAACAGTCTACTTCAATCGCGCTAGGGTCTTTTACTTTATTTACACGGTAAATACCCGCTTCAACGGGAACCCATTGTAATAAATGCACTAACCAACGTGGGGTAATCGTTCCCAGCATTGGGACGGTTTTGGTGGCGTTTGACAGCGTGCGTGCAGCGACGTCGCCTAATGCGCTATGGGCTTGATGAATGTCGGTCATGAGTTTCTCCAGTTGTAAATGTTAAGGTTTGTTATGTTGCGGTTGCTTGAATACTTGCTTGTGATTGTGCTTGGGTGATTTGGCTGTCGGGTGGAACACTGCGCGTTAGCCACACATTGCCGCCTATCACTGAACGTGCACCAATTGTGATGCGCCCCAGTACGGTGGCGCCAGCATAAATGACCACGTCATCTTCTAAAATGGGGTGTCTTGCACTGCCCTTAATGAGGTGTCCATGTTCATCAGTAGGAAAGCGCTTTGCGCCTAATGTGACTGCCTGATAAAGCCTGACATGATGGCCAATTACCGCTGTTTCGCCAATTACAACCCCTGTGCCATGATCAATAAAAAAGCCCTCACCAATTGTTGCGCCTGGGTGAATATCAATGCCAGTCGCCGAGTGTGCGAGTTCTGAAATAATGCGTGCAATGAGTGGCAAACCAAGTGTGTGCAACTCGTGCGCGAGTCGGTAATGAATGATGGCCGTGATGCCAGGATAACAAACCAACACTTCGTCCAAACTACGCGCAGCTGGGTCACCCTCAAAAGCTGCATTTAAATCGGTATCAATCAGTTGGCGAATTTTGGGTAATGTTTGTGCAAAAGCGCGGGCTTTATTAAGCGCAGCTTCTACACTGGGCGTTTTGTCGTGGTCAGTATCTGCAGAGTAACGCAGCTCTAATTGAATTTGGCTGTTGAGCTCTCTTAATGCGCTATCAAGCGTAAAGCCCACATAATAATCAACGCCTTCCTCTTTAAGCCCCGGCGCGCCTAAACGGTTTGGGAAAAGTGCCGCACTTAGGCCATCCACAACATTTTGCAATACTTTTCTGGAGGGTAGTTTTGGCGGTTTATTCTTTCTGTGTCGGTGTTCAAGTGAGGTTAAGCGAACATCACGCAAGGCTTGCACGATGCCTGAAATATCAAAATCTTCATTGGTTAGCGCTGTTGTTTGATGGGTCATCATGCATACCTCGAGCAGAAAATAAAAAAGCCAGCATGTTTTTCAACATACCGGCCTCCAGTGTTCTGGTCAGCGCAACGCTTTTGTCACATTGTACCTAAGCTGATTCACAAATAGTTAATAATTTTTAGTTATAAATATATCTGATTATATTCTTTTACTCAGCCATTTATCTCTTATATATTAGTCGCCTCATTATTGTTAAGGTAAGTGTTAATCGACTATGCATATGCTATCTATCATTCGTCAATTTAAACTGGCTAGCGTTGTTCTAGCGAGTTTCTTTGTTATTTCAAATGCAGCTTTTGCTGAAACTTCATTATTAAACGTTTCTTACGATGTTTCACGTGAGTATTATAAAGATCTCAATCCAGCATTTATAAAATATTGGAAAGACAAAACTGGAGAAACCATTACGATCAAGCAGTCACATGGTGGCTCCAGCAAGCAGGCGCGTTCGGTTGTAGATGGCTTAGCAGCAGATGTCATCACAATGAACCGCTCACCTGACATTGATATTCTATACGAGCGTGCAAAACTCATTCCTAAAGACTGGCAAAAGCGTTTGCCGAATGCAAGCGCCCCCACTGCCTCAACTTCAGTATTTTTAGTGCGCAAAGGCAACCCTAAAAATATTAAGGACTGGGATGATTTAGTCAAACCTAACGTTGCAGTTGTGATTCCTAACCCAAAAACCTCAGGAAATGGCAAATACTCTTACTTAGCGGCATGGGGTTATGTATTAAAGAGTGGCGGCGATGAAGCTAAAGCCAAAGCTTTTGTGACCAAACTCTTCAAAAATGTACCCGTATTAGACGGCGGCGGACGTGGCGCAACCACTACTTTTGCGCAGCGTGATATTGGCGATGTGCTCATCACATTTGAGAATGAAATTTTTCTTATTCAAAAAGAGTTAGGGGCTGATAAATTTGAAGTGGTTTATCCGTCTATCAGTGTACTAGCGGAGAATCCTGTTGCACTGGTTGATAAGGTGGTGGATAAACGCAAAACACGTGCGCAGGCACAAGCCTATTTAGACTTCCATTTTTCAGAAATCGGTCAGGACATTGCCGCTAAACACTACTTAAGACCACAAGTCGAAAGTGCAGCCAATCAATACACCTCAACCTTTAAGCCACTGAAATTATTTAAGGTAGAAGAAGTATTTGGCAGTTGGGCCAAGGCAGAAAAAACGCACTTTGCAGATGGCGGCGTGTTTGACCAGATTTATACACAATAATTTAAACCCAGGCGCTCCATTATGACGACTTACTTGAAGCTGACAATCCATACTAGCACTAATAAGTAGTGATTCAAACAGATGAGATAATCGCTGAATTATTGGAAAACCCGAGCTAAAGCTAACAAAACTATTGAAGTGAAATTATGACAAAAAATCAGCATCAAGAAGACAGCCAGGCTTTATTAAATGAGCCATTAAAGCTTGATACCTACTTATCACATGTGGAACAACTCAGATTGCAACTCAAGGATGCTTTGCTTTTAGACCTTGATGACTATGGTTTGGCTGAGCAATCTACAGGGGAGTTCAATAGTACTTTTTTGGGTGTGCAGCTAAATAGCGCGTTTCAGCCGATTTACGATACGGTTGCGGGTGATTTAATCGGTCACGAGGCCTTGTTAAGACCCTCATTAGGGGGTGAGCTGCCCAGCACGCCTGGCTTTGCTTTTACCTACGCAGAGCAGGCTGGCAAACTAGTGCAATTCGATCGCGTTACACGCACGCTGCATGTGCTTAATTTCAGGCAGATTTATGCCGAAAATGGCCTGCTGTTTTTAAATGTACACCAAGATTTATTGGCTTCAGTCAACGCACACGGTAAAGTGTTTGAGCGCATACTGCACGCCAACTCTGTACCTACACACCGCGTGGTAATTGAAATTAAAGAAGGCCTGATCGCCCATGAAAAGCAAGTGAGCGAGGCGATTGAAAACTATCGTGATAGAGGTTACCTTATCGCGCTTGATGGTTTTGGCAGCGGCAAATCACACATTGATCGCCTATGGAAACTTGCGCCTAACTATGTGAAACTCGACTTGAGCATTATACAGAAGGCAGAGCACACCCCACGCTTGCAAAAACTTCTGCCTGGCCTCATTAAAATGATCAAAGACATTGGTGCACAACCTGTGGTGACAGGCATTGAAACACAGTCACAGTTAGATATCGCCATTGAGGTGGGCGCCCATTTGGTACAGGGTTATTTCTTAGCTAAACCTGTTACTGCCAAGGAGCTTCAGCCGGCCACCTTTTTAAAAAAGCGGGCTGCTAAATAATCATCGGCGCCACCATCAATATGAGTGAGGTTAGTGGGCGTGACCAATAATCAGCCCATTACCTAGTTCTTTATTCCTTTTATTTATATTCATATAGGTAAATATTATTTATTAACTATAACAAGCTCTGTTAAATTAGCGCGCTATTACAAAACGATTAGAAATTATGGCAAAACGCAAAAATATACTCCCTGGCTTTAATATATCGCTGGGCTTTACCCTGCTTTATTTAAGTTTAATTGTACTCATCCCGCTATCGGCGGCATTTATTAAAACAGCAGAAATCAGCTTTGCCGAGTTTTGGCAAATTGTCACCGCACCCCGCGTCGTGGCTTCTTACAAACTCACGTTTGGCGCATCGCTCATAGGTGCGCTGATCAATGCCGTATTTGGCCTGCTCACTGCATGGGTGCTGGTGCGTTATACATTTCCGGGTAAGAAATTTGTTGATGCACTGGTGGATTTGCCTTTTGCGCTACCTACCGCAGTGGCGGGTATTGCCCTCACCGCAATTTACGCCAAAAATGGCTGGATAGGTGCATGGCTAGAGCCACTAGGCGTTAATGTGGCGTTTACACCTTTAGGCGTCATCGTCGCGCTTACATTTATTGGCTTGCCATTTGTTGTGCGCACTGTGCAACCAGTTTTAGAAGATTTAGAAGCCGAAACCGAAGAAGCCGCCGCAAGCCTGGGCGCTAACCGCCTGCAGACATTTACCAAGATTATTTTGCCTGCAGTCTGGCCAGCCTTGCTCACAGGCTTTGCCTTGGCTTTTGCGCGCGCCATTGGTGAGTATGGTTCAGTCATTTTTATAGCAGGCAATATGCCGATGGTGTCAGAAATTACACCACTGATTATTATCACCAAACTTGAACAATATGATTACGTTGGCGCAACCGCTGTTGCGGTAGTCATGCTGGTGATTTCATTCGTACTGCTACTGGCGATTAACGGCTTGCAATGGTGGGCTAACCGCAATAATGGCGCTGATCGCTAAGTTGCATGCTTCATGTGTAGTTTAATTTTATCTAAATTTCAGGTTGTTTTTTATGTCAGGTATTAACACATCACAATATAGTCGTTATCAAAGCAAGGTTGCGCGCAGCCGTGCAACTTCTGAGCCTGCATGGGTGCGCTATCTACTCATTGGCATTGCACTGAGTTTTTTAAGCCTGTTTTTGTTTGTACCGCTAGCCGCAGTGTTTACTGAAGCGCTGCGCAAAGGCTTTGATACCTATGTGACCGCGTTATCCGACCCTGATGCCTTTGCCGCCATTAAACTTACCTTTTTGGCGGCAGTGATTGCAGTGCCATTAAATCTGGTATTTGGTGTTTCTGCAGCCTGGGCGATTACCAAATTTGAATTTAAGGGTAAAAGCATACTGATTACTTTGATAGATTTGCCATTTGCAGTTTCACCTGTCATCGCAGGTTTGATTTACGTGCTGATTTTTGGTGCGCAGGGCTGGTTTGGCAGTTATCTGATTGATAACGACATCAAAATCGTGTTTGCAGTGCCTGGAATTGTGCTCGCTACTATATTTGTGACTTTTCCATTCGTTGCGCGCGAACTAATTCCGCTGATGCAGGCGCAAGGTAAAGATGAAGAAGAGGCAGGTTTGGTGTTAGGTGCCTCTGGCTGGCAGATTTTATGGCGCATTACCCTGCCAAACGTAAAATGGGGTTTGCTATATGGCGTGATTTTAACCAATGCGCGCGCGATGGGCGAGTTTGGTGCGGTTTCTGTGGTTTCAGGACATATTCGCGGTCTGACCAACACCATGCCCTTGCATGTTGAAATTTTGTATAACGAATACAACTATGCCGCCGCGTTTGCAGTTGCCTCGCTGCTGGCGTTGCTGGCATTAGTCACCTTAGCACTTAAAACATTTGTGGAGTGGCGTGCTGCGCGCGATGCCAGTCTCTCTGAAAACGCGTCACAATAATATGGCATGACCTCTTAATTTGCATTAAATGCTCAATCTTAAATTTGGAATAACACCATGAGTATAGAAATACGTAATATTAAAAAGAACTTCGGACAATTTAGCGCCCTGAATGACGTTAGTCTGGATGTGCCCAGTGGGGAGCTAGTGGCGCTGTTAGGCCCCTCTGGCTGCGGAAAAACCACGCTGCTACGCATCATCGCTGGATTGGAAACACCCGACTCTGGCAATATTTTATTCTACGGTAACGATGCAACTGAGCGCCAAGTGCGTGAACGTGAAGTCGGTTTTGTGTTTCAACACTATGCTTTATTCCGCCACATGACGGTTTTTGAGAACGTGGCTTTTGGTTTGCGGGTGCGCCCAAAGCATACTCGCCCGAATGAAGCCGAGATTAAACGTCGTGTGCATGAACTTTTAAACCTGGTGCAGCTCGACTGGCTGGCAGACCGCTACCCACCACAATTATCAGGTGGTCAACGTCAGCGTATTGCTTTAGCACGCGCTTTGGCGGTGGAGCCCAAGGTGCTGTTGTTAGATGAGCCCTTTGGCGCTTTAGACGCAAAAGTACGTAAAGAACTGCGCCGCTGGTTGCGCCGCCTGCATGATGAGCTGCACATCACAAGTATTTTTGTTACACACGATCAGGAAGAGGCGCTGGAGGTTGCTGACCGTGTTGTGGTGATCAACAAAGGTAAAATTGAACAAATCGGCTCACCCCAAGAGGTTTATGACCATCCCGTTTCACCTTTTGTTTACCAGTTCCTGGGCAATGTTAATCAGTTTGACAGTCATGTGCACAATGGTGCGGCTAAAATTGGCGAAGTAAACCTGAAAATTGATGCGCATCCGGACACCCAAAATTCGCCTGCACTGGCTTTTGTGCGTCCGCACGACATTGAAATTTATAACGAACAACATCCAGAAAAACTAGGGTTTGAGGCCATAGTGCGTTATGTCAATGCGGTAGGGCCTTTAGTACGAGTGGAGCTTGAGCGCGCAGATCATACTGAACTGGTTGAGGCTGAGCTCACGCAAGAGCGCTTCCGCGAGCTTAATTTAACGGCGGCACAACATGTGTTTATATACCCTCGTAACGTAAGAGTCTTCTTAAAAGGCGATAATGCAGGCGCTTAGTCAAATTTAACGCATTTTCAACCCAGATTTCTCATTACTCTGATTAGCAGTGATGACCTGCGCAGTTTGATGGATTTTTTGTGCAGATTTTATGGGTAATAGTCATTCTAGTGACAGAAAATCTGGGTTGAACAACGTAATGGGTGCTCAAAATGATGGCGAGGGAGTTTTTAAGGCAGTTAGTTTGGATATTATATGTTTGTGGCGGGCCTAGTAGCAGTGAATAAACAACTTAAATGCCATATGCAAGCGTTGGGATTAACTCCTTGCCAATCTTTCACGGGTATCCAACATCCCGCGTAACAACAAGATTTCATCAAACACCTCTTTGCTGAATCCGCCACGTTCATGATCTCTGGTGTCTGTTAACAGTTTATCCAAATAGGCTTTGCTACGGACATAAGCATCTGCCGTTTCCTGTTCGCACGCAGCCCATAATTGGGTCACCTGATTCACAATGTGCGTATACTCTTCCAGGCTATGGCGGGGGGATGAGGTTTTATTTTCAGCACTTTCAGTCTGCCATTGTGGCACTTCTATATTAAAATTTTCATGCAAATGTTGAGCGCAAGCTAGAAAGGCTTCCTGCTGATTCGTCTGCTGATAAATATCCAGCAAGTAAAGAGATTGAGGCAATGCTGTTGCAGGTGATGCTGAAATATAACTTTCAAGTAGGCGCACTGCCTCAGTCACGTCCCCCAAACTCATATAGATTTTGGCCTGCTCAAGCAATAAATCACCATCTTCAATAGGCTCAACACTTTCTTCCGCGTCTTGTGCGATTTCTTCGAAGTCTGGCATAGGTTCACTGTTCAAGAATGCCTGCTCACGCTTGATTTTAGCGGTTTCTTTTACAGCGTCTATATCAATGGCTTCAGCTGCAAAAGCATTTTTTTCAAGTGGATGCAAAGTCTCAACCACACTACTGATAGTTGCTTTCTGGCGCCGTCTGTAATGTATCAAGGCCCCTAATAGGATGCCCAACAGTACCAACCCAATACCGATTGGCACCACCATAGAAAACCCTGCATCAGGCTGCACTAAAGAGGCTTTGTCATTAGGGACTGTATCATTCATCACAGACGGTTGGGGTTGGGATTGAGGTGTTTCATCCAACTTTGTAGCCTCTACTACCGTTTCCGCCACCACTTGATTCGCACGTCCTGCTGCAAGCTGCGCATCTAATTCAGCCTGCGCTTCTGCCGCGGCTATACGATCAATTAACGCTAACAATTGTTGTTGAATACTTGAGAACACTTGCTGCAATTGCGTTATTTTTTGGCTTAACACATCAAGCTCTGCCTGAAAAACTGCATTTCTAGCATGCAACTGGTGTATTTCTGTCAGTTGCCTTGCTGTTAGCTTTGGCTGTGGTTGTGTATCAAAGTTTTTTGCCGAAGACTCACCTTGAATTTGTGAGCGATCTGGGCTAAACCGAGATAAATGTCGAATGTCAGGTATTAAAATCTGCGTTTCCTGCTGGAATACAGTGCTTGTAGTTAACCCCGATAACACCTCATGATTGAGCTGATAAGCCTCACGCGCAAAGTGGCGTTGCATAACAGGGTTTTTAGGATAGAACAAACGAGCCAAGTCATCGATGCTTTCACCTGACTGAATCGGCCAATTTAATGGTGGCTGCCTGTCATGGCACTCGGTTAAGCAATCTTTGAGCAATAATTAGGTCACGTGCGGCTTGACGTGGCATGGTTAATAGCGGAAGTTTTTTGGGTCGCCGTTTCTTCGCACGAGGCTCAATTCGGCTAGGTCTC
>JAQTXW010000039.1 GCA_028688575.1 Methylotenera sp. | reverse complement strand
CTGGCCTGCGTGATTCTACTGGGTTACTACCTGACGCATGCATTAAAAAGCAAATCTAACGGCATCATGTTTGCCGGACTATTAACGGCGCTATACAGCGCCCTGTATGGCATACTGGCTTCAGAAGATAACGCTCTACTGATGGGTTCACTGCTGGTGTTTGGCCTGCTGGCCCTGACCATGATCATCACCAGAAAAGTAGACTGGTACCAAATCAACAGCAAAGATGCCATATCGCAACACCATGGCTACCAAGGCGCATAAGCATCATGCATGGCAAGATTACATTTATAGCCATGATGCTTACACTGGGGTTACTTATTCCACAACATGGCGTAGTCCCAGTGCAAAACGCCAGTAAAAAAGACTGGCACGCACAAAGCTTCTGGTATGCCCCGTGGGGAAAGTCCGGTGTGCATAAAGGCATCGACATTTTTGCAAAGCACGGCACACCAGTGCAAGCCAGTGTAAGCGGACTAGTGCTATTTACCGGCAACATTGAGCGAGGTGGCAACGTGGTTGCCGTCATGGGTCCAAAATGGCGCATCCATTACTATGCACACCTCGCTACGGTCAATACGCATGGCATGCGCTGGGCATCGCGTGGCGAAATGATTGGCACGGTAGGCGACTCAGGCAATGCTATTGGAAAGCCACCACATTTACACTACAGCGTGCTTTCGGTGATTCCCTACCCATGGAGATATTCAACGCAAGTGCAAGGCTGGAAAAAAATGTTCTATATCAACCCAACAGATGTTTTCATATGATGTAGCCATCCTGAGTCTAAAAACACAAAACCCGGCATCGCCGGGTTTTTTATGCACTACATTAAGTGATGGCTAAGCTAAATGCTGCTGAATAGTAACCAGTTCATCCTGTGCACTATCAAAGTCTTCATACCTTCTGCCAGCTGTACGCGCATACCAATAATTACTGTTCCACACATCGCCTTCGATTTTGTGCAACACAGCATGTATCCAGTTAGCGGTGGGGTCACTGTAATCCTGCGCAATTTTATGCGCAGCATCCCAGTCGCCAGATAAGGCCAGCTCTACAGCTTTTAATAATTCTGCTCTATTCATGTTGGCCATTAAAGAAATCGAGTTTTTTATGTCGAGGTAACTGTTTTAACTGGGCCTCAGCCTTGCTGGCCTCTGAGCGGTCTGGGTATGATTTGGTTGCCAGTATGCGCAACGGGGGATTAGCACGCGTGTAACGCGCTCCCTTACCCGCAATATGCGCAGCATAACGCTGCTCTAAGTTATTGGTGATGCCAGCGTAAAAAGCGCCGTTTTTACATTCCAAAAGATATAGCACCCAATCCACAACAGTCATTCCATTACAAAATCGAGTGTGAACGCGACGCCTGAACGCAGACAGTACAAGCAGTACGGCAAGTGAGGGCAACAAAGTTCACGCTTGATTTTGCAATGAAATCAGTAAGTGCCAGCTTGGATGAACTCTACTTTATACCCATCCGGATCTTCAATAAAGGCAATCACCGTGGTGCCATGCATCATAGGACCCGCTTCGCGCACCACCTTGCCTCCTGCACTACGGACAGCCTCACATGCTTTTGCCGCATCATCGACTTCAATCGCGATATGTCCGTAAGCCTTGCCCATATCGTAGCTTTCCACGCCATAGTTATAGGTAAGCTCCAGCACGGCATGGTCGCTTTCGTCTCCGTAGCCTACAAATGCTAAACTGAATTTCCCATCAGGAAAATCATGTTGGCGCAATAGTTTCATCCCGAGAGTTTCAGTGTAAAATTTGATTGAGCGCTCAAGGTTCCTAACACGGAGCATCGTATGTAGCATGCGCATTTTAATATCCTTATTATTTAGCAGTGGTCAGCTGGTAGTATTTAGTGAGTAATTGCTCTTTCGTTTCCACCCTGTCAGGGTCCAATGGAATACAATCAATCGGACACACTTGCTGACATTGAGGTTTGTCATAGTGCCCCACACATTCGGTACATTTATCAGGGTCAATCTCATAGATCTCTTCACCCTGATAAATTGCCTCATTGGGACACGCAGGTTCACATACATCGCAATTGATGCATTCATCAGTAATCATTAGTGCCATTTACTCTTTTACTCCATCCCAGCGCATCAGGGTACTATCAGCATCATGCCCCCAAAATCCTTTAAAAGAACGTTGCTGTTCTGAAAACAACATCCTTAATTTACCGTTACCATATTTATCATGCCAACTGACCAATAGTGTGTACGGCCCCTCTTGTTTAAACTCATCTAAGGTGCCTGACACTTGCGTGCCATCTCTTTCAGTCATGACATATTGTCCAGACCTCGCACCTTGATCATTCACACTAAATTCTGTTTTAATTGGGATATTAATTACAGAAGCTACCTGACCAACATAGGTACCAGACAAGTTCTGCAATGGGTTAGGTTGTTTGGTTGCACATGCTGAAACCAGCACAATCAGGCACGATAGTACACATATATAAAACCTTCTCATGATTTTTTTAATTTCTGCAAAATCGCATCCTTCACCGTAGGCGACACAAATGCTTGCACATCCCCCCCCAATGTGGCGACTTCGCGTACCAGGCTAGATGAAATAAACATAAACTGCTCAGATGGTGTTAAAAACAGGGATTCAAACTCTGGATAGAGCTTACGGTTCATGCCTGCCAGTTGAAACTCATACTCAAAATCAGAAGCGGCACGTAAACCTCGAATCACCATGTGCGCGTTCTGTGCTTGCACAAACTGCATCAATAAACCACTAAACCCTATCACACGCACATTGGCATATACTGAAAACACTGTTTGCGCCAAACGCACGCGCTCATCCAGTGTGAAAAGTGTGACTTTATTGGTGCTTCCTGCCACCGCCACAATCACCTCATCAAACAGATGTGCAGCACGGCGCACCAAATCTTCATGCCCCAGCGTAATCGGGTCGAAGGTACCAGGGTAGACTGCAATGCGTTTCTTCACATTATTCATCGCGTAATTTTAGCAGATGATAAAAAACATTACCTGCTTTACTGTGTTTAAACACCTGCCACACCGCATCCTCTGCTAGCGCGTACTCAGCCTCCACATACACTACGCCCTGCGGCGCCAAATGGGCAGGCAGCTTAGGTAGCACTTTATCTAGCCAGCCCTGATTGTAGGGGGGGTCTAAAAAGATCACATCAAATAACTGCTGGGTTTTATCAAGACAACTCGTTTTATCAAGATAACTCAAAGCATCCATCTGTAGAATCTGTGCCCGCTCAGCTTTAAGGGTAGATTGATTGTCCAACATAGCCTGATACACCGCAGGCGCTTTCTCTACCATCACTGCTGACTTCGCATTGCGAGAAAGCGCCTCAAAACCCATCACCCCAGTACCTGCAAACAAATCCAGACAATTCAAACCTGTTAGGTCCTGCCCCAGCCAGTTAAATATCGTTTGACGCACACGCTCAGGCGTTGGGCGCAAACCTTCTGCATCAGGAAATTTAATTACACGGCTACGCCATACTCCAGCATTAATACGTAAGTTATTGAGTTTTTTTGCAGCCATATGACTTTCATTGGTTTCCTGTTTTAGCAGGAGAATTTTACCCCCAATTGCAAAGAAATTGGCAGTGAATCATCTGTTAGTCACTTTTCACATTAGGGTCGCCCACAATCACCGTCACAAAATTTTCAGGCTTTAAATGACGATTAAATGCTTCCTTTATTTGCTTCGCAGTCACCATTTCAACTTTTCGATTGTACTCATCCAGATAATTAAGCGGCAGTTTATAAAAACCAATCACGCTCAGGTAATCTAAAATTTTCTTGTTGCTATCAATACGCATCGGAAATCCGCCTGTAATATTTGCTTTAGCCGCCTTGAGTTCCGCATCGGTCACACCGTTCTTTATGAACTTATCAAGCGTTTCCCTGACTAGCTTAAGTGCATCTTCGGCCTGATCTTTTTTTGTTTGCAGGCCAATTTGAAACGGGCCTAACTCGGCCATCGGCATAAAGTAGCTGTAAACACTATAAACCAAACCACGTTTTTCACGCACTTCTTCAGTGAGCCGTGAAACAAAACCACCGCCGCCTAAGATGTAGTTGCCCACATAAAGCGGGAACAAGTCAGGGTCATTACGCTTAATGCCTGTATACCCCAGCAAAATATGCGACTGTGAAGCAGGATGCGCAACTCGTAACTCTTTAGGCTGGCTGGGCACTGTTACTGGCGTAATAGCCGGTGCCTCAGCCACTTTTGGCAGGCCGTCACTGATTTTTTCGGCCAACGCATTAGCCTGCGCCCTCGTTAAATCACCAATTAAGGCAATCACAGCCCCTTTCGCACCATAAAACTGCTGATAAAAGTTAATTAAATCGGCCCGTTCAATTTTCCTGACTGTTTCAACCTCACCACTCTCATCCAAACCGTAAGGATGGGCAGCGTAAAGCGCAGACATAAAAGCTTTGCTGGAAATATGCTCAGGTTTTGTGGCAGACTCCTGCAAGCCTGAAATAATACGGGCTTTTTCACGGCTTAACACAGTATCAGGAAAGTCAGGCGCTTGCAGAATTTTTGTAAACACGTCCATAGACTGCGCCTGCTCACGTGCGCTACTTAAAGTACGCAAGTTAAATGCCGCGCGGTCTGCATCAAAATGCCCACCCAACTGCGCCCCTACGTCTGCCATTTTTTTGGCAATGTGCTCATCCGTCATACCTGCAGCGCCCAGTGTCATCATGTAACGAGTAATGCCTGCCAAGCCTGATGTGTCTGCCGTATCTCGTGCGCTGCCTGCCGCGAAATTAACGCTGACATCCACAATCGGCAAATCATGGTTTTCAACAAAATATACCTCTGCACCCGCAGAAGTTTGCCATTGCTGAATCTTCACGCCCGCTTGTGCGCTAAATGAAAAAGCGAGCATTACTATGCTAAGCATGACTGTTTTTATTATGTATTTCGTATTCATTATCAATTACCTCAAAAATTCAAAGCGTTACCCTTAAAGGGCATCACCACCACTGTAAATTGGCTGAAGCCAGAACAGTGGTGCGATAAGCGACAAAATTTGCTGAACAACAAAGTATCGCGGCAAGGTTTGAGTTATTTAACCCAGATTTCCCATTAGGCGATTTGCACCTACTTGCATGTCAACTTGCCTAGATTGCGTCTTTTTTTCGCATATTTTCTGTCAATAGAATGGCTACTGCCCATAAAGTCTGCACAAAAAATCCATCAACCTGTGCGGCGTTGCCACTGCAAGTCCTAATGGAAAATCTGGGTTTAATGCACATGCGGCTTACCTTGTGGTTTTGCATGTGGATCAATCGGCTGCGGATCTAAAGTAGCAATAGTGAGATTATCATCATGCAGATACTTTCTGGCGACTTCTTGCACCTGTGCCGCAGTGACAGCTTGCAATTTACCTGGGTAGTCTTTTAATATTTGCCATGAGAACCCTACGGTTTCTATCGTGCCAATTTGCATCGCCTGATAAAACATCGAATCACGCTGGTAAACATCCGCTGCAATCACCCCAGCTTTCACGCGATCCAATTCCTCTAGGCTAATGCCTTCTGATTTAATTTTTTCAATTTCCTGAATCAGTGCACGCTCAAGCTCAGCAACTGTTCTGCCTTCGCTAGGCGTGCCGTCGAGTGAAAATAAACTCTGACGCCCGCGCGACAGCAAGTCATACCCTGCATCCACATCAATCGCCAGCTGCGTATCACGTACCAGGCTTTGGTTTAATCGCGCTGCGGCATTGCCGCTGAGCACTCCCGCCAACACCTGCAAGGCATAGGGCTCCCAATCCGTTTCTGGATTAAGCAACGGGGGCACATGATAACCCATGAGCAAATAAGGTAGCTTTGCAGGTGCTTTTACATTCACACGGCGCTCGCCTTTTTGTACAGGTTCCACTTGAGGTTTGCGCGCGGGCAATGTTTTTGGTTTTAGTTTTCCAAAATGCTGTTTAGCTAATTTGTATACCTCTTCAGCTTGTACATCACCCACCACTACCAGTGTTGCATTATTGGGCGCATACCAGTTGCTATACCATTCACGCGTATCGTCTACCGTCATATTCTCAAGATCATTCATAAATCCAATGACAGGTCGTGAGTAAGGATGCGTTCTATAAACAACGCCCTGAAACGCTTCAAATACTTGTGACTGAGGCTTGTCGTCAGTACGCCAGCGCCGCTCTTCCATCACCACTTTAATCTCTTTCGCAAACTCCTCCTCTTTCAGCAGCAGGTTAGCCATGCGATCCGCTTCTAATTTGAAAGATAAGGCCAAATGCGACTTTTCCAGTTGCTGAAAGTAAGTCGTGTAATCTGTGCTGGTAAAGGCGTTTTCTTTGCCTCCAGCTGCAGCCACAGTCCGTGAAAACTGACCAGCAGGTACTGTTTTTGTGCCTTTAAACATCATGTGCTCCAGCACATGCGCCACACCCGTTTTGCCGTTCACCTCATCCAGGCTACCCGCGCGGTACCAAACCTGAGACACGACAACGGGAGCGCGATGATCTTCCTGAACGATTAATTTTAAGCCATTATCCAGCTTAAATTCCTGTATCGACGTGTTGGCAAACAGCGTCAGCGGCATCATTAATGTGAATATTAAAAAATATCTGTTACGCAAGGTGTGGGATCTCCGTTATTCTGAGTAAATACAAACAGTAAAAAACATCTACGAGTGTAACGCATTCATATCAAATTATTAATGCTCTCTAATGACAAAAGTCACCATAACTTAGTTCACACGATTGTGCATTGCATTTTTTCATTATCGTGATTAGTTATAACAACATACTTATTTAGTATTTTCACGATATGCCTTTTTTTGATAGAGTGCTGCAAACTTTAAAAAAAGCACTTATACAAAGGGACTTCAGTGAAATTGACACATAAACTATTACCGCTCGTTGCCGCTTTGGCAGCGGCTAATGCACATGCTACCGATGGCTATTTTGCACATGGCTACGGCGTAAAATCCCAAGGCATGGGTGGCGTAGGCATCGCCCTGCCACAAGATGCTATTGCTGCGGCAGCCAACCCTGCAGGCCTGGGCTTAGTGGGCAATCGCGTAGATTTTGGCGTGACTTGGTTCAGACCACAACGCGAAGCTGAGATTGTTGGAGGCAACACTTTTGGTGCTGATGGCAAATACGATGCTAACGACACTGAGAACTTCATCATCCCAGAATTTGGCTATAACCGCCAAATCAATCCTGACGTCACTTTAGGGGTAAGTGTTTACGGCAACGGCGGCATGAACACTGATTTCAAAAAAGCCATTCCGATTTTCGGCAGCACACCGCCGCGCATGGACTTGGCTCAATTATTTATCGCACCAACCGCCACATGGAAAATTAACCAATCAAATATTGTAGGGGTTGCAGTCAATCTCGCATATCAACGCTTTGAAATCAAAGGGTTGCAAAACTTCACGGTTGTGAACCACGCCCAATTCGGCACCCCTTCACAATCACCCAACCATGTGACCAACAAAGGCTATGATTCATCCTATGGTGCTGGCGTACATATTGGCTGGATTGGTCAGATTAACGATACCGTAACATTAGGTGCAAGCTACCAAAGTAAAACCTACATGAGCAAGTTTGATAAATACAAAGGCTTGTTTGCTGAAGAGGGTGACTTTGATATCCCTGAGAGCTATGGCTTGGGCATTGCTGTGAAGGCAACACCAAAACTCACGATTGCGGCCGATGTTCAGCGCATTGAATACAGCGAAGTGGACTCCGTAGGCAATTCACTTAACAACCTGTTTGCAGGCAACCAATTAGGCTCAAATCAAGGCCCAGGCTTTGCCTGGAAAGATGTCACAGCAGTCAAAGTTGGCGCAAGCTATGGCTGGAATGAAAGCTTAACTATTCGTGCAGGCTACAACCACTCAACACAGCCAATCCGCAAAAGCGAAACTTTATTCAATATATTGGCACCTGGCGTTGTTCAAGATCACGTGACTTTTGGCGCAACGTATATCTTGCCAAACAAATCTGAACTGTCATTTTCTTACATGCACGCTTTTGAAGAGAAAGTGCGTGGCAATGGCTCTATTCCAACCAATTTCGGCGGAGGAGAAGCCAACTTAAAAATGTATGAAGACTCACTTGGCATTGCTTACGGCTGGCAATTCTAATTTAACCCAGATCTTCCATTAGGACTTGAAGTTTCAACGCCGCACACTTTGATGGATTTTTTGTGCAGATTTTATCGGCAATAGTCTATGTCTATTGGCAGAAAATATGCGCAAAAAAGACGCAAAATGGGCAAGTTGACATGCAAGTAGATGCAAAATCGCCTAATGGAAAATCTGGGTTAATATATAATTCAACCTGCAAGGTCGCGTACATCGTGTGCGCGACCTATTTTCATTTATAGCTAAATTAAACATTATGTTCATCGACTGGAATAACTTCACCCCTTGGTCAGCACTCGCTGGCGGCGTAGTGATAGGCCTAGCATCGGCACTGTTCGTGCTCTTTAACGGGCGAATTGCAGGCATTACTGGCATTTTAGGCGGCCTGTTCAGACCAATGCTGCGTGATATTGGCTGGCGGCTGGCATTCATTATCGGCCTCATCGGCGCACCTTTCATCTGGCAGCTCTTCGCACCTTTACCCGACATTCAGATTGATGCAAGCGAGGCATTACTAGCAGTGGCAGGACTCATTGTCGGCATCAGCACACGTTACGGCTCAGGATGCACCAGCGGTCATGGCGTCTGTGGTATTTCACGTTTATCGCCACGCTCAATTTGGGCAACACTGGCTTTTATGGTAACGGGATTTATCACCGTGTATGTTGTGCGTCATTTACTGGGAGCATAAGCGCATGAAAAGACATCTCAACAACATGACCGCACTTATCTTCGCACTCACATCAGGTCTGATATTCGGGTTTGGATTAATTCTAGCTGGCATGGCAAATCCAGCTAAAGTACTCGCATTTCTTGATTTAGCTGGCGCATGGGATCCGTCTCTGGGTTTGGTCATGGGTGGCGCCATCGCCGTAGGCTTGATTGCGTTCACCATCGCAAAAAAACGCCATCTGAGTTACCTCGGGCTATCTATGCAGCTACCGACCAACCGCATCATCGACAAACGCCTTGTTTTTGGCAGCCTGCTCTTTGGGGTTGGCTGGGGACTGGTAGGCATATGTCCAGCCCCTGCCTTTGTCTTGCTTGGCATTGGCAGTATGAAAGGGGTTATCTTTGTGGTTGCTATGCTTATCGGCATGGGCATTTATGAACTACTGGAAAGCTGCAAAAAATCAGGCAGTCAATAATCTCGAGTAGCTGCAGATCATTCACGCACAACCATTCACTCAACAATCGCCCACCTAAATAATAGCGCACTGGTAAATTAGGCTAAAATAGCATAATCTCATCAGCTACATGACTATGTTCGATTTTTTCAAAAAAGACAAACCACAACCAAACCCTGAAGCAGATAAAACTGCTGCCGAGCCCAGCAAGAGCTGGGCAGAACGGCTCAAGCAAGGGCTCAGTAAAACACGCAACCAGCTTGGCAATCAACTTGCGGGACTGTTTGGTGGTGGCAAAATAGACGCTGAAGTCTATGAAGAGTTAGAAACGATTCTACTCACCTCCGATGTCGGCATCAGCGCAACCGAATATTTACTGGACGATATCAAAAACCGCGTCAAACGCCAAAGCTTGGATGACACTATTCAGCTAAAAGCCGCACTTAAAGCTGCGCTTTCTGACTTGCTACTACCGCTGGAAAAACCATTAGAAACCAGTACGCATCAGCCTTTTATCATCATGCTGGCTGGTGTCAATGGCGCGGGCAAAACCACCACCATAGGCAAACTCGCCAAACACTTTCAGACGCAAGGCAAAAGCGTGCTGATTGCTGCTGGCGACACTTTCCGTGCGGCTGCGCGCGAACAGCTGCAAGTTTGGGGGGAGCGCAACAATGTGCACGTTGTCGCACAAAGCAGTGGCGACCCTGCCGCCGTGATGTTTGATGCCATCAACTCTGCACGCGCTAAAAATATTGATATTGTGTTAGCTGACACCGCAGGCAGGCTACCCACGCAAATGCACTTGATGGATGAAATCGCCAAAGTGAAGCGCGTCATGGATAAAGCACTGCCGGGCGCCCCGCATGAGGTGTTGTTAGTGCTGGATGCGAACACTGGGCAAAATGCCGTCTCGCAAGTGAAAATATTTGATGATGCCCTGGGTGTCACCGGGTTGGTGTTAAGCAAATTGGATGGCACAGCAAAAGGGGGGGTCATCGCAGCGATCGCGCAGGCACGCCCTATTCCTATACGCTATATCGGCATAGGTGAAGCGATTGATGATTTGCGACCATTTGATGCGCAAGAGTTTATCGATGCGCTGCTTGATGCATAAATGCTGACAGCCGATATGCAATTCGCCCCTAAATTAGCGATACAATACCCACATGATTCAATTTGACCAGGTCACTAAGCGCTACCCAGGGAGCGATGAAGTACTCAGGAATGTCAGCCTGCATATCAATTCGGGGGAATTTGTGTTTGTGACAGGGCATTCTGGCGCGGGTAAAAGCACCCTGCTGAAACTAATCGCAGCCACTGAGCGCCCCACCAGTGGCACTGTGCTGATTGCAAACCAAAATGTCAGCCAACTCAAGGCTTCGGCCATTCCGTTTTTACGCCGTAGATTTGGTCTGATATTTCAGGACCATAAATTACTCTACGACCGCAACTGCTTTGAAAATGTCATTCTACCGCTACATATCAACGGCACTTCAGGTATTGAGGCCGCCAAGCGTGTGCGTGCCGCACTAGATAAAGTAGGCTTGCTACACAAAGAAAAAGCCATGCCTATCACGCTATCTGGCGGCGAGCAGCAACGTCTAGCCATCGCGCGCGCTGTAGTCAGCCGGCCTTCAATTCTCATTGCAGATGAACCCACTGGCAATCTGGACGCCAGCTATGCTGCTGATATCATGGCGATTTTCTATGCATTCAATCAGGTTGGCGTTACCGTCATTATGGCCACACATGATGCACTCGGAATAAGCGCAAAACAAAGTCGAGTATTACACCTTTCCCAAGGCTTGCTTAACGAACACTTGCTCCACCCTACCGAGTTAGAAGACAACCAAGCTTCTTTAGAAAATGCATCAGTAGAAAATTCGTACGATGAATAACTGGCTCAACCATCACACTCAAGCACTTAAGCAAGTACTAAGTCGTATGCGTCGTCATGCGTGGTCAACATTCATGATTTGCCTTGTGATTGGCGTTTCCCTATGCTTACCGAGCCTATTTTATCTAGGTGTCGATAATTTATCCAAACTCGCTGAGCATATGCAAAGTGATACAGAAATCAGTTTATTTCTCAAACATGATGCTGATGCAACGACCATTCAAAAAATTGAACAGCAACTTGCCAGCAATAACGCCATCCTTCACCATCACCTGGTCACAAAAGAAGAAGCATGGCAGCAATTGAAAAAAAACTCCGCGAGCAATCAAGACCTCAGTGAAACAGTTCAGGCGTTAAAAAACAATCCACTGCCTGATGCATTTTTCATACAAGCAAAATCTGCAGCACCAGATGAGCTGGAAACATTAAAAAACTCCTTACAAAACATACCAGGTGTTGAGCACGCTTTACTCAACACCGAATGGGTAAAACGTCTGGCAACACTCTTAAATCTGGGAGAACAGTTTATCTTCTTTATTGCCCTGTTGCTCGCCGTCGTTTTGTTGGTCATTATCGGTAATACGATACGCATGCAGATACTGACGCAAAAAGATGAGATTGAAGTCAGTTACCTGATTGGTGCAACCAATAGTTTTATACGCACACCATTCCTTTATGCGGGAGTGCTTTATGGATTGTTGGGTGGGCTACTTGCGATTGCCATGATGATGTTGATTATGATGACGTTCAATTACTCCATTGCAGATTTGTCTCAGCTATATAGTAGCGACTTCAGCTTGAGACTTTTGAATTCAGAGTTATTTATTACCATGATCGGCACCGCCGTCAGCATCGGTTGGATTGGCGCTTATCTGGCTGTCTCAAAGGCGATTGCCAGCTTCAAACTCATGTAAGAGATTGTTCGTAGATCTGATATAAAAAAGCAGACAACTACCTTCCTGCCTCTACAGCTAGGTGGATAGTGGAGGTAGGATAAGCAATCTCTGCACCATTACGCTCAATAATCTCACCAATCTTTAACAGTACATCCTGTTTGACCTCATGGTAATGTTCCCAATGCGTGGTTTTTGTAAACGTGTAGACAAAGAAGTCTAAAGAACTTGGACCAAAACTGTTAAAGTTCACCATCAAGGTTTTCTCAACATCGATTTCTGCATGCGCATAAAGCATTGCTTTCACCTCTTTTGTGATGTTTCCGATGGTTTTAATATCTGCATAACGAATTCCAATCGTTTCTTTAATTCTGCGATTCGTCATCCGTGAAGGATTCTCAATCGCAATGGTTGAGAATACCGAGTTTGGCACATAAACAAGATTTTTTGAAAATGTTCGTATCACCGTCATCCGCCAGCCTATATGCTCTACGGTACCTTCAATCTCACGATCTGGACTACGAATCCAGTCCCCAATTTTAAAAGGGCGATCCAGAAAGATAATCAGACTGCCAAACAAATTAGCCAGCATATCTTTAGCCGCAAAACCTATGGCAATTCCACCCACCCCGCCAAATGCCAGCACGCCCGAAATGCTATAACCCATAGATTGCATCGCCACCAGTACACCTGTAATCGTGACGGAAATCTTTCCAAGATTGCTCATCGCCGTCAAAGTGGTCTTATCTAACCCACTCCCTTCATCCGAGTGCGTTGAACTGTAATTTGCATCGGCTTCTTTAATGGCTCGCAACAAGAACCAGGTGATGATAATGACCACACCCACGCGACGGGCTGGATCAATTAGTTCAAATATTGCAAACTCACTACCTCGACGCGCAATGCTTGCCGCAAATAAAATGCCTAAAAGCCAAATCATTGCACTGATAGGTAAGTGAGCTGCCTTAAGTAAGGCATCATCCCAAATATTGCTTGTATCTTTTGCCTTGTGACGTAATTTTTTTAGTACTAAATTAGCGCAAAAATTAAGAATGACTGCACCTAACACCACAAAAAAAACACGCAATATCCACCACTCATCTAAATTCAAAACGTCTGTCATTACGGCATCACTTAACGTCACTTTAACATTCCATATTTCATTGTTCAAAAAATGCGCACCTTACGTCTGTAGCCATAGAAAAGACCTGGCTGGTATTTCTAATGTGTCTATAGAGGTAAGAAACGTTTCCCCAGTACATAAACTTTTAAACGATCCATTCCTAAAGAAACCCATTTTCAGCATGGGCTCCAACTCAAAAGACTGAGGGATGATGTCAAAATTTCCAACCACGAGCACTTTGGACGATGCATTGAATACATCAAACCGTGAAAATGCAAACAAATGCGGGTTGTCCATGCTGATCAATTCCCTGTTGTTTTTATCTGCAAAAGCAGAAGTTTCCTTCCTAACTGCAATCATGGTTCTAATCGCAGTAAAAATTCTATTTTCTATCGTACCAGGCTGCTTTCTCTTGGCAGCTTTATCCCAATTCATTAAGGGACGATGTATCCATCGGTTATCATCAAACTTGGTTGCATCATTAAGGTATGAGTCATCATTAAGCGTACCGATTGCATCACCATAATATAGTAACGGTATACCTCCAAATGCCATAATCATACTCTGTAGTAGCACAATCGTTTTGATGGCAGCTTCGATTTCATCTTGATTATTTGCCTCAATCGCGGCTTCCAGCCCCGCAAGCGACGCTAATGAGCCAGAAATTCTGGCATCTCCGGTTTTTTTATTGATACCAAACGCGAGCCCTCTCGCAATTGAGTCATCATAGTTACCTGTGTAATAGTCCACCAGAAAACGTCTATGCGATTGTGGGTCATACCCAGCTGCCACAATATCAACATCACTAAAACCCCAGCCAATATCATCATGACATCTCACATAGTTCAGCCAAGTTGCACGCTCCAGCTTATCGGGAAGACACCTGATGCCTCTATTGAGCAGTGCCGTTCTTTTAGTGGCAATCGCCTCCCACAATAAAGCCATAAACGTCGCGTTATATGCAATTTCACACTCCTTAGCATTAATGGCATCTTCACCAAAATATTTGATGATTTCATTGGGTGCAACAATCGCCTCTGCGATGAATAGAACCCCTGGCGCTGTTACCTGACAGCAATCTTTCATTAGCTGTAGAATCTGATGCGCCTCACGTTCATTTTGGCAGTTACTACCTAACTTCTTCCACAAGAAAGCCACGGCATCTAATCTGAGTATATCCACACCATGATTTGCCCAATACAGAACAATATCCAGCATTTCAATAAAAACTGCTGGGTTCTGGTAGTTCAAATCCCACTGGTAATGATTAAAAACCGTCATTACCCATTTACCCATGTCTTCATCCCAAGTGAAGTTACCAGGAGCAGTTTCTGGAAAAACCTCTGGCATCGCCTCTTCATACATATCAGGCATCTGACGGTCACCAAAGATAAAATAGTAGTCCTGAAACTCCTTCTCTCCCGCACGTGCCTTTTTAGCCCACGCATGCTCATCAGAAGTGTGATTCACCACAATATCCAATGTCAGCAGCATCCCCCGTTTTCTTAAATCCGAAGCCAAATCATCCAGATCTTTCAGCACACCAAAACGGCTATCAATTTGCCGAAAGTCCCTGACAGCATAGCCGCCATCGCTTTTCCCCTCAGGACAGTCGGCAATGGGCATGATGTGCACCAGATTGACGCCTAAATCTTGTAGATAATGTAATTTAGCGCGCATACCGCTCAAATTATCAGCAAAATTGTCGCAATAAAGCGCCATTCCCACCCACTCCTGACTCAAAAACCAGTTATGGTCTTTCTCCCGAGCGAGGTCAGTTTTCTTCAGATAGGCGGGACGCTTGATATACTGTTTCGCCATCGTCTCAACCAATCGCTGCATCTGCTTTTTAAAGTCTGGTCGTGCGCCATAAAGCGCATAGAACAATGAATGAATCGCGTAAAAATTGGCGCCTAACCTTGTATAGAAATGTTGCAGTTTTTGATTTTTTATCTCAGGTTTTAATGCAATCAATATATCATTCAGCAAAGAATGTGATACTTGTTCATACATATTGATTCACCTTTATTGTTGAGTTTGTTACTTCAATCCTGCCAAAATCATAGTGTGCGAGCCCTTCGAGAATGCCTTGAGCACAGCGGCCTCGCGCAAAATATACCTGCTCTAAACCACGTAAAGGCTCCAGTTCAGGGCTGTGATTGCCAACCACAACAGCAAGCGTATCTCCCACCAACATTTCAGTGTCATTACCAGAATCCCCTGCCACTAAAAACCGTTTGAGAGGGAGTCCCCATTTGTAAGCCAGATAGCGGATAGCGTGTCCTTTAGACGCGCGTATCGGTAACACATCAAGAAACTCATTGTGTGAATAAATGAGCTTCGCATGCAGATTGAGTCCATGTAGATAACGGGTGACATCCTCTAGTGACGGCATTAACCCAGGTTTGACGATGTAACTTAACTTGAATTCACGCTGATTTTCTTCTGCCTGCAAAGTCAATCCGTCAACTGTACGCATTGCTTCAGCCAAATCTTCTCGACGCCATAAATGGCGAATATGATTGGCCCAGCCAGTATCCAGCCTCAGGTCTGGTCCATAATTAATTTCGCTACCTACCGAGGTAATCAGTACTTGTGGCATAGGAACGCGATGTTTTTTCAGATAATCCACGGCGCTTTCAAGTGAACGTCCCGTAGCGATTCCGAAGGCTGTAGTTGCCGCATGGCTACGTAACCATTGAATCAATTGTTCCAGCCCTTTTTTATCACCAATTAACGTATTATCAATATCACTAATCAATGCGGTTTTCACCAAAGGCAGGATGGACTTTCCAGCATTTAAAATCATCGCGTGCTGCCGACGTAGGCGCTTGCGATCTTTGCGTAGGATCTGATGCACTTCCTTCATGTAGCGATTAACATGCGCCTTCCAGCTATAATGGCGCTGAATGCCTAAAATGCCATTTTTAGCCCAACTCCGCCACTGCTTGCGATCCATCATCACCTGCTTAAGTGCCAAAGCAATCGCCATACTATCAAGCGTATTGGCCAATACCCCATTACGACAATTGGTGACAATGTCCTTTGGCCCGCCATCATCTGGTGCAACGAAAGGCAGACCGCTTGCTGCGGCTTCAAGTAAAGTAAGGCCAAATGGTTCTGTCAGCGCGGGATTCACAAACACTCCGCGGCGACGTGCTGCCAATCGGTATAAATCAGGAAGGTCATCCTGAGATATTTGCTTGGGAATTGCCACCTTACCCCACAAATCATAGCGATCAATATCAAGCAGCAGATCGTTCATCACAGCACGCTGAGACTCTTCCAAATCACGAATATCTTCTCTTACACCAGCAACAACAACCAGATTAGCAGTTTCCTGAAGAGCTTTATCTTCACCATAGGCCTTGACCAATCCCTTCAGGTTTTTACGCAGATCTGGCCGCGAGATAGAAAGTACAAAAGGCTTTTCAGGTTTCTCTAAAAAACGTTCAATACTTTCCTGTAATTTCACATCTATCTGCTTACGCCTTGGTGGTGAAAAGCGTGAGGTATCCGTCCCTGGCGGAATCACCTTGCACCGCCTTTCATCGTGATTCTGGTACATACCATATTGCTCATCTATTTCCTGACGCGTACTTGTCACCACCATAGAGGCATGCTGAATCACGTCTTCTTCTGCCGCGATACGCCGTTCAAAATTAAACTGTTTTTCTATTGCACCCGATTTACGACCACTGGAAAGCAAACGTTCACGTTTAGGCCTACCTAAGGAGTGCCCTGTATAAACTAGCGGAATGCCTAATAGCGTAGAAAGTTGCCTGCCAACATAACCTGCATCGGCATAATGTGCATGAATCAAATCGGGCAAGCGTCCCTGCTGACGTAAGAAATGTAAGCACTTATCAACCATTTGGTCCAAATGTGGCCACAGCACTTCTTTACGTAAATATCGCTTAGGTCCACATCCAACGCGCACGATGCGCGCTCCATTACCTAAAGCCTCTTCTTGTTGCGCGTAGTCTGCATGAACCGAAGAATCTTCAATCAGCCTTGTTAGAACATCTACCTTCTCTACCTGCGCATGCGTGGCCAGCTCTTTTGCAAGCTCCACAACATAGGTTGTCTGGCCGCCTGTATCAGCATCTCGGCCAAGCTCCATATCATGCGACCGTATCAATCCATGTACACTGATCAAAAGTATATAAAGTGGGTTTTCATGCTTCATCCCAGCGATGTTTTTCAATACCACTCCTTAATGTATACCTCATAAAAATCCAGAGACTCAGGTGCAGCCCCTCTGACGCCACATAGCGCAGCAGCAAAATCATTCGCCCGTCTTAACATCAAATCAACTGGCCATTGGCACAAAATACCTATCATACAAATGGCTGCAAATCCATCTCCAGCACCCACTGTATCTACCATTTTCTGGTCTAATCTCACCCCTGCAACACTGGTCACAACATCACCATCAAACAAAGCCCATGCCCCGTCAGCGCCACAGGTCACAATAAGACCTTCAAGCTCAAACCTTTTCTTAAGTGCCAAAGCGCCAGCTTCAGCTGATGACCTTGGCAACTGAAACATTGCCGACAGCTCATTAAGCTCGTCTTCATTGATTTTTACAATGTCAGCTCTTAATAATGAGCGACGGATAATATGTTTGTCATACCATGGGGCGCGCAGATTCATATCTAAAAACCGCGGGGATTTCGCATCGCTCAAAAATCTATCAAGTGCAAGCCTCGACTCAAGGCCACGTTGAGCTAGCGTTCCAAAATAAACCATCTCGGGGTGGCTACTCATGGTCACCAAGTGTGTTACACCCGCGTGTATATGGTCATAAGCCTGATCTGGCATAATTTCGAATCGATGACCTCCTTCATCCAAATGCACAAGCACCCGTCCTGTGGGATAAGTCGCATCGAGCTGCACGCCTGAAACATCAATCTCTAGCCGAGACATTTCAGCCATAAATTCACTATTAATTGAATCGTTACCAGTTCTTGTGATTAAAAGAGGATGCATGCCAAAAGCACGCAAATGTCGCGCCACATTATAGGGCGCACCGCCCAGGACTGACCTGTCGGGAAAGATATCTGCCAACACCTCGCCAAATAAAGCGATTAATTTTTTGTTAGCAGTTGTAAATTCAGATAAACCTGATGGGTTATTTTCCTGTGTCATTACGCTTCATAGTAATCGTTTCTTATGCTTCATTTAGCTTCAGAACCGCTTTAGGATATCTCAATGCATATACACTTCAGACTGACTAACCACGCTGATACCGCTAAATACAAGTGTGTAAAAGGGAATAAAAGGTCACTTGCGCCTCTGCCGTTTTAATCATAGCCCATCGAGCACATAGATGCAAATTCAGTAATCACCTTAGGGGAACTCAACAACACCAGAGTCAACACAATCAATGAATCATCAATAGATTGTGCCTACCTACTATTAAAAAATAAAATATGACTCACTAATATTGAGTCAACACTTTATCCCAGTGACTTCTTTGTTTGCAGTATGATTTCTTCTGCTGTTGCATTATCGTATGAAAATAGCGAACTTTTTGCTTCCACTTTCATTCGTGTGGCGTTGTTACTAATCGGCTCAATTTGGATTTCAATATTACGCTCTGGCGTTTTAGCAATCAGCAATATGATGTTTTTCCTATTCTGCATATCTTCTGACATCACCTTGATTTTCATTCGATTCAAAGCACGCTTGGTGGCCAAGTGAACCTTAGCTACAGGCGCGGTAAAGGTTCGTGTCGTTGTACCGTTCATCACATTGCCAACAGCAGCCGAACCACCAATACCTGCTGCTGAAGTTAACACAGGTACGCAAGCTGAAAATAGCAGGCTAATTGTTAACAAAACACCTGAGTAAAAATATCGCATTGTTTATTTCCTAAATTGTTGCCAAATCATTTCAGCACAAACATAAGCTTGCAACATTTCAGTTGCTAAGGTAAAACCGCACTTATTTCAATATCCACTTTTTTTCCATCGGTCCCGATGTCATTTGCTACTCCCTGCAAATCACCCGACTGTTGCTTGGCATCCCCCGCTTTAGAAACGCGAGCGATCACCAGCACTTTTTCCGCCTGCGAAAGCTTATGGTTAGGGACAAGTGCAGTGCTGTCATCCAAGTGATACTCATATGGCAAGCCAGCGACTGTTGTGCGCACAATTGCCAAAGGCATAGAAGGCCCCTGCGTTGCACGTGCATAAATAAATACGCTGGTAGAAGGATCTAGTTGCTTTGCCAATTTCGGCAAAATACTCACCGTACCGTATATTCCTGTATTTGTAGATGGATTCTCTGAACTCTCCACTTTGGTTTTGGCTACTTTTTCACCAGACAACAACTGCGCCTCATGCAACGACGCCTGCACTTCTGACAGTACTTCGGAATCTGCTGGCAACACTTGCAGTGCACGCTCCCAATAGCCTATTGCCTGATTATATGCCTGACGATCAAATGCCGCAGTTGCTGCAAGCATCAAGGCTTTAATATGGTGCGGATCCAACTTCAGCGCCTGATCCACCAAGGCTTCAGGTGCGCCCGCCAGTTGATGCCCGTTCACAACAGCAAGTGCATCGGCATAGTCTGCTAACAACTGTGGATCATCGCCAATAATGGCGGTTGCACGCTGAAAAGCAGATATCGACTTGACATACTGCCTTAGCTCGACATAGGATCTTGCCAGTAGCGCCCATCCTTCACCATCGGCAGGCTGATTTTTCAGTTTCTTCTCTAGTGACACCAACAAAGGTTCTAGGTCACGCATCATCGTGCTGTGTTCACTCGTTGACTTCTGCAAAGAATGATCAGGGGATGTTGCTGGAGTGAGTACCGAATCAGGACTGCCTAGTTGGTAATAAAGCACAAACGCAGCTAAAGGAATGGAGAAAAACAAAATAATCGCCAATCGCCAATCTGACCTAGCCACTGCAGACAATGGCCGTACATTCTTTACTTCCTCAAGCACGCGTCTTTCCAACTCTGCTTTTGCAGCAGTATACTGCGCAGCATCTAGCGTTCCATTGATTTTATCTTGATCAAGCTCTGCAAACTGCTGGTTAAAAATAAGCCGTTTCTCTGTATTCAAGTCATTGTGTTCATTGACTTTAGCACGCACTAATGCAGGTAATATGATCGCCAATATGGCAAGCAACAATAAAAAAGCGATTATCCAGAACACCAGCATCATCATTCCCTATTAAGTAATTCATTCACTTTGCGCGCATCATCCACGTTTAACGGCATCTCTTCTGTAGATTTTTCACGCCTACGCAAGGTCTGTAACAAACCGACGCACCCAGCCAACAGCAAAGCAAACGGACCAAACCAAAGCAGTAGCGTTGTTGACTTTAATGGCGGTCGATAGCGCACAAAATCCCCATAACGTTCAACCAAATAATCAGTTATCTGTTGATCACTCAAGCCTTTGGCAGCCATTACACGTATTTCCTGACGTAAATCTTCAGCCAGATCAGAATGCGAGTCCGCCAAAGTCTGGTTTTGGCACACTAGACACCGCAACTCTTCTGACAAGCGTTGAACCTGTGCTTCAACCACTGCATCATCCTGTAATGGTCGCGCTTTATCTGCCCATGCATTTAATATCAACATCAAGCAACATAATGCCATCAGACTAGATATCCATACTTTTGTCATGGTGTTTGCAGCCTTTTTACTAATGGAAGAATTTTATCGCGCAGCACTTCCTCGGTAATAGGACCAATCTGCTTATAGGCAATGACGCCTGCCTTATCTATCACATAAGTCTCCGGTACGCCGTAAACGCCATAATCAATACCAACACGTCCGCTCTCATCCACAGCCGTCGCTACATAAGGATTACCGCCCTCAGCGAGCCATTGCATCGCATCGAAACGTGTATCTTTGTAATCTAGCCCATAGATAGGGACTGCTCCATTTTTCGAAAGTGATACCAATATAGGATGCTCATCCCGGCATGCACCACACCAGGATGCCCATACATTCAACAACCATACTTTACCCAACATGTCCTTATTGGAAATCATTTCTCCTGAATCATCCAATCGCGGTAAACTAAACGCGGGTGCAGGCTTGCCAACCAGTGGCGATGGCACCTCTCGCGGATCAAGATTCAGACCGATAGCCAGAAACGCCACCATAATCAGGAATATCACTAAAGGTAATAAAAAGCGCTTCATGCACGCACCTCTAATGGGGCATCTTCTTTATTCCTGATCCGTCTTTGCAATCGGTAACGCCGATCAGACAGTGCCAACAAACCACCAAACGCCATCATTAAACAGCCAAACCAAATCCATTCCACCATTGGCTTGTGATATATCCGTACACTCCAGGCCCCATCCATGAGCGGCTCACCTAAAGACGCATATAAATCATGAATGATACTGGGGCTGATACCGGCTTCCGTCATTGGCATATTTTGTACGTGATAAAGTCTTTTCTCAGGAGTTACCACTGTACGTTCAACACCCGCTTTTGTAATACGTATCTGACCTTGACTGGCTGAGTAATTAGGGCCTTCTATTTCCTTAACCCCCTCAAAAGTGAAGTCATATCCTGCCAAATGCGCCACATCGCCTGGAGACATACGTACTGCGATTTCTGACTCAAAACCCTTCACCACCGTTACCCCTAAGGTAAAGACTGCAATCCCCAAGTGCGCAACAACCATTCCCCACCAGGCACGTGAGCTAGCCCGAATACTTGCCATAAAAGGCAGCCCAGAATGACGGAGCCTTTGGTAAACCAAATGAATACTCGTGCCAAATATCCAGAATGCCAGAAACAGACCTAATCCAATCATTGGCGTCCAGCGCCCTAATATCAGAGGCAGTACAATTGCAGTCGCAACACTCACACCAAACGCCCAACGTAAGCGGATGGCGAGTTCAGGCAATGAGGCTTGTTTCCAACGCGCGATAGGGCCTATCCCCATTAAAAACAAAGCAGGTGTCATCAATGGTGCAAAAACGGTATCGAAGTATGGTGGACCGACCGAGATTTTTCCCAATCCAAGCGCATCCAGAAACAATGGGTATAATGTGCCAAATAACACAGAGATAGCCGCCACTGCCAACAACACATTATTTGCCAGCAGGAAACTCTCCCTTGAAACGACCGAAAACTTCCCTCCTCGGCCAACCGTTGGCGCTCTCCAAGCAAACAGGGCTAGTGACCCACCGATAACGACAACAAGAAAGGCCAGAATAAACAATCCGCGTCTTGGGTCGGTCGCGAAGGCATGAACAGAGGTCAGCACACCGGAACGTACAAGAAAGGTACCCAACAAACTAAGCGAAAAAGCGCAGATTGCTAGCAACACCGTCCATGCCTTAAAGCTGCCGCGTTTTTCTGTCACCGCAAGTGAATGCATCAACGCAGTCCCAACCAGCCATGGCATAAATGAAGCGTTTTCAACCGCATCCCAAAACCACCATCCGCCCCAGCCCAGCTCATAATAAGCCCAGTTACTGCCTGCCATAATGCCACTAGTGAGAAATACCCATGCCAGCGTCGTCCATGGACGAGACCAACGCGCCCAGGCTGAGTCCAACTCACCGCCAAGCAACGCTGCAATTGCAAAGGCAAAGGCAACTGAAAACCCAACATACCCCATATAGAGCATGGGGGGGTGGAATACCATTCCTGGGTCTTGAAGCAGGGGATTCAAATCACGGCCATCCATTGCCGCTGGAATTAATCGTTCAAATGGATTGGAAACCGAGAGCATAAATAATAAAAACCCGATACTAATCAACCCCATGACACCTAAAATGCGTGCACGCATCGTATCTGGCAAGTGTTTAGAAAAGAAGCTTACAGCCACAGTCCAAATACTTAGAATCATTGCCCAAAGCAGTAGCGAACCCTCATGACCACCCCACACTGCAGCAATACGATACTGCAAAGGCAATTTAGAATTTGAGTTAGTCGCTACATAAGTCACGGAATAATCTTTAGTTGCGAATGCATAAGCAAGACATACAAACGCAATCGCAATCAGAAAGAACTGCGCGCGCGCGGCGGGTCTAGCTAACGCCATCCAAGTGACATTGCCACGCGCAGCGCCAAAAATCGGGAACACTCCCTGAATGAATGCCACTAGCAGGGCTAAAATCAAGGCAAAATGGCCAATTTCAGGGATCACGTTAACATCCTTTTTTGTTGATACTATTTAGTTAATTTGTTAGCAGTCTGTCACGTTAGATGCTATTGCAGCTCAGTGCCAGATGGTGGTTTTTTCGCACGTGCTAAAGCTTCTGCAGCTTCAGGTGGCATATAATTTTCGTCATGCTTGGCAAGCACTTCACTCGCTTCAAACACGCCATTAGTGCCAATTTTTCCTTGCGCTACTACTCCCTTACCCTCTTTAAACAGATCAGGCAGAATACCTTTATAGATAACCTCAACTGTTTTAGCTGTATCCGTGATGCCAAAGTGCACAGTCAGGCCATCATCCTGACGTTTTAAACTAGCTGGCACGACTAATCCGCCAAGACGAAAACTAGTCCCGTGCGGCACTTCACCACTAACCACCTGCGTTGGCGTATAAAAAAACACCATATTGCTTTTAAACGCATTCAAAATAAGCATCACCGCCAGACCTAACAAGGCTAGGCCAATTGCAATTAAAATGAAGCGTTTGTGTCTTGCTTTAATCGTCATTATTTATCCTGTGCCAGCAACTTGGCCAAATTTAGTG
>JAQTXW010000081.1 GCA_028688575.1 Methylotenera sp. | reverse complement strand
CCTGCATAGTTGGCGATTCGGCGCGCTTGTGCCAGATTGTGCGTCACAATGACCACGGTATAGCGTCCACTTAAGCTTAGAATTAAATCTTCCACCACTGCTGATGACAGTGGGTCAAGCGCACTGCATGGTTCATCCATCAATAAAATCTCTGGCGCCAGTGCTAATGCACGCGCAATGCACAAGCGCTGTTGCTGCCCGCCAGAGAGCGAAAGCGCAGAGCTGTCTAACCTGTCTTTCACTTCATCCCATAAGCCCAGATCCTGTAAGGCTGCTTGCAGTTTGTTTTCAAGCATGGCGCGGTCTTTCACACCGTGTTCACGAAGCGGCATTTGAATGTTGCCTCGAATTGAAAGTGGAAACGGATTGGGCTTTTGAAAAATCATGCCAACGCGTCGTCGCAGTGCCTGCACATCCAGATTGGCAGCATGAATGTCTGTATTTTCAATTTCAATACTGCCTGTCACAGTGCAATTGGGGATTAAATCAGTTAATCGATTGAGGCTGGAAAGAAAACTCGTTTTGCCGCAACCTGAAGGCCCAATCAGTGCGGTGATGCAACCACGGTAAATATCCAGTGAAATATTATCGAGCGCAGGCTGTTTGTTGTAGCTTAAGGTGAGGTTTTGTACACGAATAGCAGGGATGGGTTCGCAGCAAGGTGTACCAGCTTCTATTGGCCCTAAAGTGTAGGCGTTGTTGTTGGCAACTTCGTTACAACAAGGAGTTGGTGCGTGCTTATCTTGTGTCATACGTGTGAAATCCTTTTTTGCAAAAGACTAGTTGCCAGCCAGAGTGCGATGTTGTTGATGATAATCAGCATGATAACCAGCACCAATGCTGACGCATAGGCATTCGCATCGCCGCCTGCCACATTCATGGAAAGGTCATAAATGTGTACCGCAAGCGCACGGCCTGAATCGTGCAGGGAGGAGGGCATGCGATCTACATAGCCACTGGTAAATATTAGTGCAGCGGTCTCAGCCATCGCGCGGCCGATGCCAAGCATGAGACCTGCCGCCAATGCTGGTGCTGCGGCTGGCAGTAAGATGTGGAGTAATGCGGATAATCTTGACATGCCAAGTACAGCCGCACCTTTGCGCCATTCATCTGGCACCGCGCTTAGGCCTTCTTCAATGGTGCGTATTAAAATGGGCAACACCATGCAAGCCAAAGTGAGTCCGCCCGCCAGAATTGAAAACCCTAGTCCCAAATATGCGCTAAAGAATGCCATGCCAAATAAGCCAAATACAATAGAAGGCACCCCAGCCAGAACATCGATACTCATGCCGATCGCGCGTGCAACGCGGTTATCTTTTGCAATAAATTCACTTAACAATACAGCTGTTGCCAAACCAATCGGGCATGCAACCAGCATGGCCACTGCCAAAATTAACAAAGTGGAAACTAAAATTGGACCAATACCGCCAGCACGGCCGGCGTTTTCAGTTTCAGCCGTGAGAAAACTCCAAGACAATTGACCTGCTCCATGTATCAGCATGTCTGATAACAGCCACAGGAAGCTGCCTGTTACCAGCAAAGCTGCTCCCCAAACAATCCCAGTGAACAGTTGGTCACGAAGGCGTAAGTTAGCCATGCAAACGCCCTCCAAGCTTGCCAGCCATTGCAGCTAAAGCCACGACCAATAGCATTAATGCTAACCCTGAAACAAACAATGTTGCGCGGTGCTCGGTGGTGGCATAGGCCATTTCAAGTGCAATGTTTGCGGTGAGCACGCGTACAGGGTCAAATAAACTATTAGGCACTTGCACCACATTGCCTGCCACCATCAACACCGCCATGGTTTCGCCCAGTGCGCGCGCCGTTGCCAGCAATATGCCGCCGATAATGCCTGAGCGCGCTGCGGGAATCATCACATTAAAAATAAGGCCTGCCTGAGAGATGCCTAAGGCATTTGCGCCACGTAGATACTGGTCAGGAACAGCCTTTAATGCCGCATCAGCGGTAAGGGCCACGGTAGGCAGTATCATAAAAGCTAAAATCAACATGCCCGCCAGCAAACCCGCGCCTGGCGGCTGCCATTTGGCAATGATGGGCACCAGCACCGTAAGCCCCCATAACCCAAAAACAACCGAGGGAATACCTGCCAACAGCGCTACCATGCGCTTAAAGCTTGCGGCAATCATAGGTGGGGCATAAAACTGGCCAAACACTGCACTGGCAATACCGATAGGCCCCGCAATTAAAATAGCACCAAGCGCAACAGCGAGGGTTGCGATGAGCATAGGTGCTAAGTTAAATGCACCTTCCAGCGGGTGCCAGCCAGCGTCTGCAACAAATCGGTAAAGTCCGATACGTTGTAACGCAGGCCATGACTCGCGCAGTAAAAATAAAAGGATCAATAGTAAAATGCCAACGGCAACAACCGCTGCACTCATGAGCGCTAAGCGCAGAATGTCATCAGCATAGGATTTATTTGCGTGAGAGCGGAACAAAATATTGTGCCTCTACAATGTCATCTACATTTTTTGAACTGGCAAATGCAATAAAACGTTTCGCCAAGCCTTGTGGTGCAGTTTTGGTGACTAAATTCAAAAGGCGCGACAACGGGAAACTGCCGTTGCGTACATTTTCAACCGAGGCGACTACACCATTAAGAGGCAACAGCTTGATTGGCACACCGTTGCCCGCATCAAACTCGGCTGTGCCGATAGAAACATAGCCAATGGCACCAGGATTGCCCGCCACAGTCTTGATACCTTGCTGGTTATCGCCAATCACTACTTGTGGTTTGATGTCGCTGTTTTTAAGTTTGTAATAATGTAAAAACAGCTCCAAAGTAGAGCGCCCCTCTGCTTTGTTCACCACGGTAATGCGCACATCTTTACCGCCAACTTGTTTCCAGTTGGTGATTTTGCCAGTGTAGATGTCGATCACCTGTTGGTCACTCAAAGTTTTAACAGGGTTATCTTTATGCAGAATCAAACCCACGCCATCCAGCGCGATGGTGAAACTTTTTAGGTCATTTTCCTCGGCCTTCAGCGCGCGGGACGCCATTCCGATGTCGGCCAGACCACTACGGGCATCACTCACGCCGCGAGAAGAACCGCCAGTTTGCACATCGACCCGCACATCAGGGTTTAGTTTTTCAAAGCGCTTGCCAATTTCTGCCGCCAACGGCGCAATAGTGCTAGAGCCTGTGATTACCAGCTTGTCAGCAGCTTGTACGGCATTGATCTGGAATAGTATTGCAAAGGCAGACAATAGTACGTTTACTTTTTTTAATAATGCGATGAATTTCACAGTCACTTCTTTCAAATAAACGGTTCTGATATTGGACGATGCAGGATAAGAAAACTTACAGTCAATCTGCACATATTGACAGTACCCAGTTTACATTCAGTAAGGTAAGTAAAAAGAGCATTGGCATGAGAAGATTTGTACTAACGCGGACTGCTTACTGTATAAGACGAACGAACCCGAAGATTGATTGCATAGGGTTAAGAATTTATTGTTTTTTGTTTAGGTGCCAGTTGTAGTCGAGAAATTTGACATCGACGTTACCATCTTCTATTGCCTGTTTTAACTCTGGGTTGTTGGTAAGTGACTCTGCATAGTGTGCAAAAAATGCATGAAGCGAGTTCCAGCCATGCCAGCCGCGCTCAAAGTCTTTTTTGTACCAATCGAATATTTTGGATACTTCAAGTTGATTGGTTTGGGTGTTATAGCGATTACGGGCGTTGTCGGCAAGAAAAGCCTTGGTTGCAGCATCAAGTTGGGCATCTAATTTTGCACCACTAAAAGCTTCGTTACGCAAGGCAGGGCAGCCAATCGACGCACAATTCGCCGCAAAGTGAATACGGGGTTCGTTGTAGTCACCAGGTTTACGTATCATGCCATGCTCAATGTCATCCAATGAGCGTTTTTCGCCTAATAACGGCACAAACTGTTTTTTCCACGGGCTTTGCACGAGCGAGCCTATGTCTTTAATGGATTTAAGCTTGGGGTACTTGGTAAGCACTAGTTCAACAGTAAACGCATTGTAGGCATTGAGTAAAAAAGCGAGCCGTTCATTTTTTGACCAGCTTGAAAATTCTTGAACATTGACCGCAGATAACTGTGAAAGATAGGTTTGCAACTTGGTGCGATCATTTAACATGCTTTGGTAGTCCACCTGACTTGCTTGGCCGTTTTTGATCAACACGACATTTTTTTGTAACAGGTCATGCCAAGTGCTGTGGTCAAATTCGGCTGCTATTGCCAAGTTGGTCGCCATGCCAGACGCAAGCATAGTCGTTAACGTAAGCAACGTGGCCATGAGTAATTTTTTCAAGTTCTTCATAAAGTCTTAACCTCTTTTCCATGCATGATATTTCTCTACCCAAGCAAGAATACGATGCGGCACATGTGCACGTTTCCACTCACCAGCTGCGTATTTGTTGGCCTCCGACCAGGTAGGGTAGGTGTGTATCGTGCCTAGAATTTTGTTGAGGCCTAGGCCGTGTTTCATCGCCAGCACAAATTCAGCCAGCAGGTCGCCAGCATGCTCGCCGACAATGGTGACACCTAAAATTTTATCTTTACCTGGTATGGTAAGTACTTTTACAAAACCATGTGCGGCTTCGTCGGCAATTGCGCGGTCAAGATCATCCAAGCCGTATTTCACCACTTCATAGGCAATGCCTTGTACTTTGGCTTCGTCCTCAGATAAGCCGACGCGAGCGACTTCCGGGCTAGTAAATGTGGCCCATGGGATGACTGAATAATCTGCTTTAAAGCGTTTCAGGCTACCAAACAGTGTGTTCACGGAGGCATACCATGCCTGATGCGCGGCCGTGTGGGTAAATTGGTAAGGGCCTGCAACATCACCAGCAGCGTAGATGTTGGGGTAGCGTGTTTGCAACCAGGCATCCACTTCAATTGTGCGGTTTTTTGATAATGGAATGCCTAATTCTTCTAAACCGAAGCCTTCGGTGCGTGCAGTTCTGCCCACTGCGCAGAGTAACGCATCAAACGGAATTGCCTCTTCTACGCCATCTTTGCTACTTACAATCAGGTGTTGTTGACCATGCGCATCCCGCTCGCAACGCACAGTGCTGGTGTGGGTCAATACGCGCACACCATCGGCAATTAAGGCTTCTTCCACCAGCGCTACTGCATCGGCATCCTCTTTACCCATTAGGCTGCTACGCGCTACCAAGGTTACCTGACAATCAAGCCTTGCAAAGGCTTGCGTCAACTCACAACCAATTGGCCCGCCGCCCAGCACAACGAGGCGATTAGGGCGTTCAGTGAGTGACCAGATGGTATCTGACGTGTAGTAAGTGACTTGGTCTAAACCTGGAATGTTAGGTATGGTAGGGCGTCCACCAGTCGCGATGATAATGGCGCGCGTGGTGAGCGTTTGTCCATTGACTTCTACCGTCCAAGGCGACGTGATTTTTGCATAGCCTTGAATCACATCAACGCCTAGTTTGGTGTAACGCTCTACA
>JAQTXW010000080.1 GCA_028688575.1 Methylotenera sp. | reverse complement strand
TGTACATCGACAAGCCGATGAAAGGTCACAACCTGATGCAGGCCATTGCACGTGTAAACCGCGTGTATAAAGATAAGCCTGGCGGTTTAGTGGTGGATTATTTAGGCATTGCAGCCGATTTAAAACAAGCACTGTCGTTCTATTCAGATGCCGGTGGTAAAGGTGATCCTGCCGAGACGCAAGAGCAAGCCGTCAACCTGATGCTGGAAAAACTGGAAGTTGTGGCGAATATGTACCATGGCTTCGACTATAAAGCCTACTTCACCGCTGATACCTCTAAAAAACTCTCACTGATATTGGCAGCTGAAGAGCATATTCTGAATATTGAAGATGGCAAAAAACGCTATATCAACGAAGTCACTTTGCTATCACAGGCGTTTGCCATTGCGATTCCGCATGAGCAGGCGATGGATGTGAAAGATGAAGTGGCTTTCTTTCAGGCAGTGAAAGCACGGTTGGCTAAATTTGACAGCACAGGTGAAGGTAAAACCAATGAAGAAATTGAAACTACGATTCGTCAGGTAATCGATAAAGCGTTAGTTTCAGAACAAGTGATTGATGTATTTGATGCTGCTGGTATCAAAAAACCTGACATTTCCATTTTGAGCGATGAGTTCTTAATGGAACTTAAAAACCATGAGCATAAAAACATTGCGCTGGAAGTGCTGAAAAAACTACTCAATGAAGAAATCAAAGTACGTGAGCGTTTGAATGTGGTGCAAGGCCGCAGCCTGATGGAAATGCTGCAAAACTCGATCAAGCGTTATCAAAATAAAATCATCACGGCTGCTGAGTTGATGGATGAACTGATCAAAGTCAGCAAAGAAATTGTGCATGGTGACAGTGAAGCTGAGCGCTTAAAACTCAGCCCGCTCGAATTTGCTTTTTACACAGCCGTAGCTAATAACGACAGTGCAAAAGAACTTATGCAACAAGATAAACTTCGTGAGCTTGCGGTAGTGCTTTTGCAGAAGGTACGTGAAAATGCCAGCATCGATTGGACGATTAAAGAGAGTGTAAAAGCTAAACTCAAAGTCATCGTAAAGCGCACGCTACGCCAATTTGGCTATCCGCCTGATATGGAGGTACTGGCTACTGAGACCTTGTTAAAACAAGCTGAGATGATTGCGAATGAACTCATGCAATAATGACATGGCTTGTGTCATGTCAGTCACTTTTACCATTTTCAATGTTTGAATTCAACGCCTAAAGTCTGAAGAATAAGTATGAAATTGCGTGGGAATTCCCATTTTGTATATATGATATCTTGATATTTTTCTTAACGTTATGTTTTAAATGAAAATATTTTCAATTCTACTGTCTTGAGTAAACAGGACCTTTCTAGGAATCGACTATCGCAGTATAATCAAGCAATAGTTTACAAAGCCCGGATACGCGGGCTTTGTTTTTTGCGTTTAAGGGCATCGCGAGTGTGGGTGTGTTTTTAGTTAGAATAGTCAGATGAGTCCAATTCATAAAATCATTACAGATGATGTGCGCATCATTGAGATCAAAGAGTTAACACTGCCCTCAGTGTTGCTGGATAAACTCGAGCCTAGCAAAGCAACAACCGATCGCATTGTGCAAACACGCACGGATATTCATCGTATTTTGCATAGTGCCAATGACCGCTTGCTGGTGGTGATTGGTCCGTGTTCTATCCATGATTATGCTGCAGGCATTGAGTATGCCAAGCGCTTGTTAGGCCAGTGTCAAAAGTACAGCAATGAACTGCTGATTGTGATGCGTGTGTATTTTGAAAAGCCTCGCACTACAGTTGGCTGGAAGGGCCTGATTAACGACCCCCACCTGGACGGCAGTTTTGATATTAATGCGGGGCTTGAGTTGGCACGTCGATTTTTGCTTGAGGTGAACGAGCTTGGTGTGCCTGCTGCAACAGAGTTTCTGGATACAATTACGCCTCAATACACTGCCGATTTGGTCAGTTGGGGTGCGATTGGCGCTCGCACAACCGAATCGCAGATTCATCGTGAGTTGGCGTCGGGTTTGTCTTGTCCAGTCGGCTTTAAAAATGGCACGGACGGGAATATACGTATCGCAGTGGATGCGATTAAAGCGGCGGCTAGCCCACATCACTTTTTGTCTGTTACCAAAGAAGGCCGTTCGGCGATTATTTCAACGACGGGTAATGAAGACTGTCACGTGATATTGCGCGGTGGAAAAGCCCCTAATTATGATGCGGCAAGTGTTGATGCCGCTGCCAATGAATTGGCACAGTCAGGCTTGAATGCAAAAGTCATGGTGGATTGTTCACACGCGAACAGTCAGCGTCAGTATCAACAGCAAATGCAGGTGGCTGAGCATGTGGCAGCGCAGTTGCGTGATGGAGATGATCGCATCATGGGCTTGATGATTGAGTCGCATTTAAATCCTGGCAGGCAAGATCATACCCCTGGCTGCACATTGGAATATGGCAAGTCAATTACCGATGCCTGCCTAGGCTGGGATGACACGCTGGTGATGCTGGAGATGTTGGCAGAAAGCGTTAAAGCGCGGCGCTTTAAGAATCAGCAGGATGACGACACCTCGGAATAGGCAAGTGTTCACTTAGTGGTAGTCATCTGATTGTGGGTGGTATTTGCAAAAAAGTGCTTGTTGTGGCGCATGGGGTTGGTCTGCTTAATGCTTTGGCTAATTTGAGATATAATCGCGGGTTATTTAACGTATAGCAAGAGGTGGTTTTAAATGCCCATTTACGATTATCAATGTAGTAGCTGTGGTCACAAAGCAGAGGTGATGCGCAAGGTGAGTGCCGCTAGCCTGGAAGCGTGTCCTGTTTGTGGTCAAGATACTTTTGCAAAACAAGTATCTGCGCCTAGTTTTCAGCTCACTGGCAGTGGTTGGTATGCGACTGATTTTAAAGGGGCTAGCAAAGCGAGCGCGACAAAACCTGAAGCTGCCGCTGAATCAACCCCAGCACCTGCAAGTTGTGGCACAGGCTGTGCCTGCCACTAAGTGCAAATGCTGCATATACAAAATTGATGAAAAAATATTTTATTACAGGTCTGTTGGTGCTGGTGCCCCTGGTGATTACCATTTGGGTGCTCAAATCTTTGATTGGTGCAATGGATCAAAGCTTGCTTTTACTGCCTGAGGCCTGGCATCCTCACACACTGTTTGGTTATGATATCCCTGGTGTGGGTGCGGTTTTAACTTTGCTGATTGTTTTTACAACGGGGTTGATTGCAACCAACTTTTTTGGGATGCAGCTTATCCTGCTTTGGGAGAAGTTGCTCAACCGTCTGCCTGTGGTTAAATCCATTTACTCCAGCGTTAAGCAGGTGTCCGATACTTTATTTTCTGATACTGGTAATGCTTTCCGACAGGCGGTGCTGGTGCAGTTTCCGCGTCAGGGTGTGTGGACAATCGCTTTTTTGACAGGTACCCCAGGTGGTGATGTGGCCAATCATCTGCAGGGAGATTATGTCAGCGTATTTGTGCCAACCACGCCTAACCCGACAGGCGGTTATTTTTTAATGCTGCCCAAGGCTGATGTCATCGCGCTTGATATGAGTGTTGATGAAGCCCTGAAATATATTATCTCCATGGGTGTTGTTGCACCTGCGGATAAGATTCCTAAACTTTTAACTCAATATCCAAATAATTAAATTATGATGCGTACACATTACTGCGGCCATTTAAACCGCGAACATATTGGTCAAACTGTCACATTATGTGGTTGGGCGCATCGTCGCCGTGACCATGGCGGTGTAATTTTTATTGATCTGCGCGACCGTGAAGGTCTGGCGCAAATCGTGATTGACCCAGATACCCAAACCGCCTTCGCACTTGCAGAAACCGTGCGCAGTGAATTTGTGCTGAAAGTGGTATGTAAAGTGCGCGCGCGCCCAGAGGGGACGGTTAACCCCAATTTACCTACAGGTGAGGTGGAAATGCTGGCAACAGAGATTGAGGTGCTCAATCCATCACTCACGCCCCCATTTATGCTGGATGATGAACATCTCACAGAAACCGTACGTTTAGAGCACCGTTATATTGACTTGCGTCGCCCAACGATGCAGAAGAACCTGATGCTACGCTACAAGGTAGCCAAAAACCTGCGCGACTATCTGGATGAAAATGGGTTTATTGAGGTTGAAACCCCCATGCTGACACGCTCAACACCAGAGGGTGCGCGTGATTATCTGGTGCCTAGCCGTGTGCATGCTGGCCAGTTTTTTGCGTTGCCACAATCACCGCAATTGTTTAAACAGCTGCTGATGGTATCTGGTTTTGACCGTTATTTCCAAATCACCAAGTGCTTCCGTGATGAAGACCTGCGTGCCGACCGTCAGCCAGAATTTACACAAGTGGATATTGAAACTTCCTTTATGGAAGAAAACGACATCATGGATCTGGTGGAAGAGATGATTCGCCAGATGCTGAAAAAATTGCAGAACGTGGATTTACCTGCGCAATTCCCACGCATGCCATTTGCTGAAGCGATGAGTCGCTATGGTTCAGATAAACCAGATATGCGTGTGACTTTAGAAATCACCGAGCTAACCGACGTCATGAAAGACGTGGATTTTAAAGTGTTTGCAGGCGCTGCCAATATGGCGGCGGGCCGTGTGGCTGCTTTGCGTGTACCTAACGGTGCGGCAATTTCACGCAGTGAGATTGATGCTTACACCGAGTTCGTAAAAATCTACGGCGCTAAAGGTTTGGCTTATATCAAAATTAACGACACGACTAAATTGAACGAAGAAGGCTTGCAAAGCCCGATTGTTAAAAACATTCATGCCAAAGCGTTACAAGCCATTATCGACCGCACAGGCGCACAAAACGGCGACATCGTGTTCTTTGGCGCCGATAAAGCAAAAGTGGTGAACGAAGCATTAGGCGCCTTGCGTACCAAAGTTGGGCATGAAAAAGGCCATGTGGATGGCCGTGCATGGGCGCCATTGTGGGTAGTGGATTTCCCGATGTTTGAACATGATGAAGAAAATGACCGCTGGGTGGCCTTGCACCACCCGTTCACGGCACCAAAAGATGGTCACGAAGATTGGTTAGCCACTAACCCAGGTGCATGTTTGTCAAAAGCTTACGACATGGTGTTAAACGGCTGGGAAGTAGGCGGTGGTTCAGTGCGTATCCATCAGCAGGAAGTGCAGTCCAAAGTGTTTGACGCATTAAAAATCAGCCGTGAAGAGGCGCAAGAAAAATTCGGCTTCCTGCTTGATGCCTTGCAATACGGCGCACCTCCGCACGGCGGCCTCGCATTTGGTTTAGACCGCTTGGTCACGCTGATGACGGGTGCGGAATCTATCCGTGACGTGATTGCCTTCCCTAAAACCCAGCGCGCGCAGTGCTTAATGACCAATGCGCCAAATGAAGTAGATGAAAAGCAATTGCGAGAGTTGCATATTCGCGTTCGCACACCTAATCCAGCGGCGTAAAATGCACTCGACACTAACGAAAGTTACATCCGCTTGCCGTACTATTCGTA
>JAQTXW010000038.1 GCA_028688575.1 Methylotenera sp. | reverse complement strand
CCCCAGATGCTGCCGCCAATATCTTTAGCATCAAATCTGCAGCTGGTGTTGGAGCATGCTCTAAACCTGCTCTGCCACGGCTATCCGCTTCACAGGCCTGCAAAAACGCCTTGAATCTTTCTGGTTGGCGAATGGCATCCAGCTCGATTAAAAATTCCAGTAGCGTACTTGGGCGCATTTGCAATGCCTGATATAGCTTGCCATGAAATTTGGCCACCATCACAGCCAGTTCTTTGCAATCGTTAGGCACTCGCAGTCTTTTGCATACTTCTTTCACCATTGGCACTCCGCGCGCTTCATGACCAATATGACATGGCAACATCTCTTCAGAGGTCGTCCCTTTACCCAGGTCATGCAATAGCGCTGCAAACCGCACGGGTAAACTAAAGTTCTGACTTGCAGCATAGTCGATCACCATCATGATATGTACGCCAGTATCACCCTCTGGGTGATACTGTGGTGGCTGCGGCACTCCCCATAGCCTGTTAAGTTCAGGCAATATTCTTGTAAGTGCGTCGCAGGCTCGCAACATTTCAAACATACGAGAAGGTTTGCTCTCCATTAAGCCTTTAGACAACTCCTGCCACACGCGCTCTGCAACCAGTGCGTCCACCTCACCGGCAACCACCATATTACGCATGAGATTCAACGTTTCTTCTGCTAGCGTAAACTCATGCAGTCTTGCTAAGAAGCGTGCTGCCCGCAGTATTCTGACAGGGTCTTCTGCAAAGGCATCACTGACATGGCGTAAGATTTTGGATTGAATATCCGCCAAGCCATTAAAAGGATCAATTAACTGCCCATCAGCATTTTTTGCAATGGCGTTAATGGTTAAATCTCGGCGTGCTAGATCTTCTTCTAATGTTACGTCAGGCGCTGCATGTATCACGAATCCCTTATAACCTTTTGCGGTTTTACGCTCAGTGCGCGCCAGCGCATATTCATCATGTGTTTCAGGATGCAAAAATACTGGAAAATCCTTGCCCACTGGCTTAAAACCTTCCGCCAGCATTTGTTCTGGTGTGCTGCCGACCACAACATAGTCTTTATCTTTGACGGCAAATCCCAGTAATTCGTCACGCACTGCACCGCCGACCAGATAAACCTGCATCTTGACTACCTGGCTGCTAGGCTACGGTAGCGGTCATAAGCACCACGCTGGGTTTTATCAGCCAAATACTCGGGAACGACTGCTTCCAAACTGCTCGCTTGCACACCCAGCGTCGCAGACATAGGCAACTGGGCGACACTCTCCAGTGCCATTGAGCGCACATTATCCCGCGACAATAAACGTATAGGCAGCAACTCCATAAAGAATGCCTGCAGATAAGACAGCGTATCATTAAGAGCAATCACAGGACGCCTGACGCCTAATGTCGTCATCACCATCTGCACCAAGGCCTGTAAGGTATACACATTTGGGCCAACCAACTCATATACCTTGCCATAAGTGGATTTATTTTCCAGACTATTCAAAAAAGAAGTGGCGACATCTTCCACCCATACTGGCTGAAATTTAGCCTGCGGTTTGGCCAGTACGATGACAGGCAACAATTTGATTAAGCTTGCAAACAGGTTGATAAATTGGTCATGACGGCCAAAAATAACAGATGGTTTGAAAACTGTGACATTGAGCTTATCTTGCACCGCAAGGACTGCAGCCTCACCCGCCGCCTTAGATTGTAGATACTGGCTTGGTGCATCGGGTTCAGCACGCAATGCGCTCATGTGCAGGAGGCGCTTGATGCCAAGATCCACACAGATTTTAGCTAGCTGTGCTGGGAACTGATGATGTACGGTATTAAAACGTAGCCGACGTGTTTGATGCAAAATACCAATCAAATTAATCACGGCGTCCGCACCCCTCAGCGCCGCATTCAGGGCATGATAATCCATCACATCACACTCAATTACTTTAACTTTTGGCAGCAGGATCAAATGCTTTGCTGACTCCCGCCTGCGCGTTAGCACAGTCACCGAGTAGCCTGCAGTGTCTAACTTAGCAACCAAAGCACTGCCCACAAATCCTGTGCCACCCAATACAAATATATTTTTTAACTGCATCATTAAACCTTTTTTATTCTCTAAATACTCTACCTAGCGCGTAGGATTATTTAATCTCAAGATCACTCACTATCACTATCGGCCAAAATTGCATCAGCATTCACTTTCACTTTACCAGGCACAACCCCGATGCGTGATTTCAAACTTTGCACCTGCGTGCCTAATCTAGGCGCGTACATCTGCGCATTAGCCATCACTTTTTGCACATATTGCCTTGTTTCAGTAAAAGGGATAGTTTCAATGTAAATAGCAGCCTCAATTGGTGTATCAGCCGCCCAACGTTTCGCACGTGAGGGTCCTGCATTGTAGGCCGCTGTCGCCATGGCATATTGACCATTCATCATTTCTAAAGTGTAGCGCATGTAATAGGTACCAATGCCCACGTTAAATTTCAAGTCGTGAATCATGTCATTGCTATATCCACTAAGCCCCATGCGTTTTGCTGCCCATTTAGCTGTGGCTGGCATGAGTTGCATCAACCCTGAAGCACCTACCCCAGATTTTGCATAATGCATAAAACGGCTCTCCTGCCGCGTTAAGCCATAAATCCATGCTTCGTCCAAATTCTCATTCACCGCTGCGGCTCGAAACAAATCACGGTAAGGCACAGGGTAGCGCAAATTAAAATCGTGTAATTGTCGGGTGTTGTCAGCGGTACTAATCGCAACATCGAACCACTTTTGCCGATAGGCATACTCTGCAGCAGCCAGCAGCTGCTTATCATCAAAACCCTGCACAGCCCATACCCACTCAGCCCTGGCCTCCCAGCGCATATCAAGCTGCTGCAACGCTAACGCTCGCTTAATGGCGGGCTGGCTTGCGATCGCCTGCACTTCGATGTCACTTGGGTTAAATTGTTGTAACTGGCTACCCACAACACTTTCCAACTCTTCCGCCGCTAACCACCCATAATAATGGCGCTCTGTTGATAATGGCCCCAATATCGCGTTAGCTTCTACCTGCTTATTTTGCGCCATGTATGCACGCGCTTTCCAGTAGCGCCAGGCGCCCTCCTGCAGTTGATCATCCTGCATCTGGTTGACTGCCAGTAATACCGTATCCCAATTTTGCGCGCGCAATGCGGCACGCACCCACCATGCAAGCTGTTCTTTATCAAGTGCTGCACCCAAAGCCTGCGCATAGAAATCAAGCGCCTGTGGATGATGGTTACGTGCAGCATGGTAAGCGACACGCCCCCATGCAAATGCGCGATCATGTTCAGATAACTTCGCTTGCATTTGCCGCAGAGTAGCAATCGCAGAATCCAAGCCAGTGCGCCCCAAACGGTCTAGTGCATATAAAGCGATTTCAGTGTCAGCTTGTGTATTGATCTTGGCTAGTCGCGCCTCAGCTATTTTTTTTCCACGCTTAAACTCACCAGCAAACAAAATACTTGGGGTTTTATTAGCAATTTGCAGGAGATTCATGCTGTTTTTGCCAAATTCTGGGATGCGCATTGCTATATTTTTTGCAACATTGAGCTTTCCATCATGCAGCGCCAACCTTAGTCTTGACCAGATATCCTCAGGTTTAAGCCCGCCTGTTTTTTGCAACGCATCAAACAGTGCGTCGCAGGCACTTGGTAAATCGGCAGAGCTAAGCCAGATTGTACGCGCCTGCATGCTAACATCTGCATCGGTAGTGAGCATTCTCCCCATAAGGGCATAACACTTCACTGCCGTATCATTACGTCTGAATAATCCATACTGCTCAAAAAATGTAGGCCAATCCTGCCTTTTTCCCAGACTTTTGAGCCACTCCCCCCGCAGACGGTCAGTGAACACCATATTTTCATAACGATTAATAAATGCCAGCACTTCTGTGTTATCTGCATTGTTTAAGCGCAATAGCATTAACCAATAATCGGCATAAGGCGCCAGCAGATAATCCTGCTTGAACAATTGCGCCACATCATCCGAGAGTGCGATTTCATTTCTTTGGTCATAAGCATCACGCGCATGCTTGAAAAGTGCTTGATCTGACATTGCCCACGCTGACGCAGACATGACCAATAATAAAAACCCAAAGCCCAGGGCCCAGCGCTTAAAGCAAATAGCAAAAGATTTGAGGGCGGGACTAGACATATAAAATACGACGCAACAAAAAAAGTACAGCGACTACCACTGCAAAAAATAAAGTATATTTAAGCGTTTGCTTAAAGTAGTGCAGATATTTTTTTTCACTAGACAGCAGGTACATGCCAAACAACACCATTGCGGTAATGACCAGCAGAACAAATACCAGGCGAATCATAAACATATACGCCTCCTTCTTGATAACTACTTTTGATGATAACGTATTTAACTTATGACGGTACAGGACTTAATAAGCTGAATTAGGCAACAACGGCAGATAGGGCGCTGTAAACGCTTGTGGTGCGTCTTCTTTTTTATCAAACGTTGTGTATTCCCAGGCTGTTTCATCCTGCAATAGCGCACGCAATAACTGATTATTCAAAGCGTGACCTGATTTATATGCATAAAACGCGCCCAGTATTGGATGACCTAGCATATATAAATCGCCAATTGCATCCAATACCTTATGCTTTACAAACTCATCATCGTAGCGCAGACCATCACTATTTAACACGCGATACTCATCCAGTACGATGGCATTATCCAAACTGCCACCACGCGCCAAACCATTTGAGCGCAAATACTCAACTTCATGCATAAAACCAAAAGTGCGTGCGCGGCTAATTTCCTTGATATAAGAATCAGCAGCAAAATCAATTTTGACATTGTTACCAGAGTGCTCAAAAACAGGATGATTAAAATCAATCGTAAAATCAATTTTAAAGCCATGGTAAGGCTCAAACCTAACCCATTTATCACCTTCTCTGACTTCAACCGTCTTTTTAACACGAATAAATTTTTTGGCCGCAGACTGTTCAATAATGCCAGCCTGTTTCAGCAAAAACACAAAAGGACCTGAGCTCCCGTCCATTATCGGAATTTCAGAAGCATCAACCTCTACGACTACATTGTCTACACCCAGCCCAGCCAGTGCCGACATAATGTGCTCAACCGTGGCAACGCGCGCGCCATTGGCCTCTAATGCAGAACACATGCGTGTATCATGAACTGCATCAGGCATAGCCAAGATTTCATTGGGTTGAGGCAGATCAACCCGTTTGAAAACAATACCAGTGTCAGCTGCAGCAGGGCGCAGGGTAAGAGTAACCTTCTCGCCGTTGTGCAAACCAACGCCTGTGGCGCTAACTGCTTGTTTTAATGTGCGTTGCTTTAACATCTTGCTCCAAACTTCTGTTCTATTTGCATTACACTAGCCGAGTGGGTCTGCGCTCGCCTATTGAGCATTATCCTTACGAATCAATGGAATAATAACATAATCCATCAGCATAACTCTAAGCAAACCTCATCCTGGTAGAATATGTATTAGGACTAGTCCGCTTGTTTGCGCAAAAATGCAGGGATGTCATACTCTTCAACTCCAGACATTTTCATCGCTTCAACTTGCGCACGACGGCTGTTAGAGCCAAACACTGCTGGCGCTTCATCTTCAGCCATCACATTTGCATTGCCCATAAAAACAGGTTGATTAGTAGTGCCATCACGCACTACTTGTTGCGACATCACACGTAACTCAGGTTTTTGCTGGCGGCGTTGCTGCGCCCCTGTGAGCCCAGTCGCGACCATGGTTACACGCAAACCATCTTCCATTGCTTCATCAAACACGTTACCTACAATCACGGTTGCATCATCCGCGGTGAAGGCTTTAATCGTGTTCATCACGTCATAGTACTCTTTCATTTTGAATGCACTAGAGGTGGTGATATTCACCAAAACGCCACGTGCATTCGCCAGGTTAACATCTTCCAGCAACGGACTTGCAACTGCTTGCTCCGCTGCAATGCGTGCACGCTCTGGACCTGTTGCCATGGCAGAACCCATCATCGCCATCCCCATCTCACTCATCACAGTGCGTACGTCAGCAAAGTCAACATTCACCATACCCGCGCAATTAATAATTTCAGCAATGCCTGAAACGGCATTATGTAACACGTCATTAGCCGCTCTAAATGCCTCCAGGAATGGCACATCTTCACCGAGCACCTCCATCAGCTTTTCATTAGGAATCACAATCAGTGAGTCAACGTATTTAGATAATTCATCTAGACCATCAGATGCGACTTTAGTGCGCTTACCTTCAAAGGCGAAAGGTTTGGTCACAACTGCAACTGTCAGAATACCCATTTCCTTGGCAATCTGTGCAATCACTGGTGCAGCACCTGTACCAGTGCCTCCACCCATCCCTGCCGTGATGAACAACATGTCTGCGCCATCAATCAACTCGGCGATTGCATCACGGTCTTCCAGTGCTGCCTCACGACCGATTTCAGGCTTAGCTCCTGCCCCCAAGCCACGCGTCATCATCTCGCCGATTTGCAAAACCGTTTTAGCCTGGCTCTTTTTCAGCGCCTGCATGTCGGTATTGGCACAAATGAACTCTACGCCACCTACGTTCTTCTCGATCATGTGTGCAACCGCGTTGCCGCCGCAACCGCCTACACCAATGACCTTAATCACGGCTTCCTGTGAATTTTTTTCCATAATTTCAAACATTTTACTGCCTCCTCTTTTTAACTTTCAATATGCCTGTTACTTCTGCCTTTTACTGCTTTACTGCCCAACTCTTACGCTAGCTTCCAACACAAAATACAAAAGCCTTCTGCTAGAAATTGCCTTGAAACCAGCTTTTCATTTTTTCAAAAATCCTGCCCAATGAGCTTGATTCCAGTTGTCCATTGATATGACGCTCCAACTGCTGCTTACCCATCAGCACCAATCCAACGCCAGTTGCATATCGTGGGTTGCTCACCACCTCAGATAACCCACCCACATAGCGCGGCATGCCTAAGCGTACTGGCATATGAAAAATCTCTTCACCCAGCTCCACCATACCGCGCATCATGGCCGAACCTCCTGTAATCACAATGCCAGAGGCGATCATTTCTTCCATACCACTACGGCGCAACTCACTCAACACCATTTCATAAAGTTCCACCACTCGTGGCTCCAGCACTTCTGCCAGCGTCTGCACAGATAACTGTCGTGGGTCGCGCCCATCCACACCTGGCACTTCTACCACCTCACGCGGGTCGGCTAACTGACGCAAGGCACAGCCATGTTTGATTTTGATTTCTTCGGCGGATTGCGTAGGCGTACGAAATGCAACGGCCACATCATTGGTCATCTGGTCGCCAGCAATTGGCACCACAGCAGTGTGGCGAATCGCTCCCTGCTTAAACACGGCAATATCCGTAGTGCCGCCACCAATATCAACCAGACAAACGCCCAGCTCTTTTTCATCTTCTGTTAATACTGCTGTACTCGAAGCCAGTGGCTGCAAAATCAAATCACTCACCTCAATGCCACAGCGCTTGATGCATTTCACTATATTTTGTGCAGCGGCCACTGCACCTGTCACGATATGGACTTTAACTTCCAACTTCATGCCGCTCATGCCAAGAGGCTCGCGCACATCCTCCTGCCCATCAATAATAAACTCCTGAGTCAAGATATGCAGAATCTGCTGATCTGCTGGCAACGCTATCGCACGGGCGGTTTCAACCACACGGTCTACATCCATTTGCGAAACTTCCGCATCCTTAATTTTCACCATGCCATGAGAATTAAGGCTCTTGATGTGACTACCAGCGATGCCTGTATATACATTGTTAATCTTGCAGTCTGCCATCAGCTCAGCTTCTTCCAACGCACGTTGAATAGACTGCATTGTGGATTCGATATTCACCACTACGCCTTTTTTCAATCCACGCGAAATATGCTGGCCCAGGCCAATGACTTTTAGCGTGCCTTCTGGTTGCAGCTCTGCCACAATCGCTACAATTTTCGATGTGCCAATATCCAGGCCCACAATCAGATTTTTATCTTCTTTAATTCTGCTCATCATTTTTCCTCCGCGTTCTTATGTCACGGCCTCTGTGTTTTTTGTCGTTTTATTCATCAAATTTTCATGATTCAATTTAACTGAATCTATTGGTCTTCTCACCGCAAATCCATTCGGATAACGTAAATCCACATACGTTATCTTTTTATTAAGTCTGCTAATCGTACTGCTGTACACGTTGGCAAACTTTTCAAGCCTTGGCTGCATGTCCACTCGGCCAAGCTCCACCACCATGCCATCTCTAGTCGTGACTTGCCACGCACGCCTTGGCGTCAGCGCTACACTAGACACCCCCAGATTGGCTCGTTTTAATGTCTGATTAAAGCTTTCATACTGCGCTGCCACCTCAATCACCCCATCCTCTGGCCCATGAAAAATCGGTAAATCTTGACCTGATGCCGCATGAAACAACTCACCGTGCGTATTAACCAATGCCACCGTGCCCCACCTCGCCAACGCACGATGCTCTTCTATCGTCACTTCCAACCTATCCGGCCAACGACGCCTCACATTGACCTTGCGTGCCCACGGTAATTTCTCAAATGCGTCACGCGTCTTAATCAAATCCAACGTAAAAAAATTACCCTTCATGTGTCTGGCCACTATCAACTGCACCTGCTCACGTGTCACATGGTTCAACTGTCCATCCACTTTCACTTCCCGCAGCGGAAATATCGGCAAATGGACCACCACATAAATCGCTGCATAGAGCATGACTACCAGGCTCAGTGCATACAATAAATTGGCAACCCAATTCAGTAATGCAGGCCTATCCCACATGTGCCAGCTCCAGTATGCGTAATACCAAAGCGTCAAAGCTTATACCTGCTGCCTTGGCAGCCATCGGCACCAGGCTATGATCAGTCATCCCTGGGCTTGTGTTGAGCTCCAGAAAGTAATGACGACCTGACTCATCCATCAAGAAATCCACCCGTCCCCAGCCACTGCAGCCAACAGCGCGAAAAGCCTGCAATGCCTCTTGCTGAATCTGCACCTCTTGTTCGCGACTCAGCCCACATGGGCAACGGTACTCGGTATCATCACGCAGGTATTTGGCCTCATAATCATAAAATTCATTTTTAGGAACGATGCGCACAATAGGCAGCGCTTCCGCACCTAAAATGCCAACGGTGTACTCACCACCGCCGATATATTGCTCAGCGATTACAATCGGGTCAGACTTAGCTGCCAGCGCATAAGCTGCCTTCAAACCACCTGCCATTTTTACCTTGCTGATGCCGATACTTGAGCCTTCATTTGCAGGCTTCACAAATAGCGGCAGACCTAATTTCTTCTCAATCGCATCAAAATCAGAATCAGCATTGACCAGTGCAAAAGCTGGTGTGCTGATACCTGCAGCAGACCAAATCATTTTGGTGCGCCATTTATCCATGCCAATTGCTGAAGCCATCACACCACTTCCTGTATAGGGAATGCCTAACAACTCTAACGCACCCTGCATGGCGCCGTCTTCGCCAAATCTTCCATGGAGCGAAATCATGGCCACGTCAAAGGCTTCCAAATCATGTAAAGGCTGCTCTGACGGGTCAAAAGGATAAGCATCTACGCCTTGTCTTAGCAATGCGGCCATCACAGCTTTGCCGCTATTGAGTGAAACCTCGCGCTCACCAGACTTTCCGCCCAGCAGCACCGCCACTTTCTTGCTTTTCCCACCAGCTTGCTGGCTTGATAAAGTGCCTGTGTCACCTGATTTTTTGTCAATCTCATGCATTACGCTCTTACCTCTAACTCACCCATTACTTTTACTTCCTGTTGTAGTGCAACGCCTTGTTTCTCAAGCACTGTGTCGCGCATATGTTGAATGAGCAACTCAATATCCAGCGCTGTGGCACCGCCAACATTTACAATAAAGTTGGCATGCTTTTCTGATACCTGTGCGCCACCGATGATGTAGCCTTTTAAGCCACTGGCCTCAATCAATCGCGCCGCGAAATCCCCTGCAGGGTTTCTAAATGTTGAACCAGCACTTGGCATATTCAAGGGCTGTGACGCCAATCGCTTGGCAAGGAGTTCTTTAATTTTTTGCGCTGACAGTTGCGCATCGCCATCTGGCAAATCCAGCCAGGCTGCCACAAACCATTCATCTGCCACGGGCATATCAATATGACGGTAGCTTGAAATAAAAGCACTCGCCTCACGTATATTCAGTTCCCCATGCCGATTGATTGTGATGACACGTTTCACCACATTCCATGTTTCACTGCCATAACACCCAGCGTTCATTGCCAAAGCACCTCCTAAGGTACCAGGGATACCCGCAAAGAACTCAGCACCCTGTTTCGCCTCTTTGGCACAAAACCTTGCCAGCTTCGCGCAAGTAGCGCCTGCCTCGGCATACACCATACCTGCGTCTATTTTCAATGCAGTAAGCACGTTGTGCATCAGCACCACCGTGCCACGCACACCACCGTCACGCACCAGTAGATTTGAACCCAGCCCAATAAAGTAAATAGGCTCGGACGCATCCAATCCTTGCAGAAAATGACGTAAATCATCCAATCCCGCTGGGATATAAAACCGATCTGCACGCCCACCTACACGCCAGCTTGTATAGCGTGCCAGTGGTTCGTTTAACAGGAGTCTGCCTGCATGCTGCTTCATGTTATTGCTGACCTTTTAACTGCAATTCTCTGGTTTTAAGTGCGACTTGGCCAATTGACCCAGCTCCCATTACAATCACTGCATCATCAGCCTGAGCGATATCTAAGATTGCCTGTGGCAGTGCATCTGTCGTTTCTACAAAAATAGGCTCCACTTTGCCAGCCACACGTATCGCGCGAATCAAAGCACGTGTATCTGCCGCAACGATGGGCGGCTCGCCTGCTGGATACACTTCAGTCAACAGCACCACATCTGCGCTTGATAACACTTTTACAAAATCCTCAAAACAATCTCGCGTGCGTGTATAGCGGTGTGGCTGAAACACCATCACCAAACGACGGTCAGGAAAAGCGCCCCGCGCCGCAGCAAGCACTGCCTGCATTTCAACAGGATGATGTCCGTAATCATCAATCAAGGTAAATGTACCGCCTGCTTTAGCTTCCACCTCGCCATATCGCTCAAACCGTCTGCCAACTCCTTTGAAATCACGCAATGCCTTAATGATTGCAGCATCTGGCACATTTAACTCACTGGCGATTGCAATCGCTGCCAGCGCATTGAGTACATAGTGATTGCCAGGCAGGTTCAAGGTCACATCAAATACAGTGGTCACGCCATTGATGCGCTCTACGGTAAAATGCATTCTGCTCCCGTCCGCGCGCACATTTTTAGCGCGCACACGTGCATCCTCACTCAGGCCATAAGTCATCACAGGCTTAGTTACCCGAGGCAGAATTTCGCGCACATTTTGATCATCAATACACACGACCGCCATCCCCCAAAACGGCAATTGCTGTAAAAACTCAACGAACGCGTTTTTAAGCTTGTCAAAACTGTGTTCGTAAGTATCCATATGGTCCTGGTCAATATTTGTCACCACCGCCATCACAGGTGTGAGATGCAAAAATGACGCGTCAGACTCATCAGCCTCGGCCACTATATATTCACCCGTACCTAACTTGGCGTTTGCATTGGCAGCCTCCAGTTTGCCACCGATGACAAAGGTCGGATCCATGCCCGCTTCGGCCAAAATACTGGCAATCAAACTCGTGGTGGTCGTCTTTCCGTGCGTCCCAGCAACCGCAATCCCTTGTCTAAAACGCATCAACTCTGCCAGCATAATGGCGCGTGGCACCACTGGAATATTCTTGGCACGTGCAGCTTTGACTTCAGGATTTTCCTCATTCACTGCGGACGAAATCACCACCACGTCAGCCTCCTGCACATGCGCCTCCGCATGCCCCTGGTACACTTTTGCACCAAATGAGGACAACCGTTTTGTCGTGGTATTCACTGCCAAATCAGAACCTGAAACATTAAAGTCCAGGTTCAGTAACACTTCAGCAATACCGCTCATACCTGAGCCTGCAATCCCTACAAAATGTACATTCTTCACTTTATGTTTCATATCGCCACCTCTACACAAATTGCAGCCACATCTGCTGTAGCACTCGGTTTTCCTAATGCATAGGCCTTTTTGGCCATTGTCAGGCACTGCTGCCTATCCAAGCTGCCTAATAGCTGGCTTATTTTCTCTACATGCATGTCCTTTTGCTGCACCAACATTGCCGCACCTGCATCTGCCAGATAAGCAGCATTTGTAGACTGATGGTCATCAACCGCAAATGGAAATGGCACCATTAAAGCCCCCAAACCTATCGCAGAAAGCTCGGCCACAGTGAGCGCACCTGCGCGGCAAATTACAAAATCCGCCCATGCGTACTGATTTGCCATGTCGGTTATATAAGCGCGCGTATCTGCGGCCACCCCTGCACGTGCATAATGCTCTTTTAATGCCTCGATATGCTTGACACCCGCCTGATGCACAACCTGTGGACGCTTAGCCTCAGGCAATTGTGCAAGCGCTTGAGGTATGACTTCATTTAACGCCTGCGCACCCAGGCTGCCTCCTACCACCAGCAATCGTAAAGCGCCATCTCGCCCTGCAAAGCGTTTTTCTGGTGCTGGCTGTGCGGCAACTTCAGCACGCACTGGGTTGCCTACCAATTCCGCACGTTCGCCAAATGCAGCAGGAAAAGCAACCAACACACGCATAGCTAACTTCGCCAGCACTCTATTTGTGAGTCCAGCCACCGAGTTCTGCTCATGAATCACCAATGGCTTGCCTAATAATTTCGCCATCATGCCGCCTGGAAATGCCGCAAACCCCCCCATGCCAAGTACCACATTAGGCTGATACTGCCTGAGTGCCGCAGCACTTTGGCTCAATGCCTGCACCAATCTAAATGGCAGCAACAGCCAGCCAACAACCCCCTTACCACGCACGCCCTGCATGCGAATCATGGCTTTGCCATAACCTTTGCCCTCAATCAGGGTATTTTCCATCCCGCCCTGCGTGCACAGCCAAACAATGTTCCAGCCTTTGGCCATTAAATAATCAGCGACCGCCATCGCAGGATAGACATGCCCGCCAGTACCGCCAGCCATGACCATTAAAGTTTTTGTCTGCGCTTTACTCATGCTGGTAAGCCTTTTTGCAAGCGCCTGTTTTCAAAATCAATTCTCAGCAATATCGCCATGGCGATGCAGTTTGCCAAAATACCGCTCCCGCCAAATGACATCAAAGGCAAAGTCAGTCCCTTGGTGGGAAGTAAGCCCATATTGACACCCATATTGATGATGCTTTGCACGCCTATCCACACGCCCAGCCCCTGTGCTAGCAGGGCAGCAAAATAGCGTTCATTTTCAATCGCTTCTTTTGCAATTCTGAATGCACGTATCACAATCCATGCAAACAAGGCAATCACCAGAGATACACCTACAAAACCCAGCTCCTCTGCAATCACAGCAAGTAAAAAGTCGGTATGTGCCTCTGGTAAATAAAGCAGTTTTTCTACACTTGCGCCCAAACCCACACCTAGCCATTCGCCGCGGCCAAATGCGATTAATGCATGTGATAGCTGGTAGCCTTTACCAAAGGGGTCAGCCCAAGGATCCATAAAGCCGATCACACGCTCCAAGCGATAAGGCGAACTCCAGATTAAAAACACAAACCCCACTACCAGCAAAATGATCAAGCCAACAAAAATACGTGCATTGATACCCCCCAGCCAAAGAATTGAAATTGAAATAGCCGCAATCACAGCAAATGCACCGAAGTCCGGTTCACGCAACAACAAGCCCCCAACCAGCAGCATTACCATCAGCATTGGCATAAAGCCCTTAGTAAAGCTATCCATCACTGCGGCTTTGCGTACGGTGTAATCTGCAACATACATTGCGGCAAACAGTTTCATTAATTCTGATGGCTGCAAATTAATCACGAATAAAGATAACCAGCGTCGACTGCCGCCAACCACACGCCCAATGCCTGGTATCAGCACTAAAATCAACAAAGCCAGCCCGATAAGAAACAAATAAGGTGCCATTTTCTGCCACCAGGCAATCGGGATATTAAACGCCACGAATGCTGTGGTGATGCCCACTAACAAGAAGATTGATTGGCGCACTAAATAGTAACTGCTGTTATAGCGCAGCACTTTATCTGCCTCAGCGATAGCAATAGAGGAGGAATACACCATTACCAACCCCAGGCCCAGTAAAATCAGCACAACCCAGAGCAATGCCTGATCGTAAATGGCTGAGTTGATGCGATCCCGATTTAACATCGTCGCCATCATGCCGCAACCTCCAATGCCTTCACCGCTTCAACAAAAACCTGCGCCCTGTGCATATAGTTCTTAAACATATCAAAACTGGCACAAGCAGGAGAGAGCAATACCGCATCGTCTTTTTGTGCTAGCTTTCTGGCAATATTCACAGCCTCAGGTAAATCAATCGCGTGATACAGCGCTATTCCTGTAGGCAGCAACTCCGCCTCAATCAAAGCTGCATCACGCCCAATCAGCACCACAGCACGTGCATTCTGTGCAACCGCATCCTTCAGAGGTGAAAAATCCTGCCCCTTGCCATCGCCGCCAGCAATCAATACCACTTTTTGTGACAATCCATAAAGTGCAGCGCACGTTGCGCCTACATTAGTGCCTTTTGAATCATCGTAGTAATCAACATCATCAATATTGGATACCCACTCCACACGATGTGGCAATCCTTTAAAGTTGAAAAGCGTTTGAATAATAGGCGCATAATCAATGCCGATTCCTCGACACAGCGCCACCGCCGCCAACGCATTGGCGGCGTTATGCAAACCTGTTATTTTCAAGTCGCGTATATTCAACAATGCATGCTCGCCTGCCACCAGCCAGATATCATTATTGACCTGTTTAAGACCATAACTCTGCGCATCTTCGGGCGCATCCGAACCAAAAGTTACCTGCTTGAGTTTTGGCCGTGACATCAGCATGCTCCATGCATCGTCACGATTTAAAACCTGCAATTTTGCATTGTAGAAAATACGCGCTTTAGCAATGGCGTAGTCCTGCATGCTGCGGTATCTATCCATATGATCTTCAGACAGATTTAACATTGCCGCTGCATCAATCTCTAGGTTAGTCGTTGTTTCCAGCTGAAAACTTGATAGCTCCAACACATACACATCTGGCGTATCCATGCTGAGCGCATCAAGCACAGGCAAGCCAATATTCCCTGCCACGATCGTTTTCAACCCCGCGGCTTTACACATCTCGCCGACCATTGTCGTTACGGTGGTTTTACCATTTGCTCCAGTAATGGCAATGACTTTGCTTCCCGCAGAGCGGTGTTGCGCAAACAGTTCCACATCGCCAATCACGGGAACACCTCGTTCAATTGCAGCCTGAATCTCAGGCTCACTTAAAGGCACGCCTGGGCTTGCAACAACCAGATCTACATCACTGAAAAGATTCTCGGTAAATTTTCCAATGTTAATCTGCACTTCTGGCAATTGAGCGTTCAATGTATCGATGCCAGGCGGATTTTCACGCGTATCGGCCACAGACAGGCGAGCACCTTTGTGCTGTAACCAGCGCAAAGCGGATAAGCCTGTATCACCCAAGCCTAGCACCAATACTTTTTTGTCTTTTAGCACGATTGTCATTTTTAATTTTTTTACTTATCTAATCTTCAAGCTTGCCAAGCCTATCAACACCAGCATCATGCTGATAATCCAAAAGCGTATTGGGGCGTTTGGTGTCGTCATAACATGGATAAAGCCCATATTAGCCTCCCCCAACGCTCCCTCTGTGCACTTTTGATGCCCTAAATTCATCATCTAATCTTCAAGCTTGCCAAGCCTATCAACACCAGCATCATGCTGATAATCCAAAAGCGCACCACCACTTGCGTTTCTTTCCAGCCTTTTTCTTCATAGTGATGGTGTAATGGCGCCATTAAGAAAATACGTTTACCTGTGCCTGTTTTATATTTGGTATATTTAAAATAGGTCACCTGCGCCGCTACCGACAGTGTTTCCATCACAAATACGCCACCCATAATGAACAGCACAATTTCCTGACGTACAATCACCGCCACAATGCCCAGCGCAGCACCTAATGCCAATGCGCCCACATCCCCCATAAACACTTCGGCTGGGTATGCGTTAAACCACAAGAAGCCCAAACCTGCACCCACCATCGCCGCACAAAACACCATTAACTCCCCAGCACCTGGCACATAGGGAATACCCAGATATTTTGAAAAATATAAATGGCCTGTGACATAAGCAAATATCGCCAAAGCGCCAGCTACCATCACAGTTGGCATAATCGCCAAACCATCCAGCCCATCCGTCAAATTTACGGCATTACTACTTCCTACCACCACCAGATAGGTCAGGACAATAAACGCCAGCGCACTTAACGGGATCACCAGGTTTTTCAAAAATGGAATCAATAGTGTTGTTTCTGCAGGTAACACTGCTGTTTGCTGCAAATAAATCGCCACACTCAACCCCACTACAGATTGCCAAAAGTACTTTTCTTTTGCCGACAATCCCTTGGGGTTACGGTGCACAACCTTACGCCAGTCATCCACCCAGCCTACAATGCCAAACCCTAATGTGGTAAATAGCACAACCCAAACAAAACGATTGCTTAAATCGGCCCATAACAGTGTTGATATAGCAATCGCAACCAAAATCAGCGCGCCACCCATGGTTGGCGTTCCGGCCTTAATCAGATGCGTCTGTGGCCCGTCATCACGTACAGACTGTCCGACTTTGTAATGCGTGAGCTTGCGAATCAAAGTGGGCCCTACTAAAAACGAAATAATCAACGCGGTTAATGTTGCCAAAACCGCGCGTAAGGTAATGTAGTTAAATACATTAAAACCGCGGATATCCTGTGCAAGCCATTGTGCCAATTCAAGCAACATTATTGATTCTCCCCATGCACTGCATTTTTATCTTTCAACGCCAGCAACTTCACTACACGTTCCATCTGCATAAAACGTGAACCCTTTACCAACACGACCGTACCCTTATTCAATGCTGAAACCACTTGTTCAGCCAACGCTTCTACCGTGACATAATGCCTCGCTCCCGAGCCAAAACCTACGACCATCTGGGCACTCAGTTCGCCCAGGCAATACAAGGTATTCAAACCCGCAGCTTTGGCATAAGCGCCAACTTCGGTATGCATATCTTTCGCACTAGCCCCCAGTTCACCCATGTCGCCCAGCACCAGAATCTTCCTGTCAGCTTTCATGCTGGCTAGCACCCCTATTGCCGCCTTCATCGAGTCAGGGTTCGCGTTGTAAGTATCATCAATAATCAGCGCACCGTTCAAACCTGTTTTATTTTCCAGCCGACCGTACACGCCCGCAAACTGCGCCAGACCTTCAGCAATATCGTGGTTCGATACGCCTAAGGCATACGCTGCCGCACAGGCTGCCAACGCATTATTCACATTGTGCTCGCCTGCAACCTGCAACTTAAAACCCACCCGACCTTCTGGCGTGTGCAAATCAATCATGCTGCCATCTTCCAGCGCTTGATAACTGGCATGAATGTCAGCACTATTCTTAAAGCCAAATGTCACCATTTTTCTGCCTGTATTGAGTGTTTGCCAATAATGAGCATACTCACTGTCTGCACTAATCACTGCCACACCATCTCGCGCCAGCCCAGAAAAAATCTCACCCTTAGCTTTGGCAATATTTTCACGCGTACCCAACTCACCCAAATGCGCAGTGCCTGCATTGTTAATCACCGCAACATCAGGGCTGGCAATTTGCGTTAAATACTCAATCTCACCTAGGTGGTTCATGCCCATCTCCAGCACCACATAAGCATGGTCTGCGCGCAATTTAAGCAAGGTTAGCGGCAAGCCAATATCGTTATTCAAGTTACCAGCTGTGGCATGTACCTGTGCTAGACTGCCTGCTGCCACAGCCAATATCGATGCCAGCATTTCTTTCGTGGTGGTTTTTCCGTTACTGCCCGTGATGGCAACTACAGGAATCGTGAATTTTTCACGCCAGTATTTTGCTAACACACCCAGCGCGATTCTCGTATCCTGCACTTCAATCCTTGGCGTGGCCGTTTGTGCCGCATCTGACACCAGCACGGCAGCAGCACCCTGACGAATCGCTTCTGCCGCATATTGATTTCCGTCAAAATTCTCACCTTTTAGCGCCACAAACAACTGGCCTGCTACTACATGGCGGCTATCGCTCCCCACACTGCCAAACGCAACATCCTCACCTACAAATCGCGCATCAAGCGCAATGGCAGCTTCTGAAATACGCATCATTTCACCACCTCCGCTACACTCATTTCCAGCGAATACTTTGCATGTGCCACGTCATCAAAAGGCACTCTTACGTTTTGCACTTCCTGATAACGCTCATGCCCCTTACCTGCAATCAGCACCAGATCGCCTTTTTTCGCCATACGCACCGCTTTTTTAATCGCGCTAGCACGGTCTGGCTCCACCTCATAATCACCAGTTAACCCAGCTTCAATCTGCCTGATAATCTGCATCGGGTCTTCACTGCGCGGATTATCTGAAGTTAAAATCACCTGATGTGCCAACTTTGAGGCAACAGCCCCCATTAAAGGGCGCTTGCCTGCGTCACGATCTCCGCCACATCCAAACACACATATCAGTCTTCCAGTAACCTGCTCACGTAAGGTGGTCAGTACATTTTCCAAAGCATCTGGGGTGTGGGCATAATCTACGACAATCATCGGCTGATCATCACCGCCAAACTGCTGCATCCTGCCTGGTGCCGATTTAATTTTGCCCAACACAGCGATAGCCTCAGCAAGGCCCACGCCCGATGCCAACAAGCTTGCCAACACCGCCAAAACGTTATATGCATTAAAACGACCTAATACTGGCGCATTCAGTGATGCGCTTCCCCACGGGGTGTTCACCCGCATGGCCAGACCTTGCTGATTGAGCTCCAACTGCTCGCCACGCACTTCGCCCTGCAACAACCCATAGGTCAGCACAGGTTGCAATCGCGCTTTAAGCAAAGCTGCAATCTGCTGGCCAAATGCATCATCGGCATTTAACACCGCCGCGCGCAAACCTTGCATCTCAAATAACTGCTGTTTAGCCGCGGCATAATCTTCCATGGTTTCGTGATAATCCAGATGGTCACGACTCAAGTTAGTTAGCACAGCCAAATCAAATTGCACACCACCGACTCGCCCTTGATGCAAACCATGTGACGACACCTCCATGGCAACCGCTTCAGCGCCCTGCTGCACGTAGTCAGCCAGCATCTGCTGTAGAAAAATAGCATCTGGCGTTGTGTTAACTGCCTCGACCTGTGCGTCCACAAATCCATTACCAATCGTACCGATGACCGCAGCTTTCTTGCCCAGCAGTGTCAATGCCTGCCCTATCCATTGGCTAACCGAGGTCTTGCCATTAGTCCCTGTCACGCCAATCATGCTAAGTTTGCGGCTCGGATTACCATAAAACTCCGCTGCAAACTCCCCCGCCTTGGCCTTTAGATTTTCCACACCTGCATTGGCCACCTGCCATGCAGCATTCCATGTAAACCCCTGACTATCCCAAAGCACAGCGGTAGCACCAGCCTTGATCGCTTGCGCCACATAAGCCCTGCCATCAGCATGCGCTCCAGGGTAAGCTAAAAAAAGCATACCTGGTTTCACCTGACGGCTATCCGCAGTAACCGCAGTAAACTTCTGATTAAACGAAGTCAGCAAGGTCATATACTCTCCTGCACTTCATTGTCCCCTGCTGGAATCACTACATTATTGTTAGGTGCATCTTGCGGCACTGCCAGCATACGCAACGCATCAGTCATCACCGCGCTAAATACAGGGGCAGCTACCGTACCTCCGTAATATCCACCACTGGTTGGCTCATCTATCATCACCGCCATAATCAACCGTGGATCCGATGCAGGTGCCATCCCTACAAACGAGCCCACATACTTATCCTTCTCATAACCACGTTCACCCAGCTTATGTGTTGTGCCAGTCTTGCCAGCAACGCGATAACCCAGCACTTGTGCCCTGAGTGCTGTACCTCCTGGTGCTATTACCAGCTCCAGCATATCTTTTATCTCGTGCGCAGTTTTTGCGCTGAACACTTGCGTACCTAGCGGCGCCTCTTTAAGTTTGACTAATGACACTGGTTTTAGCTCACCGTCATTTGCAAACACGGTATAAGCCCTCGCCATCTGCAATAAAGTTACGCTGATTCCATGACCATAAGACATAGTCGCCTGCTCAATCGGCCGCCAGGTTTTATAATCACGCAAACGTCCTGACACTTCGCCAGGAAAACCCACCTGTGTTTTAGTACCAAATCCCAGCTGGTTAAAAACACCCCATAAATAAGCACTATCCAGTGAAAGCGCCATCTTGACTGAGCCTACATTGGATGATTTCTGTATCACCTCCGCCACAGTCAGCACCCCATGAGGATGTGCGTCGTGGATTGTTGCAGAACCAATACTCATATAACCTGGTGCAGTCTGGATTTTGGTATCTGGCTGATACTTTCCTGACGCAAGCGCAGCTGCTGCGGTAATGGTTTTCATGGTGGAACCTGGCTCAAATATATCAGTCACTGCCCGATTGCGAGTTTTACCCTGTATATTGATGGGGTTATTCGGGTTATAAGTCGGAAAATTCACCATCGCCAGCACTTCACCTGTTTTAGCATCAAGCACGACTGCCGCACCCGCTTTGGCCTTAAATTGATCTACCGATTTCAAAAGCTCGCGATGCACCAGGTACTGCAATCGCCTGTCGATAGACAGCACGATATCCTGTCCATCTTGCGGCAATTTCACCGCCTCCAGATCTTCAATAATGCGACCTGCTCTATCCTTAATCACTCGGCGACTGCCATGCTTACCTGATAGCAAACTGTTCATCGCAAGTTCAAAGCCTTCCTGGCCCTTATCATCAATATTGGTAAAACCAACCAGATGCGCCGTCACATCGCCCGCAGGGTAGTAGCGCTTATATTCCCGCTGCAAATAAATACCAGACACACCCAGCTTCATTACTTCGGCAGCCAGCTCAGGTGAAACACGACGTTTCAAATACACAAACTCACGCTCACTATTCACCAGCCTTTTAGCCACAAAATCCAACTTCAACCCTAACAGCTCCGCGACTTTCTTGGTTTGGCCTGGAGTTATTTTCACATCCGATGGATTAGCCCAAACCGACTCCACTGGCGAACTGATTGCTAATAGTTCGCCATTTCTATCTGTAATCTTGCCGCGTTGTGCCGTCAATTCAATCGTGCGGTTATACCTCGCCTCGCCTTTTTCCTGCAAAAACCGCTTGTGAAAGCCCTGTAAATAAAGTCCACGACCGAGCAGCGCCATAAACCCAAGCAGCACCAGCACCAGCAATACGCGTCTGCGCCAGGTTGGCAGCTTCACTATCACCAAAGGCATATGCATCGCCATTAGTCAGCCGCCCCTGTTACAGACACTTGATTTTCTGGCACGCTACTGCCAACATGCGCACCACCCTGCTTTTGATACACACTCACTATCTGTATGCGCTTTGCATCTGGCACCTGCATCTGCAGCTGCTCAGTCGCAATCTGCTCAATGCGTGAATGCATTGCCCACGTACTTTGCTCCAACTGAAGTTGCCCGTACTCCACATCATATTGTTTGGCCGCCTGACTCAGTTGCTCCAACTCTATATAAAGCTTGCGCGCCTGATGCTGTGCATTTACTAACCCCAATGCAGAAAACATTAACGCAAAAAACAAAATCAAATTAAGGCGCATCATAGTATTGAAGTCCTCTCAGCCACGCGCATCACTGCACTGCGTGCACGTGGGTTTAATTTCACTTCACTCAAATCAGGTTTAATCGCCTTACCCACGCTTTTTAGTTTTGGCTGAGGCAGGTCTGCCGCACGCACAGGAAAGTTGGCTGGCAAATCATCGCGATTTTCCTGATCGCGTATAAACTGCTTCACCATACGATCTTCAAGCGAATGAAAACTGATCACCGCTAAACGCCCATGCGGTGCCAGTAAAGCCAGACACTTTGGCAGTGTTAACGATAATTCCTCAAGCTCCTGATTGACGAAAATCCGTAAAGCTTGAAATGTCCGCGTTGCGGGATTCTGCCCTGGCTCAAACCGCGTGACTGTGTTTGCCACGATCTGGGTAAGCTGCCCAGTAGTGGTGATGGCGCGCCCGTCATTGCGCTCCGCAATAATCGCCCTTGCAATCGACTTAGCAAACCGTTCTTCACCATAATTTTTTATAACCTCCGCTAACTGCTGCTCTGTTGTTTGGGCGATAAATTCCGCCGCTGTTTGTCCTTGACTTTGATCCATGCGCATATCAAGCGGCGCATCGTACCTAAAACTAAAACCCCGACTTGCTTCATCAATCTGTGGTGACGAAATGCCCAAATCCAGCAAAATGCCATTCACGTCAAAAACACCTTCTTCTGCCAATTTCGCTTGCATCTCAGAAAAATGACTGTGAATCAACTTAAATCGAGTATCTTTAATTGACTGTCCCGACTCAATCGCTGCCAAATCACGATCAAACGCGAACAAACGCCCGCTCACGCCCAACTGACTCAGGATTTTTCTGGAATGCCCACCACGGCCAAAAGTCCCATCCACATAAACGCCATTCGGCTTAATAGCCAAAGCCTGAACAGCCTCATCCAGCAGCACCGTAATATGCGGGCTGACCAATTGGCTTTCTACTTCATATGAATTTAATGTTGACACTTCTTGTGGGTACTTTTCTAGCTTAGCAGCCTCTGTTGAAGATGCTTTTTGTGAAGACAATGATGCTTTGGCGGGCGCGCTGTCGACGCCCTTAGTCACAGCGAGAAACCCTCTAATTCTGTAGGCATGGTGAAATTTTCCTCCTGCATCACTTGCGCTAGCTGAGCTCGCCAGGCTTCTATGTTCCACAACTCAAAATGACTGCCCTGCCCCACTAACATAACCTCTTTATCTAAAGCGGCAAAATCACGTAATACAGGTGAAACAAGCAAACGACCTGCGCTATCCAGAGCAACATCCTCTGCAAAGCCTACCAACAAGCGCTGCAATGCACTGGACCGCTTATCAAATGAAGACAGCGCCATCATCTTGGCCTGAATTGGCTCCCAGGCTGGCTGCGGATACAATAACAAGCAACGGTGTGGATGCGCAGTCAGCACCAAGCTACCAGCACACTGCGCCTGCAGCGCCTCTCTGTGCTTGGTTGGCACAGCAAGCCTGCTTTTTGCATCCAAACTTAATTGTGTAGCACCGCGAAACATACGCCAGTTATCATCCTTAAAGCCCAATCAGGCTCAAATCACCAACTTCAAAATAAAAATGGGGAATTACCAACACTCATCTAACGCAACATCAAAAACCCTTAGTAGTTTTTAATCATGCAAACACTTCTTACATTAGTAGCCGAACATCTCAAACAATCACAATTCCCCACAAAAACCCACTTCTTCCCACTAATCTGCACTATAGATAAAAAAATAGCGCAATGCAAGCGCTTTTTTAGTATTTTTTCTTTACAGGTCAATGACTTAGCGTATTTTTGCCATGAAAATAAAAACGTTATAAATTAAGTACATACGAAATTATGTGAATGTAAATTATGAGAACAGCTCTGAAAGCGTTTGAATTGTAGAAGAGTGAAGTTTAGAACATGCGCATTTAAAAAAATACTGCCCACGCATTACACATTAGAAATTGAAGCTGGCCGATAAGCCGGGTTCTGTCGTGCATTGCTACACGTAACAGTCATTCATCTAGGCGCATGATTACTCATGCGCTCAAGCAACCTACCCGCTGGCAACGCGAGCCACGTCAATGCCAGCCTATTTGGTCTTGCTGCAGATGGAGGTTGCCGCGTTTCACCGTAACTTAATACGCTCGTCTCTGTGGCCCTATTCCTCGCCTCACGGCGGACGGCCATTAACCGTCATCCCGCTCTACGCAGCCCGGACTTTCCTCCCCCTGTCACCAGGCGGCGACTGTCTAGCCAGCTTCAATTACATCTTAACACGCCTTACCGTATTTCCAATGGGGTCGTATTTTCAATGTGGTCAGGCTCACTGCTGTCCCAGATAAATAAGTTAGGTTGGGCAGACGTAAGGAAGCCCAACGGTTAGATGTTGTTGCAGTGTAATTGTTGGGCTTATTGCCAACTCAAGTTTAATTTGCGATGTGACGCTGCACAATCTCTCAAATAAAGATTGATTAAACTTTGATATGGAATCCCCACTTCTTCAGAAACAGATTTGAAGTATGAAATTGAATCTTCATCCAACCTAATTGTAATTGGCTTCTTTAATTGTGAAGCATAGGGGTTCTTTTTTGATTTAGAAAAATCGTATTCTTCGCGCATAATATTCACCTGTTCTCGTATGCTCTTGTTTCAGAATTAGTTGCCTTACGTGCTGAAATAATTCTAATGACATCGCTCTCACTACGATAACAATGACAAACAATTAGTACGTGAAGCGAACTGCTAATACCCAACAAAATAGATCGGTCTTCATCTTCTGAATGATCGGGATCGTGGATAAGTCGCGCATCTTCATCATAAAAAACTGTACGCGCTTCTTCAAATGAAACGCCGTGCTTCTTTATATTGCTTGTCGCTTTGCTTGCATCCCATTCAAATTTTATTGAGTTCATATGTACATTGTAAATACAATATACTTTTTTATCAAATTATTTTACCAGTTGCGGATAGCTCACAATATCCCCCCCTGCCATACATTGCCTCTAATTGCAGTCCGAAGGGACATAACGGAAGGGACATAACGTGACATAACGGGGTCAGACACGATTATTGCTCACTATTTTTTGGTCTACCTATACCCTTAGAAGCCGCTGGCCTATTACATAACAAAGCTATTGTTGCCTTAAATTTATCACCGCCCAACACCCATCCTTTA
>JAQTXW010000079.1 GCA_028688575.1 Methylotenera sp. | reverse complement strand
ATCTAAACATTCTGATGCCAAGGTGATTGATTGCTTCTCAGAGGCGTCAATCAAGGGCAGGAGTGTTTCTGCAAATCGCATGAGATTCCAGTGTGCTATTTTAGGTTGGCGACCAAATGCATAGCGTCCACTCACATCAATGGAACTAAAAACCGTTTCAGGGTGATAGGTGTTGATAAAGGCACATGGCCCGTAGTCTATGGTTTCACCAGCGATGCTCATGTTATCGGTGTTCATCACGCCATGAATAAAACCAACATTCATCCACTGCGCAATCAAGGAGGCCTGCAAATCAACAACTCGCTCAAGCAATGCCAGATATTGGTTGTCAGACTCAGCGATTTCTGAAAAATGTCGAGATATCACATAATCCGCCAAGGCCTGCAAAACCTGTTTATTTTGCGTCACTGCTGCAAATTGAAATGTGCCGACACGTATATGACTCGAGGCTATACGCGTTAATACCGCCCCAGGCTGTATACCTTCGCGATACACAACTTCACCCGTATCAATTACCGCAAGACTTCTGGTTGTTGGAATTCCCAGTGCATGCATGGCTTCACTCATCAGGTATTCTCGCAACATGGGGGCTAGCGCCGCCCTGCCATCTCCTCTGCGCGAATATGGTGTGCGACCTGCACCCTTCAGCTGAATATCATAACGCTGATCATGCTGAGTGATATGCTCCCCCAACAGTATCGCACGACCATCACCCAACATATTAAAGCCACCAAACTGGTGCCCAGCATAGGCCTGGGCAATCGGTTCAGCACCCTGACAAGTCGCATTGCCCGCAAGAAGCGACACACCCTGATTATTGAGCGCCTCAACATCCAGATCAAGTGATGCGGCAAGCGCATTATTTAAAACCACGATGCGAGGGCGCTTAACAATCGTAGGTGACTGCATCTCATAAAAAACTGGGGGCAATTGCAGATAGCTGTTATCGAAGTTAAATCCAATTCCTTCAACAGCCGAGATAGCGTTTAAACTCATGTCATGAATATCCTACTAAATTAGTAGGATATTAGCCAGTTTGGACTTAATAAGCAACATTATCAGGCTAATGATGGAGCTAGACCCACTAAGGCAATACGGAATCAGTGGTTATGATTGAGTTATGACATTAAAAAAAGGTTAGCCATTGGCTAACCCTTTAATTTACTGGTAGGCAGTAGCAGATTCGAACTGCTGACCTCTTGGATGTCGACCAAGCGCTCTAACCAACTGAGCTAACCGCCTTAAGATTACCGCCAAATTTGATACTGTAATATTTAACAGAACGCGATTTTAGCTGATTGTGACCGTTGGCGCAAACCAAACGCTCAAAATCAGTATGATAATTCCGCACCAACAAGCTCCATCACTTGCGGCAACAAGCTTTCATACAAGCTGGGGCTTGCGTAGCCGTCGGCAGGCAAATTTCTAGAGAGCTGATACGCACGCACTGCAGACTGTGTTCTTAGCCCAGGCAGCCCATCAGGTACGCCCGCATCAAAACCAAGGCTGTTAAGAGCATGTTGCAGATGCAACATTTGCTGATAAGTTAAGGCGCCTTGCTCAGCGTGTTTTCCACCCACTAAGCGCGGCTCACCTTTGAGCCGTTTAGCCAACTGTGCTACCGACAGTGCGTAATTGACAGATCGGTTCCAATCCAGTATCACATCAAAATTATCAAACACCATAAAAGCTGGCCCTAACGCCCCCTGTGGTAGTATGATAGCCGCCTCCGAGTCAGTCTCAGGTAGCCCAGCTAAAAATTGCAACCCTTTGCCTGCACTGGACGAATCGCTGCCGCCAACAGCGGTTTTAACCCCTGATTGCGCCCAGTCTAGTGTAGACTTTCGCAAGCTCAGCTGTGCGCTTTGCCAATCAAAATCAGGCGGCAGCTCGACTTCCAGCATGACAGGCTGTTTTGCATGCCACCCTACACGTGCAAGATAGTTGGCGGCAGAGGCAAACGCATCGGCTAACGAACCAGCCACATCCACACGTCCGTCGCCATCGCCGTCCACTGCATAAAACATAAAGGTAGTTGGCATAAACTGCATATTGCCAAACGCACCTGCCCACGAGCCTTTAAAGCGATCAATACTGACATGCCCTAAATCCACCATGCGCATGGCATCCAGCAACTGGCCCCTAAAAAAATCTGCCCTACGCCCCTCAAAAGCCAGCGTTGCTAATGTAGACAACACATCAATCTTGCCTTGATAAGCGCCGTACTGTGTTTCCATCCCCCAGAATGCAACCAAGGTGTATTTGGATACGCCATACTGCGCCTCAATCGCATCGAACAGTGCACTATGCGTCTGCAATAGCGCGCGTCCCTTTTGAATTTTTTTTGCATCTACACGTTTTAAATAATACTCAATAAAAGGGCTCACAAACTCAGGCTGAGCCCGATCAAGCTTAATGGTGTTCGGTAAAAATGCTATTTGATTAACGACCACATCAGCGACTTGATCTGATATTCCCTGCTGCCTGGCTTCATGTCTTAGGTCGGCCAACCACAGTGCGAAAGCATCTTGGGCCGCGGCAGGCTGGGCAAATATGGAAGCGATAAAAATTAAGCCATAAGAAAGTAATTGACGCATGATTTAACTGGAAGATAGATTTTCGAGTATGCTTTTATAGCCCGTCTGATAATCAGGATACTGCAATTTAAAACCTGTTGCCAGCATCGCTGCATTACTTAAGCACTTGCCTCCAGACACAGTTATCAGCTCAGGCTCGTTTAGATTTAAATAGCTAGCAATCCAGGCAATGACTTCAAGCTGAGGCACAGGTGCAGAGTCTGTCACAATATAGCATTTGGCAGGCAGAGTACCCTGCAAAAGCATCTCAATTAAAAACACAACAAAAGCAGCGGCATCATCACGATGAATCCTATTGCTCCAGTTATTCTGCGCTGGCCATACCCCAGTTTTTGCCAGATTAATCATGCGCAATCTGCCTGGCCCATATATGCCAGATAAGCGCAGCACTGTAGATGAAACAGATAGTTCATTGAGCACAGACTCCGCTTCCAGCAGGCGAATACCGCCAAAATCACTCGGCTTGGCTACTGAATCTACACCTAAAACATCAGTATCTGCATCTGCGCCACTTTGACCGTAAACTCGCGTACTGGAAATAAAAAACACATGGCGCAAATGCGGGTTATCACGCTGACTTGCAAGTATGTTGCGTAAACCATCCACGTAAGCGGCTTTATACGCTGTATCGGCCTGCTCACCAGCCGCAACACAGTACACTATCACTTGCGGTCTAATTTCAGCGAGTTTTATCAATGTGTCAGGTTGCGTAACATCAGCCTGTATAAAATCCACATCGTGCGTATGTTTGGGGGTTCTTGAGACAGCATGAATTTTAAAATGCAGTCGATTTAAGCGGCTTGCGATCGCTGCACCTAAGTCACCAAAACCGACAATCAAAACGCTATTTAATAATCGATCAGCCATGTTGCGCTAAATATTTTTCTGCCATATATAATGCAACAATGGTTTTGCTGTCCGTGATACCGCCTGATTGAATCATATCGATACACGCTGGCAGGCTCAAATCAAACACACGCAGCAGTTCATCTTCATCACGCTGGTGCGTGCCTGCGCACAACCCTCTCGCCAGATAAATGTGGATCACTTCATCCGAATAGCCAATGCAAGGGTGCTGCAAACCAAGCTTAACCCACTCGGTCGCCGTGTATCCTGTTTCCTCCTGCAACTCGCGCTGCCCAGTGCGCAAGACCTCTTCATTTTTATCAATCTTACCAGCTGGCAACTCGACAAATGCCTGATGCAATGCGTAACGATACTGTTTTTCCAGCACAACATGGCCATTTGCTAACAATGGCACCACCACAACAGCGCCAGGATGCATGACATACTCACGCTGACTGGTGTGGCCATTGGGCAAGCGCACCAAATCACGCTTGATCATAAGCATATTGCCTGACACCAGCGTTTCTGAATGCAAACAATGTTCGGTTAAATTTTCAGCGTCATGCAGCATAAGTATTGCTAAAATCTAAGGTTGATTGAAATAACGCAAGTAAAGAACAGCATACTTCGCGATATTGCCTGCAGGCAGTGTGGGTGGGGCATGGTACTCACAACGCAGCTAGATAGCTTACTTCCACAAGACTTTATAAACAAATCCTGGAAAAGCAAACACGAGGAACAGGCAGGCAGTCACAGCGTAAAACTCCCAGCCCTGAGGTGCGATATTGCCATAAGTGGCATGCTCAGCATATCTAACAAGGAAACCCATCAAGAAATAGAGCACAACCAACTCTAGCAAACACCAGGCTAGCGATTTACCATAGTTGGTTTGCTGTGCGCGATTGAGGGGAATACAATAAAAAAGCTTATTAGAGAACCAAGGTAAATTGGCTACCAATATCATAATCACCAGAAGTGCCCAAATCGTCATTGAGTAAACCCCATTAACTCAAACTTCTGATAATGGCATAACCACAGAAAGTCATGAGTGATTGCGGCATCAAGCCTAACAACAGCAGACCGAACGCATTCACACTTAATGCCACTCGCATGTCGATGGGCGCCTCTATCGGGTGCTTATCTTCAGGCTCATCAAAATACATGAGCTTAATCACACGCAGGTAATAGAATGCACCAATTACCGCCATTAATACCGCAAATACAACCACCCAAACAAACCCTGCTTGTAACGCCGCCTGCAACACCGTAAATTTTGAGTAAAAGCCGAGCGTAGGTGGTACACCCGCCATGCTGAACATAGTAATCAACATCAAAAATGCAATCCATGGGCTACGTTGATTTAACCCTTTCAGGTCGTCCAGGTTTTCTGCTTCAAAACCCTTGCGAGAGAGCAGCAATATCACGCCAAAACCAGCCAGTGACATCAGCACATAGCTTGAAATATAAAACATTGCAGAGATATATCCGTTCATGCTGGCACTCATTAAGCCAAGCAAAACAAAGCCTATGTGTGAAATCGTAGAATAAGCCAGCATGCGTTTCAGATTTGTTTGCGCAATGGCTGTCACATTACCAATCACAATAGATAACACGGCCATTATGAGCAGCATCTGCTGCCAATCAACGGCTAAAGTCTGCAAAGACTGGGCCAGAAGTCTAATCACAAATGCAAACGCCGCTAATTTAGGCACTGAGCTAATCAGCATGGTTATCGCAGTAGGCGAGCCCTCATAAACATCTGGCACCCACATCTGAAAAGGCACCGCGCCCAGCTTGAATGCAAGTCCCGCCACAATAAACACCAAGCCCAAAATCAGTACAGAATATAACTCACGCGTTGGCTGCGGCGCATTCATCAATGCGTGGTTAATATCAGAGAGGTTCAGGCTACCTGTCATGCCGTAAATCATGCTCATACCATAGAGCAGCATGCCAGACGCTAGCGCGCCTAACACAAAGTATTTCATAGCAGCCTCTGTGGCACGTACGTTTTCACGATCTAGCGCCACTAGGGCATATAAACTAAGCGAGAGCAGCTCCAAACCGATGTAAAGTGTAAGCATGCTTTGGCCAGACACCATAATCATCATGCCTAACATAGAGAACAGTACCAGCGCATAAAATTCACCACGAAACATATTGCGTGCTTGCAGATAATGACGTGAATAAATAAAAATGAGCGCAGTACCCGCGTATATCATTAACTTCAGCACATCGGACATTGCATCATCCACAAAGGCGCCAGTAAAGGCATAAC
>JAQTXW010000037.1 GCA_028688575.1 Methylotenera sp. | reverse complement strand
TCAGGATTTTCACCTAAATGTTTGACTAAATCATCTTTTGTATCAACCTTTACTCCAATTAAATCTGTAGCATAGCAAGCGCAAAGTGTTAATGCATCTTATGGGTGAATAGTGGCTTATATTAAGCATTTTGAGATGGCAATAGCTTGAATTGATGTAAAAAAAGGTACTTCAGTATCATGTGCTCAAAGTTTCTAGTGCTGGGTTGATGCAATAGATGAATGATTTTTAAATAACACTATAAGGGGTAGAAAAATGGGTTTGTTTGCTTTTATCAAAAACGCGGGTGAGAAATTATTAGGCATAGGAGAGGCAAAAGCTACTGAGGCGGTTGCTAAAACAAGCCCGACTCCAGCCAATATCGAGGCAGCCAATAAAGCAGCAGCTAATGCGATTGCTGACTATGTTAAAAAAATGAATCTGACAGCAGAGGGTTTAACCATAGGGTTTGATGGCGCATCTGCCACGGTGATTGTGCAAGGGATGGCAGCGACGCAGGAAATTAAGGAAAAAATCTTATTATGCTGCGGCAATGTTGCAGGAGTTGAACATGTGCAGGATCAACTGGGTGTAGTGGCGATTGCCGCTGAGCCAGTATTTTATACAGTGGTGAGTGGTGACACTTTATCTAAAATTGCCAAGCAGCATTATGGTAACGCAAATGCCTATATGAAAATATTTGAGGCAAACAAGCCTATGTTGAGCCACCCAGATAAGATCTACCCAGGCCAGGTGTTGCGTATTCCGGAATAAACTTGCCTGGTGGTGCCATGCTTGCATAGATTTCTTATTGCGTTAAAATGTGCTTTGTCAGCAAGGGCTTGATTGATAACGCATGAGTTAGCGGTAGTCAGTTTAAGATGGTATGTAGTTAATTTTAAGATGAAAAGGAAGTTTACAATGTCAATGTTATTACGTGGTTTACTTGCAATGGGTTTTGCTGGATTGTTAATGGTTGGTTGTGGTCAAAAAGAAGAGGCGCCAGTTGAAGAGGCACCTGTGGCTGAAGCGCCTGCGGAAGTAGCACCTGCACCAGCAGCACCAGAGGTGGGCGGTTATGAGCCTGGTGCAGATGAGCGCGTGCCTGGGATTGAAATTGACCCTGCAAAAGTAGCTGCCGATGCTGAAGCGGCACTGGCTGCGAGTGCGGAAGAAGTGGCAAATTTTGCGAACAATAACTCAGTGGCAGAATAAGCGGGTTTCATCAACTAAAAAGCACGCTACGGCGTGCTTTTTAGTTTGTGCTGACAGTTAGTTTAGACTGCTCCACGAAAGTGGGTCAAAGGGACGGCTCTCTTTTCTTAGCTCATAATACAAGCCATTGGTTTCGTTGCCGCCTGTATTGCCTACAGATGCAATAGTATCTCCAGCATTCACGGTGTCACCTTCTTGTTTGTAGATGGACTGATTGTTGCCATATAAGCTCATGTAGCCACCGCCATGGTCTACAATAATCAAATTGCCAAAGCCGCGAAGCCAGTCGGCAAATACCACGAGGCCAGTAGCGACTGACTTCACTTCAGCGCCTTCGTTGGCTTTTATGAATAAGCCTTTCCATGAGATTCCGCTATCTTGTCGTGGTGCCCCAAAGCGATTGCTGACATCCCCTCTGACTGGCAAACGTAGCTTGCCTTTGAGTTTGGAGAAACTAAGTGCTGAAAGGTCGCCTGTTGGCAATAATGTGTTGCTTGCCACAATTTCATTTGAATGCTTCTGAGCACTATCTTTTTGCGTAATATTTTTTTTGCGGGGTGTAGTCGATTTTATTTTCGCTAGTTTTTTAACTAATTGCGACAGGCGCTTCTCATCGCGGCTGAGCTTCTTGATTTCACCTCGTTGCGTGGCGATTTCTTTTGAAAGCGACTTTACAATTTTAACTTTGTCTCTTTTTTGTTGCTCTAAGTGCTGTTTTTCTTCGGTTTGTTTTTGTTTCAACAGTTTGATGGCTTCAAGCGTTGATGCGGTTTCTGCGTTTAATTGATTAAGCGTATTGAGGTTGCGCTGCATGTCACGGATGAGCGTAGCACGTGCTTTGGCGACATAAGAAAAATAATACAGATCGCGCGCTATCTGACTAGGGCGTTCACTTTGCAGAATCGTCTGTAAATAACTCTGTTGACCACGTATGTATTGCTGGTAGAGTTGTTCGCTTAACAGTTGCTGCTGCTCAATAAGAGTGGTCTGAGCTGTTTTGGTTTCTGCTTCAAGCTTGGAAAGCGATGTTTTATTGGCAGACTGCTGCTGATTAATCTGAAAGAGTTTTTTATTCGCTTCACTGATGGCGCGCTCGCTCGCCTTGAGTGCGTCAGCAGCTTCTTTATGCTCATCCTGCGTCTTGTCAAGCTCTTGTTTCAGTGCTTGCAGCCGTTGTTGCAGGGCCGTGAGTGCTTGCTTGGGTTGCTCTGTTTTTTTTTCAGCCAGACTTAAGGTGCTAAATAGCAACAAAACAGTAGCGATGGCAGGTTTTAGCTTTAAAAAATACATAGAGGTTGAGAATTTAAGTGCTAATGTTGGAGTTGCACTAGATTTTTACCTGACATCTCTTTTGGCTGCGTGAGCCCCATCATGTAAAGTAAGGTCGGCGCCAAGTCAGACAATGCGCCGTTATTACCTAATGTCGCTTCTCTACCAATATAAACAAGAGGCACCAGATTGGTTGTATGTTGTGTATGTGGCTGTTGATTTTCAGCATCAAACATCAGCTCAGCATTGCCATGGTCAGCAGTAATCAGCACTTCTCCTCCAATGCTTTGCATGGCATTGACGATACGGCCAATACAGGTGTCCAGGGTTTCAACCGCGAGCGTTGCAGCGGCAAGGTTGCCAGAGTGCCCTACCATGTCGCAGTTGGCGTAGTTGCAGATAATGGCGTGATATTGTTTGCTCAAGATGGCCTGTTCTAATTTTTCGGTCACTTCAAAGGCGCTCATTTCTGGTTGTAAATCATAGGTTTCAACTTTGGGTGAGGGGACTAAAATTCGGTCTTCGCCCGCGAATACGGTTTCTTCTCCGCCATTAAAGAAAAAAGTGACATGTGGATATTTCTCTGTTTCGGCAATGCGTAGTTGCGTGAGTCCCAATTTTGAGAGGTATTCGCCCAAGGTGTTGCGCACCTCTTGCGGTGGAAATATCACCGATGCCTTGGTTTCTTTTTTGTCATACATCGTAAGCGTAAAGAAACCTGCCAGTTTGGGTACATGCCGGCGGTGAAAACCGTCAAAATCATCAGTGAGTATTGCATGGGTCAGTTGGCGTGCACGGTCGGAACGGAAGTTCATGAAAACAGCCAAATCTCCGTCCTCCAGATGAACTGGTGCTTCACCTGCGTTGCGTATGGCTGTAGTTTTAACAAACTCGTCATTTTCACCGCGTGCGTAGGCATACTGCAAGCCTTTGCTGGCAGTATCTGCGGTAAATTCGCCAATACCTTCGGTAAATAAAGTATAGGCAGCCTCTATGCGGGGCCAGCGCTTATCTCTATCCATGCCATAAAAGCGGCCGCTAATGGAGGCTATTTTACCTACCCCAAGCGTTTTGCATTGCTGTTCAAGCGCTTCAATAAAAGGTGCCGCACTTACAGGTGGTGTGTCGCGGCCGTCCAGGAAAGCATGAATATAAACTTTGTTTAAGCCATGAATGGCTGCCATTTTAATCATGGCATGAATATGGTCTTGGTGGCTATGCACGCCACCGTTGGACAGCAGGCCAAAGATATGCAGTGCTTTGCCGCTTTGCTTGATGCCAAGTAACGCGGATTTTAATTCAGGCAACTCAAAAAATTCGCCACTGGCGATGCTGTTGTTAATGCGCTCGATATCCTGAAATACTACACGTCCTGCACCAATGTTGAGATGTCCGACTTCAGAGTTTCCCATCTGCCCATCAGGTAGTCCTACATAATGCTCGGATGCGTTGATCAGGGTGTGAGGGAAGGTCTTCCATAACGTGTCCCAGTTTGGTTTTTTGGCTTGCGCAATGGCGTTATCTTTGATTTCTTCGCGATAGCCAAAACCATCTAGAATAAGTAGACAAACAGGGGTGACGTTTTGAGTTGTGGACATGAGTTATCCTTATATATTTCACGTAAAAGATGAATGTAATATGGCCATTTTAGCGCATTTGCACGTAAAATCTGCTTTTGTCACGCATTTACCATCACCTCGTCAGTGAGCAGGTAAATATAGCTGGATTTGAGAGGGAGTTAAAGTGGAGTTTATACAGAGTAATGCATTGCTAATAGGTTTAGCGTTAGGCTCAGGCTTGATGTTAATACTGCCATCGTTTAAACGTGGGGCTGGCAACTCGGCCCAATTAAGTGCTACTGAAGCAGTGGCGCTTATTAACCGTCAACATGCGCTGGTGATTGATGTGCGTGATGAAGCTGAGTTTGCGAGTGGTCATATCGTGGATGCCAAGCATATTCCGCTAGCTGAATTGCCAAAAAGATTGGCTGAGATTAAAAAGTATCAGAATAAATCATTACTTTTGGTTTGCCAAACAGGTGCTCGCACAGCAAAAGCCCGTGATATTTTATTAAAAGCGGAATTCAAGCAGGTCAGCAGTTTGCGCGGTGGGTTAAATAGTTGGATAGAAGCTAAACTACCCACGTTTAAGGATTGATGTATGGCAAATGTCGTGATGTACACTTCAGCTGCGTGCCCTTTCTGCATCAATGCAGAGCGTTTGCTAGTGAGTAAGGGTGTTAAAGACATTAATAAAATTCGCATTGACCTGCAACCTGACAAACGTGATGAAATGATGCAAAAGACGGGTCGCCGCACAGTGCCGCAAATCTACATTAATGCGTGTCATATCGGTGGCTTTGATGATTTGCGTGCGCTGGACCAGGCTGGCGGGCTGGATCCGCTACTCGCGGAATAAGGCTTAGCTGATAAAGTCTGTTAAAATATAGGGTGAGTTTTATCAGGGCATCAAACCATGCCTTTTATTAATCAATTATTAACAAATATTTAAGTGAAAAATTATGGCACAAGAAGACAGTAACGTAGCACAGGAAGGTAACAACGAAGCACAGGAACCAGGCTTTAGTATAGAAAAAATCTATTTGAAAGACGCTTCATTGGAAATCCCTCATGCACCGCAGATTTTTACAGAGCGCACACAGCCTCAAGTGGGCATTGAATTAAGCAATGTTGCACAGCAAATTGAAGCAGGCGTGTTTGAAGTAGCCATTAAAGTGACAGTGACCTCTAAAATTGCAGATAAAACGGTGTTCTTGGTAGAAGTGACACAAGCGGGTATTTTCCAGATTCGTAACGTGCCAGAAGAAAACATTGCAATGATTGTAGGCATTACTTGCCCAAATATCCTCTTCCCGTATGCGCGCGAGAGTATTTCAGATTTGACCATTCGTGGTGGCTTCCAGCCTGTATTGCTCAACCCGATTAATTTTGAAGCCTTGTTTGCACAACAGCAGCAACAGCAAGCAGAACAGGCAGATTCAGCGACACATTAGTCATGTTGCGCTTTTGTAAGGCGGCGGTATGGATATTGCTAGCGCTATTGCCTGCTTGGGCATGGGCGCTAGACTTTAAATCGGTTGCGGTTAACAAGGCTGTGCTGTACGACGCACCGTCGCATTCCGCAAAAAAAGTTTTATTACTAAGCCAGCATTATCCAGTTGAAATTGTCGTTAATTTAGGTGACTGGATTAAAGTAAGGGATGCCCAAGGTGGCATTTATTGGGTTGAGGCTAAGCAGCTTTCTGACAAACCCATGCTGATGGCGACCGCTGAACAAGCTGAAATCAGGCAGCAGCCAGAGGCAAACTCAGTGCTGATGGCGACTGTAGAAAAAGGTGTGCTATTGGAAGTGCTGGATGCAAAACTGAATAACGGCTGGGTAAAAGTGAAACATCGCGATGGCGTATCAGGCTATATTTTGATTGTCTCGACATGGGGCTTTCATTAATGGGTAAATTAAATGACTAAACAAGCAGCGAGTCGCGTTGCGGTATTAGGTGCAGGGGCTTGGGGTACTGCGCTTGCTATGAATCTTAGCCAGCGCCATCAGGTGACATTGTGGGCACGTAATGCGGGCCATGTGTCCGGCATGCGCAAGGCGCGTGCTAATCCTTTGTATTTAGGTGACTTTAGTTTTAATGAGCAGTTGCAGGTGGAGGATAATCTGTCGCTAGCCATTGAGGGCGCAGATTTAATTTTATCTGTTGTTCCCACAGCGGGCTTTCGAAGTGTCCTAAAAGCCATAAAATCGATTGGCAGTGATTTGCCGATCATATGGGCGCATAAGGGCTTAGAGCCAGAAACAGCAAAGCTGCCTTATGAAGTGGCGTTAGAGGAGTTGGGTAGCGCTCAGAAGTGGGGGGCGTTGTCAGGCCCTAGTTTTGCTGCTGAGTTGGTGCGCGGGCTGCCTACAGCCGTGACACTGGCTGCCAATGATGAAGGCTTTGCCAAGGAGGCTGCTTTGTTGATTCATGGCGCCAATTTGCGCGTGTATGATACGACTGATGTGATCGGTGTTTCTGTTGGCGGTGCGCTTAAAAATGTGATGGCGATTGCTGCTGGTATCTCGGATGGGATGGGGTTTGGCAATAATGCGCGCGCGGCCATGATTACGCGCGGTCTGGCAGAAATGACGCGTTTTGGCATGGCGCTTGGCGCTAAAGCCGAAACTTTTATGGGTTTGGCGGGTGTGGGTGACTTGATTTTAACCTGCACAGGGCAATATTCCAGAAACCGTGAAGTCGGTTTGCAGTTGGCCACAGGCAAGCACCTGAATGACATTCTGCAAGGTCTAGGACATGTCGCCGAGGGTGTGAATACCGCGCGTGAGGTGATGCGCAGAGCTGAACCGCTGGGTGTTGATATGCCTATCACATTTGAGGTTAATCAGGCTTTATCTCACGGAAAAAGTGCACAGGAAGCGGTGATGGATTTGCTAGGACGCGAGCAGAAGCCTGAGGGTGTTTAGACTCATGCGATAAGTCTGTCGACGCGCCACTGGCATTGCCTCGGTCAGCCGCCATTTGTCACCACAACCTAGCACATTATTTGTGGAGATAATCGCTACGCTTACGCGCCAAACGACAAAGTACCTAGCGTAATGGCGGCAATTGTTGTGTTGCACTCATGTTGTTAGCGATGCCCCTCTTTTGCCATATTGATAGAGTATTTCGGGATTTCCACTACCAAGTCTTGCTCGCCTACAATCGCTTGGCATGAGAGTCTGGAGTTTGGCTCCAACCCCCAGGCTTTGTCTAGCAAATCCTCTTCATTGTCTTCAGCAGGGTTGAGGCTATTGTAGCCTTCACGAACAATGACATGACAAGTTGTGCAGGCGCACACTTTGTCACAGGCGTGATCGATATCAATGTGGTTGTTGAGCAAGGTGTCGCAGATAGACGTACCTTTCTCGGCTTGTATTACAGTGCCCTCTGGGCAAAGTTCAACATGGGGTAATACAATGATTTGTGGCATATGCTTTCCTTTTTACTCGGCTTGGTGCCTGGCCTAGCGTGGCGGCGGCAAAATCAAGGCCACTCAGCGCGTTTAAGAACAGACACTACAGCTTAATATCCTCTAGATTTTTACCTGACAAAGCACGACTTACGCTTGCATTCATTCTTGCGGCGGCAAAGGCTTCTGTGGCATGGTTCAATGTGTCCACTGCCTTGTTGATAGCATCTGCATCATCGGCCTGTATGAGAGATGTTAAAAGTTGAATTTTGACTTCAATGTTATGTTGTTCTGATTGAGAAATCAGGTTGCTATCAACAGCCAATGCTGCATTGACCGAATTGATAATTGCCCCTGCATTGACGCGTGCTTCAGTCAGCATGCGGGCTTTTTTATCTATTTCAGCACTGCCAAAAGAGGCCTTTAGCATGTGCGTGATTTCGTCTTCACTTAATCCGTAAGAAGGTTTGACTTCAATATGTGCTTCTATACCAGTGCTTTGCTCACGCGCAGTAACTGAAAGCAAGCCATCGGCATCTACTGTGAATGTGACGCGAATGCGCGCAGCGCCAGCCACCATAGGGGGAATGCCACGGAGGTCAAAGCGGGCCAGTGAGCGGCAGTCTGTTACCAGTTCGCGTTCACCCTGCACCACATGAATGCTCATCGCTGTTTGACCATCTTTATAGGTGGTGAACTCTTGCGCGCGCGCTATAGGTAACGTGCTGTTACGGGGGATTATTTTTTCAACCAATCCTCCCATCGTTTCCAGACCTAATGACAATGGCGTGACATCCAGCAGTAACAGGTCATCATCATTCTTATTGCCAGCAAGAATGTTGGCCTGAATCGCCGCGCCTAGTGCCACCACCTTGTCAGGGTCAAGGTTTGTGAGCGGCTCCTGTTTAAAGTAGTCTTCAACCGCATGCCTGATATGTGGCATGCGGGTAGCGCCACCGACTAGAACTACACCATCAATGTTTTCGATGCTCAGGTTGGCATCGTGCATGGCTTTGCGTGTGGGTGATAGGGTTTTTGTGACGAGATGTTGCGTGATTTCAACCAACTGTGGCGCGGTGAGCGTCACATCAACCAAGGTGCCGTTACTTAGTTTGCATGCAATTTGCGCTTCATGGTTATCAGTCAGCCATTCTTTGGCCTGGCGTGCTTTGGTAAGCAGTAAGCGCGTGTCTTCTTCACTCAGCGGAGCAAAGTGCTCACTGGCTTCGCGGACTTTATCCAGCACCCAGCAATAGATGCGATGATCAAAGTCATCTCCGCCAAGCGCAGAGTCACCATTGGTTGCGAGCACTTCGAACACGCCTTTAGATAGGCGCAGAATCGACACATCAAAGGTGCCGCCCCCCAAATCGTAAATAACAAAAGTGCCTTCGGACTTATTATCTAATCCATAAGCGACTGCGGCAGCAGTGGGCTCATTTAGCAGGCGTAGTACATTCAGGCCAGCTAATCTGGCCGCATCTTTAGTTGCCTGACGCTGGGCGTCATCAAAGTAAGCAGGGACGGTAATTACCGCACCAACTAACTCTCCGCCAAGTGATTTTTCTGCTCGGTGTTTTAATGATTTTAAAATTTCAGCGGATATTTCAACGGGCGTTTTTAATCCGGCCCGTGTTTGCAGTTGTAATACGCGTTTTGAAGCGCCTGCATTATCTAAATTTCCGTCTATAAAGCGGTAGGGGATATGCGCTTTATCAGTGATGTCATTCAAACTGCGTCCCATAAAACGTTTGACCGAGGCAATGGTGTTGACTGGGTCTGTACTTTGCATGGCCTGTGCTTCGTGTCCAACAATCACTTTACCATCAGGCGTGTAACGCACGACAGAGGGCAATAGCGCGTGACCGTAGTCATCCTGTAACACAGTGCTCATGCTGCTGCGTACGGTTGCCACCAGTGAGTTGGTGGTGCCTAAGTCAATGCCAGCGGCCAGTCTGTGCTGGTGGGGTGCGGCGCTCATGCCTGGTTCTGCTATTTGAAGTAATGCCATGTTTTGTGGTTTTGCGAGTCTTTAATTGGGTGGTTCTTTGATGGATGCTATTCTAGCTAAGCCTATTCAATTTGTTCAATGGCTTGATGAATATCCGTAATTACTTTATCAATAAAAATAAGTTTGCGTGTTATATCGGTTGCCGCAGAGAGGTCTTTTTTCTCATCAAGCTGGTCTGTTAATTCTGCTTGCAAAGATTTAGCCTCAGATTGCAGCAGTTTGGCTAATGCCTCTAATTGGTTTATGTTTTTAGCTTGCTTGGCGTCATCCAGTGCCTCGCGCCATTCCATCTGCTGCATTAAAAAATCCATAGACATTGCGGTGTTAGACTCATTGAGAGCGTTAATGTCATGTAAAGACAGCAAATAACATGCTCGGCGTGCAGGAGTTTTAAGCGTTGCATAAGCTTCATTGGCGGTGGTGGCCAATTGCATCGATTGTAACCTCTCGGCTGGCGCTGCGCTGACAAAGCGATCTGGGTGACTGGCAGACTGAATCCCGCGGTAGCTGGTTTCGAGCTGCTTTAAATCAATTGCGAACTGCTGAGGTAGCTGAAATAGTGAGAAGTAGTTTTGCATAAATACAAATCAACCAAAGATCAATGCACATAAGCACAAATCACAATTGAGGTGATGCCGATGTGCTGCAAAATAAAGCGGCGAATCATTGATTATGGAATCTATATGCATTTGTGTTTATCTAGTGTTAAATCTAAACCGTAAAACTTTCGCCACATCCACACTCATCTTTTACATTGGGGTTGTTAAATTTAAAGCCTTCGTTCAGGCCTTCTTTAGTGAAATCAAGCTCTGTGCCGTCAATGTACACCAGACTTTTTGGGTCAACAATAACCTTAACTCCATGGCTCTCAAAAGCGATGTCTTCTGCTTGCATTTCATCCACAAATTCAAGGGTATAAGCCATGCCAGAGCAGCCTGTGGTTTTAACGCCCAGGCGCAGGCCAATGCCTTTGCCGCGATTCGCGAGGAATTTTTCAACGCGGTTAGCCGCGGTTTCTGTCAGTGTGATTGCCATAGTTTAAAATATTACTTTTCCTGTTGTTGCCATCCCGACTTTGGTCAGGATCCACTTACTTTTTGATTAGGTGACGAAACAAGTGTGAAATGACAGTGTTACATTAAGCCTCTACTTTAGCTGACTGCTTTGCCTTGATGTCAGCTACGGCTGCTTTAATTGCATCTTCAGCAAGCACTGAGCAGTGAATTTTAACAGGAGGCAAGGCGAGTTCTTCTGCGATTTCAGAGTTTTTGATGGCATAAGCCTCGTCTATCGTTCTGCCTTTTAGCCACTCAGTAACCAGTGAGCTCGAAGCAATGGCAGAGCCGCAACCATAAGTTTTGAATTTAGCATCTTCGATGATGCCGTCATCATTCACCTTAATCATGAGCTTCATCACGTCACCACAGGCGGGTGCACCAACCATGCCAGTGCCTACCTGTGGGTCATTTTTATCTAAACTGCCCACGTTACGCGGGTTTTCATAGTGGTCTAATACTTTGTCTGAATATGCCATTTTACTTCTCCTTTTATGCCTTGAAATACATTGCAAATTCGGCGTTGAATGCGCTTTGCAGTGCTGTTCGTGCGGACTTCAGTTTTCGCCCTGATTTTGCTTCCTATTTCATACGCTTGCTTTAATTTTAAATCTTTTACTCAAAACTCAATACCTTGCCTGCTTGGCGCAGTTGGCAAGCAGACGGCGAATGCGGTCTTAGTGCGCTGCCCACTGCACCTTGCTAATATCCACGCCATCCTGATACATCTCCCATAGTGGGGAAAGCTCACGTAATTTGCCAATTTTGCTTTTCATCAACTGAATGGTGTAATCCACATCCTCTGCCGTAGTGAAGCGGCCGATAGAAAAGCGGATTGAGCTATGCGCGAGCTCATCACTACGTCCCAATGCACGCAATACATAACTAGGCTCAAGGCTTGCAGAGGTGCAAGCTGAGCCGCTTGATACTGCAATGCCTTTTACTGCCATGATCAATGATTCACCTTCAACGTAATTGAAACTGATATTTAAGTTATGTGGAACACGATGCGCTAAATCGCCATTCACATAGACTTCTTCAATTTCTTGCAAGCCATGCAGTAATTGATCGCGCAATCGACGAATGCGCGCATTTTCAATATCCATCTCCTCACGCGCAATGCGAAATGCCTCGCCCATGCCAACAATTTGATGTGTGGCTAAGGTGCCAGACCGCATGCCGCGCTCATGGCCGCCACCGTGCATTTGTGCTTCAATACGAATGCGTGGCTTGCGGCGCACATACAGCGCACCAATACCCTTAGGGCCGTAGGTCTTATGCGCACTAAAGCTCATGAGGTCTACTGGCAGTTTTTCCAGGTTGATAGTTACCTTTCCAGTCGCTTGCGCGGCATCCACATGGAAAATGATATTGTTGGCGCGGCAGAGGTTGCCGATGGCTTCAATGTCCTGAATCACACCAATTTCGTTATTGACAAACATAACAGATGCCAACACGGTGTCAGGACGAATAGCGGCCTTGAGCTTTTCCAGATCCAGTAGCCCGTTTGGCTCTGGTTGTAAAAAGGTCGCTTCAAAGCCCTGGCGTTCCAGCTCGCGGACTGGGTCAATCACAGCTTTATGCTCAGTGGCCACGGTAATGATGTGCTTGCCTTTGCTTGCTGCATAAAAGTTAGCAGCGCCTTTAATGGCCAGATTATTTGATTCAGTCGCACCTGATGTCCATACGATTTCGCGCGGATCAGCACCTACTAGCTTGGCGACTTCTTCACGTGCGTTTTCAACCGCTTTTTCTGCGGTCCAGCCGTAGGGGTGGCTACGTGATGCTGGGTTGCCAAAATCTTCAGTCAGGTATGGAATCATTTTTGCGGCCACACGCGGGTCTACTGGCGTGGTGGCAGAGTAATCCAAATACACGGGATGATTGTCATCGTGCGCTTTTAAAACGGTGATTTCTAGGGATGCTGACATTTCTATTGATATCCTTTTGCTTTACTTTTTATGCGGCGATACTGGTTAATTGTTTTAATCTCAAAATTTCTTGTTTCAATGTGTCAAGCAAGTCATGCACCTGCTGTGCAGTGTTGTGCATGCCAAAGCTTACTCTGACGGCACCGCGTGCCAGGTCGGGATTTACCCCCATAGCAAGCAATACATGACTAGGCTCTGTGCTGTCGCTAGAGCAGGCTGAGCCACTGGCCACCGCGAATCCCTTTCGGTCGAGCGCCAGCACCAATGTTTCGCCTTCAATGCCGTTCACCGCAAAAAAACTAGTGTTTGGCACACGGTCGGATTCGCTGCCAAATACGGTAATATTGATTGCAGCCAGGCCTGACTCAAACTGTTCGCGTAATGTGTTGGTATGGTGGGTAAATTGGTCTAAATGAGCATGCGCTAGCTCGCATGCCAAACCAAACCCAACAATGGCTGCAATATTTTCAGTGCCGCTACGTAAGCCGCGCTCTTGCCCTCCGCCATGCAGTAGTGGCGCTATATCAACACGCTTATCTAAAATAAGGGCTGCTGCACCTTGCGGGCCATGAATCTTGTGGCTGGATAGGCTCATGGCGTGAACGTTTAAATCAGTAAAATTTAAGGCCATTTTCCCTAAGCCCTGCACTGCATCTGTATGTACCAAGGCCCCTGCCTGGCGGCTAATTTCGGCAATTTCAGCAACATTTTGAATCACGCCGGTTTCATTGTTGACTAGCATTACAGATACTAGGCCAGTCGGCGTGGTTAAGCATGTTTTTAAATGGTTTGTATCAACCTGCCCAGTCTTGCTTACTTCAATGCTATGGCTGGTCCAGCCACGTGCCTGCATCGCTATGGCGGGTTTTGAAACGCAAGGGTGTTCTATTGCGCTATATAAAATCTGCGTAGCTGGCTGGTTGTTCGCCAAGCCTTTGATAGCAAAGTTGTTCGCCTCTGTGCCAGAGGCGGTAAAGATGACTTGTGATGGATAACCGCCGCAAGCCTCTGCTACTTGCGCTCTTGCATGTTCAATTGCATTGCGCGCAGTGCGTCCAAAAAAATGGCGACTGGTTGGGTTGCCCTGCTGCGTTTGCATCCACGGCAACATGGCCTCCAGCACGCGGCTATCTAGCGCGGTGGTTGCGTTGTGGTCAAAGTAGATGCTGGTCATAAAATTTTATCGCCATCTTAATTTAGAGTGACGCCGTGATTTCAGTGCGAGTTGGCTTATCTAGACCATTGCGCGGCGTAATTACTATTTTCTGGCCATCGACCTGCGAGGCCACCATGTCATATAGCGTGACGCCAGCCAAATACTCTAAGATTTTAGTATTAAGGGCTGACCATAAATCATGCGTCATGCAGCGACCCTCATCACGACAGTTTTCATGTCCGCCACACTGCGTAGCATCTATTTGCTCATCCACGGCATGAATGATTTCCGCAACAGAAATTTTGGCGATATTTTTAGCAATATTGTAGCCACCGCCTGGGCCTCTGATGCTTTTGACCAATCCCTGGCGGCGTAGCTTGCTGAAAAGTTGCTCCAGGTAAGACAGTGAAATGCTCTGGCGCTCGCTAATGCCAGCCAGCGTAACTGGCTTGGTGTCTTTAGCTTCATTAATCGCGAGGTCCAGCATTGCGGTCACAGCAAATCGGCCTTTGGTGGTTAAACGCATAATAATTCACTTCAATAAGAGAAATTGATGGTGAAATATTACAATACCTTACAAATTTAGTCAACTATTATCAATGGGGCGGTATCATCTACCGCTGAATTTTCAGCAAAAAAACGCGCCGACTTATTCGGCTTTGCCCGTGTTGTGTTGCACATCAAAGGCTTCACCAACTTCTGCATCAGTTTCAATCGTCATATTTAATCTTGCCAGCTGAGTCTGTAAGTCGAGAATAGCCTGTTCCTGTTTGGCTGCGTGGTCCAGCAACGAGTGGATAGCTTTGGTCATTGGGTCATTTTCATCATTTCCGACCGCGTACGCGGCAAAGCCTAATTTTTTTGCACTGGCCTCGCGCTGCTTGGATTTTTCTTCTTCTAAGATCCGCGCAGGAATTCCCACTGCTGTGGAGTTGGCAGGCACGTCTTTGACCACCACGGCGTTAGAGCCAATTTTTGCGCCTTCACCAATGGTGATAGGGCCAAGTACCTTAGCGCCAGCGCCAATCACCACGGCATTTTCTAGTGTAGGGTGGCGCTTGCCTTTATTCCATGAAGTTCCACCTAAAGTGACGCCGTGATACAGGGTGCAATCGTCGCCGATGACGGCGGTTTCACCAATCACGACACCCATGCCGTGATCAATAAATACACGCCTGCCGATGGTAGCACCAGGGTGTATCTCAACACCTGTTAACCAGCGACCAATATGTGAAAAAAATCTGCCCAACCAAAACCAGTTGGCTTTCCATAGATGGTGGCTAAAGCGGTGAATAAGCAATGCGTGCACGCCTGGATAGGTGGTGAGAATTTCAAAGCGTGTGCGTGCAGCGGGGTCGCGCTCAAATACAATTGAAATATCTTCTTTAATGTGATTAAACATTATGTTGGCACATCATAAAACTGGCATTATGCCACAAAATGCTAATGGTTGACCATTTTACTAGGGAACTGCGACTTAAAGCTCGAGCGAAATAAGGCTGTTTTTACAAGTGATTGTTGAGGGGTGGATTTTTTTTGATTACTTGAGTTTTAGTAGCATCAGGCTCACAAGTTGGCCTAGCAAGTGGTGTAGTTGCAGTCGAGATTGGTGTGGTTGATTTTTGCATGGAGTTCACTGGCAAGGTCTTTGTCAAGTGCTTCAAGTAAGGATGCAGCGTGAACTGCAAATTCTTTATTATTAGTTTGTGCGGCAATAAGCCCTAGGTAAAGAAGGGCATCCGCGTGACGATTGTTCTGTGTGTAAATTTGCTTGAAATGCAGGCGTGCATTTTCCAGGTCGTTTAGCTTGTATTCAGCAATGGCTAAGTGATGCAGTGCCTCTAGCGAATTGGGCTCATGTTGGCGCCATTGTTGTGCGATAGATTTTAAGGCGGCCCAGTCTTCGGTCTGCAATGGCTGTATGACGCGCATAAAGTAGGGTCTGTTTTGTTCAGGCGAATCCCAGAACGGCAGTGTGCCTGCTGCTGGAATGCTAAGCTCGGGTTGTTGCAGCAAAGTTTTAATCCACTCCACGGGCAAGTTGTAATAAAAAGCATTGCGCCCTGGGCTTTTGAGTGTGATGATGCCGACTAATTTACCGTCTTCACTGAACATGGCACCTCCACTGGCACCCATCCTGAAATCATTGCTAGTGCGAATGACCACGGCGTCATCTAGGGGATATAGCGCTTTTACAGAACCATAGGTGGTCAGTGGTCGAGGAGAGTTGTTGGGAAAGCTGATGGTAAATACGGGCTGTTCATATTGCAGTGTTGCACTGGTACCGAGTTCTGCAATTTGCGTATTAAGCCCATCAAAACCTACGATGCATAAATCGTGGTGCCAATCCGCTTTGATGTAATTCGCACGATGACTTTCACCAAATTTGATGACATTAATCGCTTGGGCGTTGGCGACGACATGGCAATTGGTGACCACCTGATCTTTAGCCACCACAACGCCAGAGCCAACTCCTGAATGGCTATTGGGCAGCGCTACGCGCACTTTAACCACGCTGGCTTTAAGATCGTATACCATGCCTTCAGGAGGCAGTGCCAGGGCAGGGGTGCAAAAGGCTGGTATGCAAAGTAATATGGCGAGCAGTTTATGCATGATTACTCCATGAAATTGTAATTACAGTTTGAAGCTAAAGCAGCTCAAAGGTTCTTGGTAAAGTCATAAAATAAGACCGTAACTGGAGTGAGGCGTGCTGTTACAGTAATAGTGCGTGGGCAAGGTAACTGGGTTCGCCTTAATTTGCGGCTATAGGCTACATTTTTCAAAATTAGCAGCCATTCGTATGTGCTGTAACCAATGGGTTTCCGCTTCCGTTGTAACGATATTGCACTGCACATTGATTAGGAGTGATTGCAGATTCGATTCTCCAGCCTGCATCACCACCAGGAATGGCTGAATTGCCAAATCCGTAAAAAGTCAGACCATGGTTTTCTATGGCAGCATTGCTTAAATAACATCCAGATGCAGGGACGATAAAGCCTTGCTGTAAAACGCCTATGCCGTCACACCACCGGTCCGGATAACCGTTCCAGAGTCTGATATCAGTATTATCTGCCAGTTTTATCCAGGTGATGTTGCTTTGCTGGCCTGCTGAGCCAAAGCCTTTGATCATGACTTGGCCTTCTACGAGATGCAGAGAGCTACGTACTGACCCTGCTAAATTTTGTATGGTAGCAACGCGTGCATCACGGCCAAGATTAATGAATCTTGGCAATGCTGCTGAAGCGAGTATGCCCAATATTACAATGACTACCACCAGTTCTACTAGTGTAAAGCCAAGTTGTGTTTGGTAAGCCCGCCTAGTGTCATTCTGTAAATTGCTAATTAAATTTTTAATACCCATATCTCAAGTTACGGAGCAGAAAGTGCAAACTGTAATATTTCATATCACTCAGTGGTTAACGTCGTGATCAATGTGATTGAAATATACAAGGTGATTAGTCAAATAAGTGATGAATTTGGGTAGTTTAATATTTATCGTGTTTCTTTGGTGCGATGGATAAAGTTAAAATGCCTCTCAGTAAATTGACTTCTTCTTTTTCTAATTTAGCACGAGCATAAATGCGACGAATACGCTCAGAAAGTTTTTTAGGTGCTGCTGGGTTAAGGTAACCAATTTTAATCAGGGTTTCTTCCAGGTGCGCGTAAAAGCCTTCCAAAGCCTCATTGGTGGCTAGTGCTGGTTGGTTTGCTGGTAATTCAAGTTTGCCTTCCAGCACTGCCATGCGGATTTCGTAAGTCATGACTTGTACTGCAGCAGCCAGGTTGAGTGAGGAATATTCCGGGTTGGCAGGGATCATGGCTAGCAGTTGACAACAGTCAAGCTCAGCGTTGGAGAGGCCGCTCATCTCTGTGCCAAATACCAGCGCGATAGGCTGGCTAGTTGCAACCTGAACTGCACGGGATGCCGCTTCGCGTACGTTGACAAGCTCATGCGAGATTTGTCGCTTGCGTGCACTCATACCAATGGCTAGTGCACAGCCTGTTAGCGCTTCCTCTAAGGAAGTGCAGACGGTGGCGTTTTCGAGCAGGTTGGCGGCACCCGTGGCCAGTGATGTGGCCTGAGGGTCTGGGAAATGCAGTGGATTGACAAGATAAAGATGCTTCAGCCCCATGGTTTTCATGGCGCGCGCGGCAGAGCCAATGTTGCCTGGATGGCTGGTTTGGCAAAGCACCACACGGATGTGGTTGAATATGTGTTCAGGGTTCATTAGTTTGAAGATGCTAGTCCGTTTGCGGGTTAATCCTGCCTGAGGCAGCAGGAGTTTTAATGGCAATTAAGGGCAATAAAAGTTAAAATAGTATTTTATCAGTTCTTTAAAGATTATTCGTTATGCATCCAATGCTTATCAATGCAGTGAAAGCCGCACGCAAGGCTGGCAATATTATCAATCGTGCTTCGCAGGATGTGGGCTCGCTGAGCGTGCAGTCAAAATCCTACAATGATTTTGTGAGTGAAGTCGACCGCGCAGCGGAACAGGCGATTATTGATGTGCTCAAGGATGCGTATCCAGATCATGGTTTTTTAGGTGAGGAAAGCGGCGAAAGCAACGCTCAGGCTGAAAATATCTGGATTATTGACCCCTTGGATGGCACGACTAATTTTTTACATAGTTTTCCGCAATACTGTATTTCAATAGCTTTGCAGCAAAAAGGGGTGCTGACACAGGCGGTGATTTATGACCCTGTGCGCAATGATTTATTTACCGCAACCAAAGGTCGCGGTGCATTTTTGAATGATAAACGCATTCGTGTCACAAGTCGTAGCAAACTACAGGATTCTCTCATTGCGACGGGGTTTCCGTTCCGTGATTTTACGCATTTAGATACCTACATGGGCATGTTGAAGGACATGATTAAGAAAACCACGGGTATTCGTCGCCCAGGTTCTGCTGCACTGGATCTGGCTTATGTGGCGGCTGGCTGGGTAGATGGCTTTTTTGAAATTAACTTGTCTGCCTGGGATATAGCGGCAGGTGGCTTGTTAGTGCAGGAGGCTGGTGGAATCGTCGGTGATTTTCAAGGGAATGAGTCTTGGCTCAAAACTGGCAATATAGTGGCGGCGAATCCAAAAGTGTTTGCACAAATGCTGCAGACGCTCACCCCGCATTTAACAGCAGATTTAAAGACACCAAGTTAATACATGGTGTTTTGATTTAACTGTCTTTGAAATATTGATGAGCGCAGCTCATCAGGCGGCACATCTAGCGGCGCCTACTAATGCCAAACTTTAGCCCTCCATCAGGGCGACTGATTTAATCTGCACCCATATTTTCTGGTGAATGGTGACATTAAGCGATGCGAGGGCTTTTTTGGTGATACGTGATAGCAACATGGTGTTACCAATCTGAACGCGCACCAAGGCTAGGCTAGGATGCTCGTCATTGGCAATGCTGCCTACCTGACCTTGAAGTATGTTTTGAATGCTGGTTTTGCTTGGCAGTGCTGTAGCTAGGCTGACATCTTTTGCCAGCACCTGCACTCTTATCTTACTGCCAATTGACAGCCTTTGATTGCCGACCCAAAGGCTACCCCCTGTAAACTCGACACGCGCCATGTGCCATGTATCGTCGATTTCAGCTACGATCGCCTCGAACACCGCACCAGCATCTTGTCCTAATCGTATTGGCAAGTCAGGCCGTGTGAGCATTTCCGTCAGAGGCCCACTAGACAGTGCTCGTCCATTATCCATCACAACCAAGTGGTCAGCTAGCCTTGCCACTTCATCTGCGGCATGGCTTACATAAAGTACGGGGATATGGAGCTCACCATGCAGGCGTTCCAGATAAGGGATGATTTCCTGCTTGCGCGGATAGTCTAGCGCGGCTAGCGGTTCGTCCAGCAGCAGGATGCTCGGATTAGCTGCAAGTGCCCGTGCAATGCTCACGCGGCTACGTTCTCCGCCAGAGAGTTTTTCGGGTTTTCGATCAAGCAGATGCGCAATGCCTAATAGTTCAACCGCCTGTTCCAGGCTGATTTTTTCATGGCCTGATATACGTTGTCTGCCGTAAAGCAGATTGCCCATGACAGTGAGGTGAGCAAATAAACTAGCCTCTTGAAACACATAACCCAACCCGCGCTTGTGCGTGGGGCGCCAGTGCTGTTCACTTTGCCAAATCTCGCCACTGACCGTGAGATGACCTGTCTGAGATCGCTCCAACCCAGCGATACAGCGTAGCAGTGTGGTTTTTCCCGAACCAGAGTGGCCGAAAATGGCGGTAATCCCTTGGTTAGGAAGATGCAAATCTACATCGAGTTTGAATTTAGCCCAGTCGATTTTAAAGCGCGCCTGAATGCCAGTCATTTTATTTCCATTTCTTTGCACTAGGCTGCCAGATGTAAACAAATAGCAGCACTGTGAAAGAGAAAATCAGCATCACCGCAGACAGGCTGTGTGCCTGCATGTATTCAAGTGCTTCTACATGGTCGTATATTTGCACTGACGCCACGCGCGTGATACCAGGAATATTGCCGCCTATCATCAACACCACGCCAAACTCGCCAACGGTGTGCGCAAAGGTCAGTATGGATGCGGTAATAAACCCAGGTCGCGCCAGTGGCATGGCAACCGTAAAAAAAGCATCGAGGGGCGATGCACGCAGGGTTGCGGCGACCTCGAGCGGGCGATCTCCGATGGCTTCGAAGGCATTCTGTAAAGGCTGCACCATAAAAGGTAATGAATAAAACACTGAGGCAATGACTAGGCCCCAGAAAGTGAAGGGCAATAACCCCAAGCCCAGTGATTGAGTAAATTGCCCCACGGGGCCATTAGGACCCATTGCCAGCAATAAGTAAAAACCAAGTACTGAGGGCGGCAACACTAAAGGGAGCGCAACTACGGCACCAACTGGAGACTTCCACCAGACTTTAGTGCGCGCCAGCCACCAAGCGATGGGGGTGCCAATGATGAGTAAAATCAGTGTCACAACCCCCGCCAGCCTGAGGGTGAGCAAAATGGCCTGTATGTCACTATCGGTAAGCAGTATCATGTTTGCTTAAGTTTTGTTTGTCACTGCATGTCATTATTCGCCTGCCCTTAATCTTTTGAGGTTTCATCTGGCAATACAAAACCGTATTTTTTCATAATAGCACGGCTTGTTTTGCTGCTCATGTAACCCGCAAATTTCTTTGCCAACGGCTTGCCTTCTGCACGTTTAGTGATAATGAAGCCTTGTTCCAGCGGCGCATGCAGTTGTTCTGGAATTAACCAGTACCCACCTTTGCGTGCAAGTTCAGGATTAACGGCTAAAGATAAGGCAATGATGCCAATCTGCGCATTGCCAGTTTGCACAAACTGCGCAGTGTGTGCAATATTCTCACCATAAACCAGCTTGGGTTCAATTTTATGCCATACCCCAGCAGCACGTAACGCCTCTTCGGCGCGTTTTCCGTAGGGGGCATGCTTAGGGTTAGCAATCGCGACACGCGTAATCCCTGCGTCGTTCAGGTTGTCCAGTGTCATTTTGCTCGCGTCCATGCTTGCACTCCATAGCACAATGCGGCCAAAAGCATAGGGAATAACCGCGGATGCTGAAAACCCATCATTTTTTAATTGAATGGGAAATGCGATGTCCGCCGAAAAATAGAGATCATAGGGTGCGCCTTGCTGGATCTGTGTATGAAACTTGCCTGAAGAGCCATAAGTTGCATTTATCTTGTCTGCGGGATTGGTTTTGTTGAATTCTGCCACGATTTCATCCATGGCAAATTTCAGGTCAGCAGCAGCGGCAATATGGATTTCGTCGCAAAAAGCCACAGAAGACCAATTAAATAGCATAAGGCCAAATATGAGCGGCAGTAATGGCTTGAATAAATAGTGTTTAATTTTCATTTAATGCTCTTAATCAGTGGGTTGGAAGACTTATAACAGTTACTTTGATAGATACGTATGGTTTAGGTATCCATTGCTGATAGGCTATCATAACATGCGTTATTTTCAAACGGGAATAGCGTGTTATGAAATTAACTGATGACCACTTGATGAGATTAATCAGATTGCTTTAGATGTTCAGCAATAAAGGCTAGCTCATTGGCGCTAGCAGCTTGTGACTTGAGCAGGATAGTGTGATAGTTAGCCAAAATTTGACTGCCAAACTCAGTCAGTTGGGCGCCACCACCATGACTCCCTCCAACATTACTCAGCACTAAAGGCTGGTCAAAACAGCTGTTCATGACGTCGACTAGCTCCCAGGCCCTGCGATATGACATCTGCATACGCTTTGCTGCGGCTGAGATTGAACCAAGCTCACTGATGAACGTTAGCAATTCTGCCTTGCCTGGCCCCATTGCTATTGCATCGCCATTTGAGATTCTGATTTTAAATTGAAGGTTAATCATACTGTTAGAGATTATAGCGCTCGTTTGCATGAAACAAAAACTTCGGGTGTGGTGATAGATAAACATTGCTCAGATGTAAAATTCTTGTACATCTTTTTCGGAACAACAGATATTAAGTGTCAACTAGCTGTTTTAATCAACTCTGATTTATACTAACGGCATCCAAATTTAACTTAAAAGTGGTTCGCCTTTAGTTATGACTCAATACCTTAAACTATTTTTATGGTTCGCCGTTGCACTGTTGGGTGCATTTGCCGTTTCTGGCATCGCCTTAAATCGTGGTGAAAGCATCAATGCGCTGTGGCTCATTACTGCAGCCGTTTGTATTTATGCAATTGCTTACCGATTTTATGCCGCCTGGATTGCTGCCAAGGTTTTGGTCTTGGATGAAACTCGTGCAACCCCTGCTGAGCGTTTAAATAATGGGCGTGATTTTATCCCGACTAACAAATGGATTGTGTTTGGGCACCATTTTGCTGCCATTGCAGGTCCAGGTCCACTGATAGGGCCCACGCTTGCAGCACAGTTTGGATACCTGCCAGGCACACTGTGGATTTTGATTGGCGCGGTACTCGGCGGTGCAGTACAGGACATGGTCACCTTATTTTTTTCAACACGTCGTAATGGCCGCAGCTTAGGGCAAATGGCGCGAGATGAAATTGGCGTGGTAGGCGGTAGCGCAGCACTGGTGGGCACGTTTCTAATCATGATCATATTAATTGCCGTGCTGGGTTTGGTGGTAGTCAACGCAATGAAGCACAGCCCTTGGGCGACTTCAACCGTCGCTGCAACAATCCCGATTGCCATGATTATCGGCCTGTATATGCGCAATATTCGCCCTGGCCGCGTGCTAGAGGCCTCAGTAATCGGCGTGGTGTTGTTGTTGCTTTCGGTGTGGCTAGGCGGGTGGATCGACCATCATCAAGATTTGCGCCCATTATTCGACCATGGAGGCGTACCGCTAGCCTATGCCATTATTTTATACGGGTTTGCTGCTGCGGTATTGCCCGTATGGTTGTTATTGGCGCCACGTGATTACTTATCCACCTTTATGAAGTTGGGTACTATATTATTGCTGGCAGTGGCGATTGTAATTTTGCGGCCAGAGATCCACATGCCAGCAGTGACGCAATTTGTAGATGGCACTGGCCCGATATTTGGCGGCAAGCTGTTTCCATTTGTGTTTATTACCATTGCCTGCGGTGCAATTTCAGGGTTTCATGCGCTGATTTCATCTGGCACTACGCCAAAATTACTCAGTAATGAGCGTGACATCCGCATGATAGGCTATGGCGGCATGCTGCTGGAAAGCTTTGTGGCGATTATGGCGATGATTGCCGCAACAGTGCTGGACCCTGGTGTATTTTTTGCTATTAATAGCCCTGCAGGCGTCGTGGGAGCAGAGGCCGCTGATGCGATTGCCAAAATCAATAGCTGGGGGTTTGCTGTAACGGTAGAGCAAATGCAGCAACTTGCAAAAGACATGGGTGAGAGCACCTTATTCGCCCGCACAGGTGGAGCCCCGAGTTTGGCTGTAGGGATGGCCAGTATTTTCGGGAGCGCCTTTGGTAAAGACATGCTGGCAATCTGGTATCACTTTGCCATTATGTTTGAGGCGATTTTCATACTCACCACACTGGATGCAGGCACGCGCGTAGGACGTTTTATGCTACAGGACTTATTGGGCAACTTTAATAAAAAACTCGGTGAAACTTCCTATATGCCATCGGTGATTTTTACCAGCAGCTTGGTAGTAGCTGGATGGGGCTATTTTTTATATATTGGTGTGATAGACCCGAATGGTGGCGTAAATATTCTGTGGCCATTATTTGGCATAGCGAACCAATTGCTCGCGGCCATTGCCTTATGTGTAGCTACAGGCATTTTAGTAAAGTCTGGCAAGCTTAAGTTTGCCTGGGTGACAGGGCTGCCACTCACTTGGCTGGTGATTATTACCACCACGGCCGCCTATGAAAAGATTTTTAGCACCGATGTTCGGGTAGGCTTCTTTGCTGCGGCAGATGATATGGCAACAAAGCTAGCCGCAGGATTATTATCACCAGAGAAAGCGGCTGTTGCACCGCAACTGATATTTAATCAGCACTTGGATGCATATTTGACCTTATTCTTTGTGATAGTGCTATGGGTTGTGATTATAGACATGCTGCGTTTGTGCGCACGCTATTTAGCTGGCAGACCAGTTCTTAGATTGTCAGAAGTGCCGCATGAGCCGAGCAGATTAGTTGAAAATTGGGTGAGAGATTAATGCTTAAAAAAATAAAACATCTGTGGCATATATTACGCCAACTTTCTGGTGACGATGCTTATGATCAATATCTCAAGCATCATGCTGAGTTTCATCAGTCCACAGTAGATGCGCCTGCTGCGCTAACGCGCAAAGAGTTTTACAAGCTGTGGCAGGATAATAAGTGGAAAGGCATCAGTCGCTGTTGTTGAACTGGTGTTGACCCCAGATATCCATAATTGACGCCCACTGGTTAGTGAAGCCACCGAAAAGCCAACTAAAACCAGCAAACCAACCCAAAAACGCCCACAAACCCACTGAACCAAAAATACTGCCCTGCGAGCCAAAGTTCGCGAGGTTTACAGAGGTACTAAGAGATAAAGACAAATCCTAACGCTACGGCTCAAGCGCCGCCGAACGAAGTGAGGGTGCAAAAGAACGTAGCTCTTTTGCGGTCGTCATGCGGCAGTTTGTTAGGTGACGCTATCCGCGTGACTGCGATGAACGAGTTGCAGATCAAACCGCCTGCAAGTTGCAGGAGAGAACCATAAAAGAGTTACCCAGTGACGTTTTTTAAATTTAGTGAGCACGCAATACTGGCCACCGTGGATGCGATCGGTTGGATAGCCAAACGCACTCGCAGGCACAACACTCCTGATCTCGTCAAATGGAATGCTAAAGCTCGTCACCCAGCCATCATAGTGAAATGAGTCAGCAGAAAAAACCATTTTTCTGGCTCTAAGACGTATGACGAGCAATGCGGCAAACACAACCATAAGAGCGAGTTCCCTATATGCGCCAACGACGGGGAAGCAAAGCGCAAAAAAGGCGAAGAGACTCACAACAAAATAACCGAAGGCTTCATGAGCGAAAAGTCTAGCGCGATATTCCATGGCTGTATTGCCTAACGTTTGACATAAGGGGCGATACGCGTCAGCGCAGCGTCCCGCTTTCGCGTGCGAACAAAGTGCTTAAGCACTTATGTTCCACGGTGAAGACCCTTGCGGTTTGATGGATGGGTTAGGCTGACAAGGTTGTGGATTCACGGGTATAAGTTTTTTCCAGCAAGGCAACCGTGAGATTATGCTCAATAATGTGCTGGTTCACTAATTCTTGTAAATGAGCGTGATATTGCTCTGGAATGTGTTTTGCCATTTTTAAGGCAGCCGCTTGCGATGCCCCCATTCGCCCAAAACTTGTAAGTTGACCATTTGTTGGCCTAGTTTCACTCATTGGTATATCGGCATTTTCCGCAATGCGCTTTTGATACTTCGGGTCACTGCCACCCGCAGGTAAATCTTTAGTTTGCTCGTTTTCAAAAGGGTAAACTTTATCGCGCAAATAATCAGCTAACTCTTTTGAACTTGCACCACTTTTATACAGCTTAAGTATTGCAGTAGAAGCTTCTAGTGCCTGCAACGTGCCTGGTA
>JAQTXW010000036.1 GCA_028688575.1 Methylotenera sp. | reverse complement strand
GATTTGATTGATTTAAAGGATCCCGCCAGTGGTGCGCTGGGTGCATTGCCAGATGTGGTAATTAAAGAGGTGACAGCTTTTGTACATGCAGCCTCGGCGCGAGATACTCAACGTGACGCTATTCTGGTGAGCGCCACCATAGGTGACTTGCCTATGCAGGCTGACCTGATTGCATCTCGGGTATCTGCCTTAGCCAAAACAGCGGTGGATATTGTCAAAATTGGTTTTTTTGCAGCACCTGACTATGCTACGTGTTTGGCTGCTTTGAGGCCCATGACTGTGGGCGGGAAAAAAATAATCGCAGTTTTATTTGCAGAATACACTTACCCAGTTGAATTGCTGGCACAGATAAAGTCTGCTGGATTTTACGGCGTGATGATAGATACAGCGCATAAAAACGGTAAAACGGTTTTGGACTACTATACGGAAACACAGTTGTACGATTTTGCCAGTCTTGCGCTATCGAACGACTTATTTTATGGTCTGGCAGGCTCGCTCCATATACAGCATGTCGCCAAAGTGCTGGCATTTTCGCCAGATTTTATTGGATTTAGAGGCGGTGTAAGTGAGGGCGATCAGCGTGAGCGTAGCCTAGTGGCTGATAAAATTGAAGCTATTCGTAAATTATTGTAAATTTGTGGTATAAACGCAACAAAAATGTCTGGGTTGCTCGATTTGCTTGGGTTTTGCCATTGCAATCATCTCGCGCCCTGCGTATGATGCTATTTAAGCAGTTTTATTTGACTAGGAGTTAAAAGTAATGAAAAAGAATTTAATTAGCCTTGCTGTAGCGGCGACCATGGGCATGGCTGCATTTAGCGCAGCTGCTGAAGATATGTACCGTGGCGCATGGTATGCAGTGCCAGGTGTGAGTTATTTAAATACCGATAGCGACCTTGATGCCGATAACGGTGCGGGTGGTTTCATCAGCATTGGTAAAGAGTTGTCAGAAAGCTGGGATATCCAGGCACGTTTGGGTCATAACCGTGCAGATGAAGACACTAACATCGCTGGCGTAGGTGGCCGTTACAAGCAAACAACACTAGGCTTGGATGCTTTGTATATGTTTAGTCGTGACAAATTCCGTCCATTCTTGTTGGCAGGTTTGGGTGTTGCGCGTAACAACGTGGATTACAGCAACTTTGCTCAACTTGAAGATAGAAGCAAGACTTCATGGTTGGCAAATGTAGGCTTGGGCGCACAGTATTTGTTTAATGATACTTTTGGTTTGCAAGCTGACTTGCGTCATCAGTGGACACGTTCTGATGCAAAAGCACCAGGCACAAGTTTTGATGCAGATGAAACCATTGGTAACACACTATTGAGCTTGGGCGGTATTTTCCGCTTTGGTGCACCAGCAGCTGCGCCAGTAGTAGCTGCGGCAGAGCCGATTCCTGAGCCAGCACCTTATGTGGCACCAGCGCCAGCCCCTGAGCCAGCGCCAGCCCCTGAGCCAGCACCAGTGGCTACTCCTGAGCCATGCCAGCCTAAATTTGAAACGATTACGCTGTCTGCTACAAAACTGTTTGCTTTTGACAAATACAAACTAAATGGTGATGCGGTTGTTGTGTTGGATGATGTTGTGGCCAAACTAAAAGACCACCCAGAATTTGATGTGGTATTGGTGATAGGCCATACTGATTTAATCGGTTCAGAGAAATACAACCAAAAACTCTCAGAGCAACGTGCCAACATCATCAGAGACCATTTAATTTCTCACGGCATTGATGCAAACCGTTTACGCGCAGTTGGTAAAGGTGAGTCTCAACCAGTGGTTGATTGTAAAGGTGTTAAAGGCAAGGCGCTGATCGAGTGTTTGGAGCCAAACCGCCGTGTTGTGATTGAAGGTCAAAGAATGCACCCTGTGAATGAGTGCAAATAATTTTCCAGATTTTTATTAAATTTTGGTGATTAATAAAAGCCTCGCGAAAGCGGGGCTTTTTTATTGGTACAATTAAAGTCATGACAAATATAGAGCAATCATCAGCGGTATTAAAGCCCGTAGATTTAATCATAGATGCGCGTTGGGTGGCAACTGTAGATGCCAATCAATCGCTATTGGAATTTTGTAGTGTGGTGATACATCATCATGAGATTGTGGATGTGCTTCCCACGACGACTGCGCATTCCAAATATTCAGCTAGCAGTCTGGTTTCATTAGGTGAGCATGTGCTGATTCCTGGGTTAATCAACCTGCATACGCATACACCCATGACACTGATGCGGGGGATTGCCGATGATGTGCCTTTAATGGATTGGCTCAATGCGCATATATGGCCAGCAGAGCGGGCAATTGTTGATGAGGCTTATGTGAGGGATGCTTCTACGCTTGCCTGTGCTGAAATGTTAAGTGGAGGCACAACGTGCTTTAGCGATATGTATTTTTATCCGCAGGCCACAGCAAGCGCAGTGATTAAAACTGGGATGCGGGCAAGTTTGGGTCTGCCTGTGCTGGAATTCCCGACCAACTATGCCAAGGATGCGGATGATTATCTACAAAAAGGCTTTGATGCACACGATAGCTGGCGTGCTCATGCGCTGATTAGTTCGACCATTGCGCCGCACGCACCTTATACTGTCTCTAACCAGACTTTTGAAAAAGTACTGGTTTATGCAGACCAGTTAAATTTGAATATCCATACCCATTTGCATGAAACACGCGATGAAATCGCGCAGAGTGAGGCGCAATACGGCGTGCGACCCATGCGGCGGTTGCTAGACCTTGGCTTGCTAGGCCCGAATCTCGTTGCGGCACATGGCGTACATTTGCTAGAACATGAAATTGATCAGCTTGCTGAACATGGCTGCAGCATTGTGCATTGTCCAAGCTCGAATTTGAAGCTGGCAAGTGGCATTGCACCAGTCACTGCACTGGTCAAAGAAAATGTTAATGTAGGATTGGGCACTGACGGTGCGGCGAGTAACAATCGATTGGATATGTTTGCCGAGATGCGCCTAGCTGCTTTGCTGGCAAAGGGTGTAAGTGAAGATGCCTTGGCCATTACTGCGCATCAGGCACTGGAAATGGCGACTATTAATGCCGCCAAGGCATTGGGGTTGGACGAAAAGATAGGTAGTATTGAAGTTGGCAAACAGGCAGATTTGACTGCTGTTAAATTAACTGACGTTAATATCGCACCATGTTACGACCCAGTTTCACATCTCATCTATGCCTGTGGGCGTGAACATGTGACCCATACGTGGGTGGCTGGCGACTTGCGATATAGTCATGGCATCTTTGCCAATATAGAACCAATTGAGTTAAAGGAAATTATCCAGACATGGCAACCGAAACTGAGACAATACAAACATTAAATGCAGATAGTTTGGAGCTGCAAAAATTTGCCGAGTTAGCGCATAAATGGTGGGACCAAAATAGCGAATTTAAGCCGCTGCATGAAATCAACCCGTTACGGCTGGATTTTATAGATGCGCAAGTGAGTTTAAAAGGTAAGCGTGTGCTCGATGTGGGATGCGGCGGCGGCATTTTGTCTGAATCCATGTTTTTCAAGGGCGCTGATGTCACTGGCATTGATCTGGGTGAAAAAGCGCTGAATGTGGCGAAGCTGCACCAGCTGGAGAGTGGTGCCAAGGTGGATTATCAATTGATTTCAGTCGAGCAGTTAGCTCAGCAGTCGCCTGCCAGTTTTGATGTGGTGACGTGTATGGAAATGCTGGAGCATGTGCCTCATCCAGCCTCAGTGGTGGCTGCTTGTGCAAAGTTGGTAAAGCCAGGTGGCTCGGTGTTTTTCTCAACCATTAACCGTAACCCTAAGGCTTATCTATACGCTGTACTTGGCGCTGAGTATGTGCTGAATCTGTTACCCAAAGGCACGCATGACTACGCAAAATTTATCAAACCGTCTGAACTTTCAAGCTGGGTACGTGATGCTGGGCTGGATTTAACAGGCTTGCGCGGCATGACTTACCACCCCATCAAAAAATACTACGCGCTTGGCGATGATGTTTCTGTGAATTATCTTATGCATACGCAATTGGCTGCGTGATAGCTGGATGTTATTTTTGAATGGCGGCTTATAGCATAAGATAAGTTGCAGGCATTAAACAATTGCGTATGTACGATGAGCGTGTAACTTAATCTGACAATGCGATGTATACATAGAATGAGCTTTTAAGGTTGGCAAATGATTTTATTTGATTTAGATGGTACTTTGGTCGACACCGCCCACGATTTGGCTTATGCGCTGAATTTGCAGCGTGAGCGTCACGGCATGCCCGCACTTGACCTGGCGCTTATTCGCCCCTACGCATCTCATGGTTCTACAGGCTTGTTACATATAGGATTTGCGATATCTCCTGAAAGTGCTGCGTTTGCGCCCATGCGTGAAGAGTATCTTGCCTTGTATGATGAGGTGCTCACGCGACAACCGCTGTTGTTTGATGGTATGGCGAGTTTACTGAAGCACTTTGATGACAATGCGATAGGCTGGGGTGTTGTGACGAATAAACCGCGCAGATTTACTCAACCGCTGATGCAAAGCATAGGTTTGCTGGAGCGTGCGGCATGCGTGGTGAGCGGCGACGATGCAGCACGTCCTAAGCCATACCCCGACACCTTGCTGTTGGCTTGTGCACAGGCGAATGTAAATCCACAAGATTGTTGGTATGTGGGTGACGCCGCACGTGATATCGAGGCGGGCAAGGCTGCGGGTATGCGTACAGCAGTCGCTTTGTACGGGTATCTGGATGTATCAGACAAGCCTGATGAGTGGGGTGCTGACGCCCATATTCTACAGCCTTTAGATTTGTTAAATCTGGATATTCATTAGCTCATGATGCTTCTATTGCAAGCTCAGTTTGTCAGTTCAGGCAAAGTTTGCCAATCGCTTGGTTTGACTATTGGTTATCTCTTTCTGACACTCAGCTACTCACCTAAAACTAAGCTATGAAGCCGTCCCAAATTGATGAGCAGACTAAAACGCCAGCGCCACTGAGCCTACGCGAAGCCGCAGTCTATTGGTTAAAACTTGGTTTTTTAAGTTTTGGCGGCCCTGCTGGGCAAATTGCCATGATGCATCACGATTTGGTCGAAAAGAAACGCTGGATTTCAGATAAGCGTTTTTTACATGCGCTGAATTACTGCATGATTTTGCCAGGACCTGAAGCCCAGCAGCTAGCGACTTATATTGGCTGGTTAATGCATCGAACCTGGGGAGGTCTGGTAGCTGGCGGCCTGTTCGTGCTGCCTTCTTTGCTGATGTTGATTATGCTGAGTTGGGGCTATATGCGTTTTGGGGATGTGCCGCAGGTTAATGCCATGTTGCAGGGAGTGAAACCCGCAGTGGTGGCAATAGTGCTATTTGCGGCCTATCGCATAGGTGTGCGCGTGCTCAAAAATAAGTGGTTGTGGGGAATTGCCGTTTTTGCTTTTATTGGCATAGCCTGGCTAAAGATTCCTTTTCCTTTGATTATCATTGGTGCTGGCTTAATAGGCGTAGTCGCACATCATTATTTTTCTAGTACATTCAATGTCGTTAAGAGCCATCATGCGACACACGCTGCGCAGGTAAAAGCACTCATCAATGATGATACGCCAACGCCCGCACATGCTGTGTTTAGCGTTAAAAAAGCCTTGACTTGGCTCACGTTTGCATTGGCGGCATGGAGCATCGTCATGGCGGTACTGGTGTATTGCTATGGCTGGCAAGGAGCGCTGACCCAGATGGGCTGGTTTTTTACTAAAGCTGCACTGCTGACTTTTGGCGGAGCTTATGCGGTATTACCTTATGTTTATCAGGGCGCGGTCGAGCAGTATCAATGGCTGACTGCGCATCAAATGATGGATGGTCTGGCTTTGGGAGAAACTACCCCTGGCCCGCTCATTATGGTGGTGGCATTTGTGGCTTTTGTGGGTGGCTGGACCCAAGCCGTGTTGGGTAGCGAACACTTGTTCTTATCTGGGGCGCTGGCTTCAATAGTGGTGACATTCTTTACTTTTTTGCCTTCGTTTTTGTTTATTTTTATCGGCGCGCCATTGGTGGAATCCACTCAGAATAATTTGAAGCTTTCAGCACCTTTGACAGCCATTACCGCTGCGGTAGTGGGGGTGATTGTTAGCTTGGCGCTGTTTTTTGCGCAGCATGTGTTTTTGCTAAACATGAATTTAGAAAGTTTCGACTTCTATGCGATTTTAATTTCAATATTAGCTTTGTGGTTATTAATCAAACACAATTTAAGCTTACTTAAGCTGGTGGTGATTGCAGCGATGCTTGGATTGCTACATTTTTATATCAGCTTGGCGTTGTAGTGGCAGTTCAACTGGAATGTTTTTTGGGCGAGTAGCTTTTAGGATTAAACGCTTCTGCGCTCCAGCATGGCTTGAGCCAGTGTACCTGTATCTACATATTCAATCTCGCCTCCCATTGGCATGCCGCGCGCGATACGGCTGACCTTGATGTTTCTGGCCCGCAGCAACTCACTGATGTAATGCGCGGTGGCATCACCTTCTACGGTGTAGTTGGTGGCAAGGATGACTTCTTGCACGCTTCCATCTTGCGCACGTTTAATCAGTTTATCTAAATGAATTTCTTTAGGGCCAATGCCGTCAAGCGGGGAGAGCCTGCCCATGAGCACAAAATACATGCCATGATAAGCGCGCGTATTTTCAAGCATGATGAGGTCGGTAGGCATCTCCACCACGCACAGTACGCTATTATCACGCTGCGGCGAGTCACATAGCGGGCATATCGGCTGCTCGCTAAAGGTGTTGCATAGTTTGCAATGCCCTACCACTTGCAGGGCATTATCCAGCGCCATGGCTAGGCCGTTAGCACCTTGTCTGTCGCGTTGCAGCAGATGGTAGGCCATGCGCTGCGCTGATTTTGGGCCTACGCCTGGCAGACAGCGCAGGCTTTCAATCAGTTGTTCAAGGGCTGGCGGGTTTTTCATGAATACAGGTGCAGACTAGAACGGTAATTTCATTCCTGCTGGCATAAAGCTGGATAAGCGAGCGGAGGAGGTTGCCTCTACTTTGCTGGTAGCGTCTTTCAGTGCAATCACTAATAAGTCTTCTAATGTTTCTTTGTCATCCATCACGCTCTCATCCAGAGTGACGCGTTTAACCTCATTCTTACAGGTCATTTGCACTTTTACCAAGCCATTGGCTGCAATACCTTCAACTTCAATATTGGCAAGTTCTTCTTGTGCTTTTTGCATATTTGCCTGCATTTGCTGGGCTTGCTTCATTAAATTGCCCATGCCGCCTTTCATCATGTGAGTTCTCCTTAAATTGGTTGGCTTAAAATTTGATTAAATCTGAGCGTGCTGTTATGAAATATTTATAACGGTTTGATACTGTTGGGAATAATGGTTGCGCCAAAATCGTGAATTAACGCCTGCACAAAATTATCCTGCTTAATTGCTTGCTCAGCATCGGCTTGTGCTGCGGCTTTTTCATGCATGATTTGCTTGGCTGGCGTGTTGCCAGTGCCGCCGATATTAAACTGAAGTTTTATTTTTTTATCAAAATACTGTGTGATGGCGGTATTGAGTTTTTCCTGGTAATTGGGTGACAGTAAATGTTTTTGTGCTTCAGGCACACTGAGAGAAATGCTGTGTTCATCAAAGCTTACGAGCTCACAGTGCTTGGCAAGCTCTCTTGCCAGCCCCAGTTTTAATTCATCTACCAGATTGCGCCAGTTACCATCAAAACTTCTGGCATCATGGCTGATTGCTTGGGCGCTCACATTTTGCTGTGGAAGAACGTTGGGCTCTTGGGCCGCATCTGCTTCTAATGCTGTGTTTGCCACGCGGGAAGGCGGTGTTGGGTTTGATACAGGCGTGTTGTGCCTAGTTTGCGTTATTGTGTTGCGGCTTTCTGGCTGTTTTCTAGGTGTTGCTTGCTTGTTATTTTCAGTGGGGGTGAATGCCAGCATGCGTAATAAACTCATGGTGAATCCTGCGAACTCATCAGGCGCTAAACCAATGTCGCGACGACCCAGAAGGGCAATTTGATAGTAAAGTTGCAGTGTTTCAGGCTGAATTCTCTGCGCTAATGACAGCAAAACTTCTCTTTCAGGCAGGTCGTCAGCTACAGTATCAGGCACAGTCTGCGCCACAGCGATTTGGTGGAGTAACAGTGCAAAATCATTGAGTGCGGCTTCAAACGAAATACTGCGTTCTTCCATCGCCTTTGCTTGTTGAATTAAACTGCTGCCGTCATTAGCTAACAGTGCCTCCAGCAGTTGGTATAAATAACTTTGGTCTATGGCGCCTAACATGGCACGCGCTTCGGCTTCGTTGACCATTTTCCCGCCATAGGCAATGGCCTGATCCGTGAGTGACAGGGCATCACGCATGCTGCCGTTGGCCGCACGTGAAATTAAATGCAGTGCGTTAGGCTCAAATGGAATATTTTCTTGTGACAGAATATTTTGCAGATGGCCTGTGATGGAGGTGCCAGCCATCTGGCGCAAATTAAACTGCAGGCAGCGCGACAATACGGTAACAGGCACTTTTTGCGGGTCAGTGGTTGCCAGGATGAATTTAACGTGGGAGGGCGGTTCTTCCAGTGTTTTGAGCATCGCATTAAAAGCACTTTTTGACAGCATATGCACTTCATCTATGATGTACACCTTAAAGCGGCCAGCGGTAGGCGCGTATTGCGCATTGTCCAGCAGATCGCGCATGGCATCTACTTGCGTGTTGCTTGCGGCATCCACCTCAATTAAATCAACAAAACGCCCTTTGTCAATCTCGATGCAGGTGTTACATATACCGCAGGGCTTGGCGCTAATGCCTGTTTCACAATTCAGCGATTTGGCTAAAATGCGCGCCAGCGTGGTTTTGCCTACGCCGCGCGTACCAGTAAACAAGTAGGCATGGTGTAATCTGTTTTGTTCCAATGCATTGGTTAAAGCACGCACTACATGGTCTTGACCGACCAGCGTTTCAAATGATTTTGGGCGCCATTTACGCGCGAGGACTTGATATGACATAGCGCATAACTTTAGCTGAAAATTGTATTTTAGTCTTTAGATTTGTGAGGTAGCGCTGAGTCATTCTTGGGTGGTTTTCGTATAGAAACATGGTATGTAAAGAATGAGGTTTTTTTGTCGTTGCATTAAAACAATAAACGCTAACATTAAGGAGGCGAGCCATGACCCCGGCACTTGCTTAATAGTTGTGGCTGCTTGCTTCCGCACCTGACCAGATTGGCTACTTCACAATGCGGGGAGGCCCGCCAGACGCCATTTTACTACAGTTGATCATGTTAGGGTAATGTCTAGCGGATTTTATTGCTAATGACATACTCACAAAGTCGCTGGTTTGGGACATCAGGTTGTTGCATTGCCCCAGATTTTACACTAGACGATTTTGCCTCTACTTGCATGTCTACTTGCGCATTTTGCGTCTTCTTTGCGCATATTTTCTGTCAATAGCATGACTATTGCCCATAAAATCTGCACAAAAAATCCATCCAATTGTGCGATGTTGCCACTACAAGTCTTAATGGAAAATCTGGGATTATTTGCGCTGCCTTAAGTATGTCAATGTTTAGTTTTAGTCATCTTTATGGTCATCTGGGTATCTTTTTTTAATAGCAAGCATATCATTGAAGTGCCTGAAGAATGCGTCCACACAGGCTGGGTCAAAGTGGGTGCCTGCATTTTTTTTGAGATAAAGACACGCTTCATTGACGCTCCACGCATGCTTGTGCGGGCGTGCGGAAGTGAGCACGTCAAAGACATCGGCTACTGCCACAATGCGTCCTGACAAGGGGATGTCTTCGCCTGATAATCCTCTCGGGTAGCCGCTGCCATCAAATTTTTCATGGTGGGTGTAGGCAATCTCTGCGGCGAGTTGCATCAGTGGTGAGTTGCCATTACTCAGTAGCTTGTGCCCGATGATGGTGTGTTGCTTCACCAGGTTGAATTCTTGCGTAATTAATTTGCCCAGTTTTAACAGAACTGAGTTAATGATGCCGATTTTGCCAACATCGTGCATGGGGGCGGCTTTGAATATCAAATCCTGTTCTTGCAGGGTGAGCCCCAGGCCACTGGCGATTAATTTTGCATAATACGCAATGCGCTGGATGTGTGCATGTGTATGGGGTTCGCGATATTCAATGGCTTTGGTAAGAAAAAAAATTGTTTCCTGCTCTTGTGCACTGATTTGAGCGGTGATTTTGTTGATTTCTTCATTTAGCCATGCATGGTGGTCATTTAATCTCTTTTGACTTTGCCTTAATGTGAGCATGTTTCGGGCGCGAACTACAAACTCACTGTTGTCTAAAGGTTTGTTTAAAAAATCAGTGACGCCTGCGGCGAGCGCATTTTGCCTGATTGTTGTTTCAGCGGCCTGAACAATCATCAAGACAGGAATGTCGTCATAGTCTACAAAGCCTCTGAATTGTTGTGTGAACTCTATGCCATTCATTTCAGGCATGATGTAATCGACCACGACCAGGTCTGGCTCATGATCAATACACCAGTCGAGCGCTTCATGTGGGTTGGTGAAAGCAATCGCTTCATATTCTGGTATTTTTTTTATCAGGTGCTGCAACAGTGAAACGTTTAGTTCGGTGTCATCAATGAGTAGAATGCGCATTTCGTCTCGTTAATATGCTTTAGAAAACAATGTCATTATGGCGTAAAGAATCAGTATGTTGTTTAGTGGTTAAAATTCAGTTCAGGCGGTTAATTTTAATGTTTTTAGTTAGCAAGTTTGAATGTTTGTGCCTTAACACTTGAATGTATAATAGCCCAGTATGCTCAATTTTTTAGAATAAAGTTCTCTGGAACTGCAGTAATATTACCCGAATCTTGTTGGATAAACCTAAATGCCTGATTCACTAAAAATAACAAAATCAAGTCAACTTAAGCCTTTTTTTTGCAATGTGCAATTTGTAGAGTCAATATTGCATGGAATGTCTGATGAGGTGTACGTGATAAATGCAGAAAACATGCAGATCATGTATGTCAATGAACGTGTGCTTAAAAACAATGCTTATAATTTTGAGCAGCTCAAGCAGCAAAGTTTACTGGCGGTGCTTGGTGTAGGCCAGGCCAGCATGCAGCGATATTTGTCTGAGCATCAGGGTTTGCAAGACTTTTTTGACATGGTGCAGGAGGCGGCAGAAAACACTGCGCATCAAACAATTAAGTTGTTGGCTAAATGCATTGAATTTAATCGTAAACCTTGTATTTTGGTGATTAAGCATACCGTTGCCGAAAATAGTACCAAAGACACCAGCGCGTTTTTAGATAATTTTTTGCAGGCGCTACATGAAAGTGAGTCGCGCGTAGATGAAATTGTATCCAGCACACCTGGTATGTTTTTTCAGCTACAGCGCAACAAAGAAGGTGCGCTATCTTTTGTTTATCTGACTGAGGGTTGTCAGGCGCTTTTGGGCTTGAGTGCTGATGATTTACAGCAGAATGCGAAATTATTTTATGAAATGATCAATGCCGAAGACCGTGCAAAGCTTAACCAATGCTTTGATATCTCGGCGATGGAGCTCAGTCAGCTGGATTGGGAAGGCCGCGTCTGGATCGCTGATTGGCAGGATCATAAGTGGATTAATATGCGTGCGATACCGCATCAGTTAGACAATAATCAGGTGCAATGGGCAGGCATTATTATTAACATCACAGAAAGCAAGGAAGAGAAGCTGGAGCTTGAATCGTCCAGACGCGAGCTTGCTGAATTAACTGCACATTTAAACCAGGTAAAAGAGCAGGAGCGCACCAGAATCGCGCGCGAGATTCACGATGACCTAGGCGGCAATTTAACGGCCATCAAAATCGGGTTGTCTTCAATCATCAGACGCATTGCCAATGGGCAGCCTGTTACCAAGGAGCAGGCGCTCAATTTAGAAGGGATAGTTGATAACACGTTTGAGACTGTGCACAGAATCTCCAGTGATTTAAGACCCAACGTGCTGGATTTAGGCATTGTTGCCGCGCTTGAATGGCAGGCAAAAGCATTTGAGAAGCAGGTGGGTATTCCGTGTTATTTCACATTTAATCAGAACGATATTCACGTTTCATCTGAACAGGCAATTGCATTGTTCCGTATCTGTCAGGAGTCTATGTCCAATATTGCCAAGCATGCAGAAGCCACAAAAGTGAATGTGGATTTGGATATTTATAAAAATGAAATTATGATGATGATCAGCGACAACGGGGTGGGGATTAACTCCTCAGATACTTATAAACCAAACTCATTTGGTTTGCGCGGAATGCAGGAGCGCGTTGCCGCATTAAACGGCCACTTTGATATTGGTCAGCTGGGTAAGGGTACCATGATTACAGTCAGATTGCCTATTGAGCAGCAGGTGGCGAATCATCAGTAAGGCTTGTGAGGGTTTGTTCTAACATACATTTGACTTTGTGTTCTCTTGTTTTAATGGATTGATTTTAAATAACGAACAATAAATTTCGGCGCAACATGACCAAAAACTCTAAGATAAAAGTGATTATTGCGGATGACCATGCCATTTTAAGGGCAGGCCTTAAACAGATATTGGCTGAAACCGAAGAGATAGAAGTAATCGCAGAGGCTGAAAATGGCCTTGAGGCGATACGGCTAGTCTCAAAGTTAGAGGCGGACGTGCTGTTGCTGGATATTTCGATGCCAGACCGCAATGGCATTGAAGTGCTTAAATATATAAAACGCGACAATAATCAAATTGCTGTACTCATGCTTTCTATGCATCGGGAGGATGAATATGCAATACGCGCCTTAAAATCTGGCGCGTCTGGTTATTTATGCAAGCAAAGCGCTTCGTCAGACTTGGTGGGTGCAATCTACACCGTGGCAAAGGGCAAAAAGTTCATCACCGCCGAAGTGGCAGAAATACTGGCTAATCAGGTTGGTGCGGAGAATGAAAAAGCACCGCATCAGCTACTTTCAGACCGTGAATATGAAACATTTATCATGATCGCCTCAGGCTTGACGGTGAGTGAAATAGCAGAAAAACTATCACTTTCCGTTAAAACAGTCAGCATGTATCGCACAAGGCTGCTAGAAAAAATGCAGCTTAAGCACAATGCAGATTTGACGCATTATGCGTTTAAGCATCAGCTTGTGGATTAGGCATCACTTGCAATGACACTTCTGTTTTCTCTTGAGCTGTTTGTATTGGTGTGCGCTCAATTGATAAAGTAAATAACTTTTACTGCTTTGTTATTAAGATGGATGGTGCTGATTAGTCTTAATAATATCAACATGACGCATTGTGAATGCGATGTATATGATTATTAATCGGGGCTGGCAAAACCTCATGGCAAGTAAAATTAAAAACAAATCAAAGCCAACAGCAAATGAAATCAATGCGTTGTCTACGCTGTTTAATCAGGCTAAGTTGAATGAAGCTTTGGTTTCGGCTATGAAGTTTACGCAGCGATACCCTGAACATGGGTTTGGTTGGAAAGTGCTGGGTGCTGTTTATCAGTCGCAAGGGTTGGCAAATCAAGCATTGGATGCGTTAAAAAATGCCGCGAAATTTTTACCCGATGACTATGAGGCTCAATATAACTTGGGTAACTGTTATTATGATCAACAGCAGCTGGATTTGGCTGTAGCCTGCTATCAAAATGCGATTCAGCTAAATCCTGATTTTGCATCAGCGCATTATAACTTGGGTAATGCCTTTAAACATCAGGCGTTACCAGCGCAAGCTGAGCAATGTTATAAAAAAGCATTGTCTTTGGATGCGCATAATATTTGGATTTTAGATAACCTGGCGCACGTGCTGTTTGAGCAAGACCGATTTTCTGAAGCAAAAGATTGTTATGAAAAAATATTAACAATTCAACCAGATTTTATTGCAGCACAAATTGGGTTTGGTGCTGTAGCAAAAGCGCTCGGACTATCTCAAGATGCGGAAACCTACTTCAGGAAAGCAATTGAGCATGGTGCGGGATTTGAAGCTTACAGCAATCTCGCAGATTTGCTGCACGCGGCTGACAGAGTGTCTGAGGCAGAGGCTTGTCTGAGTGCGGCTACTTTAGCATTTCCACAATCCGTTGACGCACTTGTCAAGATGGCCATCTTTTTAAGGACTTTGGGACGTGTGCCCGAGTCTATTCCATACTTTGCTCAAGCACTGACGATTGATCAGTCACGTAAAGATGTGCATGTTGATCTTGGGCTTGCAAAGGCTGATGAAGGTTTATTCTCCGAGGCTGAAGTTTGCTACCGACGTGCGATAGCGTTAGACCCTGATTACTGGTTGGCATATAACAATTTAGGGCTTGTTTTACATAGAATGGAGCGTTATTCAGAGGCAGAATTAGCTTTTAATAAGTCCATCGAATTACATCCAAGTGAAGCTTTGTTGCATAGTAATTTAGGGTTAACTTTAGCGGCATTGGGTCAGATCAAAAAAGCGGAAACTTCACTCAAGAAAGCGATTGAAATTCAGCCTGAGTATGTGAACGCGCATATTAACTTATGCACCAACTATATTGCGCAAGGTAGGCTTGACGAAGCGGAGTCTGAATGTTTTGAAGCGCTTAAATATGACCCGGGTTCTAATAAAGCAAAAAGTAATTTACTGTTTGCGATGAACTATTCTGGGCACCACAGTGCAGAATATCGCTTTCAGCAGGCGCGTGAATTTGATCAGATAGTGACTAAAAAAGTTGAGCATGCATTTACTGGTTGGCACTCCAGCCCTGAAGCAAAACGTTTACGCATTGGCGTGATGTCAGGCGATCTGCGCCAGCACCCCGTTGCTTATTTTCTAGAGAACTGGGTTAAAAATGTCGACTTTTCTAAGTTTGAATTGTTTGCCTACTTAACCGATACCCGTGAAGATCTATTTACGGGGCGTATTAAACCTAATTTTTCTCATTGGAAATCATTAGTGGGAATGACTGATCAAGCTGCGGCAGAGTCTATCCATGATGATGGTATTGATATTTTATTTGATCTTTCAGGTCATACCTCAGGTAACCGTTTGCAGATTCTGGCATGGAAACCAGCGCCTATCCAAGTGAGCTGGCTTGGATATTTTGCCACTACAGGGATGCAGTCGATAGATTATTTCATTGCTGATGAAGTCGGGGTGCCAGAAGCTGATAGAAAGTATTTTGTAGAGAAAATTAAATACATACCAGACACCAGACTTTGTTTTACAGCACCACATTCGGCAATAGCGCCTTCATCTCTCCCTGCAATTGCAAATGGTTATATTACTTTTGCGAGTTTTCAAACGCTTGCAAAAGCGGGCGATGATGTGTTGATGCTATGGGCTGAGGTAATGCGGGCTCTGCCTGATTCTAAATTACGTTGGCAATGCAAATCTTTTTGGGATGCTGATGTAACAGCAGATGTCGCTGCACGATTTGCCAAGCTTGGTATTAGTGGTGACAGGTTGATGCTGTTAGGTTCTGTATCACGTGATGCCTATTTTGCAGCACATCATGACGTAGATGTGATATTAGATACATTTCCTTACCCAGGGGGTACTACAACCTGCGAGGCTCTATGGATGGGCGTTCCAACGCTCACTTTGGCAGGGGATAGTTTAATCGCAAGGCAGGGTGCCAGCATGCTCAGTGCTGCAGGCCTAGCTGATTGGGTTGCTGAAACGAAGGATGAATATCTCAATATGGCATTGTCACATTGTAGTGACTTGAATCAGCTTGCTCATTTACGCGCAAAGCTTCGTAGCCAAGTATTAGCCTCACCGTTGTTTGATGCAGAGCGCTTTGCAAGCAATATGGAAACTGCAATTTGGGAGATGTGGTGCGAACATTATCCTGCGGTAGCTACAGAGATAACTGCACCTGTTAATGAAGTGCAATATCAAGCGTTAACAAAAGAAGCTTATGACGAACAGCAAAGCCTTCGCCAAGGCCATTATGTGCAAATTGTTAGCGCGACGCGTTATTCAGAACAGGATTTCTGGAATAAATCAGCACTCGGTCTTTCATTACACCGCCATTTGAAACAAGATAGCGGTATGTTAGCAAGCATTGCTTTTAATAACACACTAGGGCTTTCTGACGTGTTTAATCAGGCAATTGAGCAGGCTGATGATAACGCTATTCTTGTGTTTGTTCATGATGACGTATGGATTGATGAAGCTAACTTTGTCGATACACTAATTGCTGGACTTGAGCGCTTTGATGTGATTGGCGTTGCAGGTAACAAGCGTAGATTGCCTAACCAGCCCGCTTGGCTCTTTGTCGATACAGCGCTTAATTGGGATGAACCTCAATATTTGAGTGGAACCGTGTCGCATGGTTTATATGCTTTTGGTGAAGATAAATTTTATGGAGAAGCACCAGCGGCTTGTGAATTGCTGGATGGTGTATTTATTGCCACTAGAAAGTCAGTGTTGAATGAGGCGAATGTCAGGTTTGATTCTCAGTTTGACTTTCATCTTTATGATGTTGACTTTTGTAGAAGCGCGCGTGAGGCTGGCCTGAATTTAGGTACATGGCCAATTAAATTAACCCATCAGAGTGAGGGTGCTTTTGGCTCGCCACATTGGGCACAGAAGTGCCAGCTTTACTTTAATAAGTGGGAAAGTAACACCCCGCAACAACAGGCATTACATGATGCAATGTGTGAGGTGATGCAAATGGCCCAGCAGCACGAAACGGAAGGTCAGCTGGAGCAAGCAGAAACTCTGTATCAAGAAGTACTAAAAATCCAACCCGACAATGCAAAAGCTAACTATAGGCTAGGTGTTGTCGCGTTTAATCTACACGGTGTTAATGAAGCATTGCCACACCTTGAAAAAGCAGTGCAATGCACACCAGAAGAAGAGCAATATTGGGTGACATACATTGATGCACTGATGCAGTCTGCAGATGTTGCGACGGTATTGGAGGCGCTGGAATTAGGTCAGAAATTTGGGTTGAAGGCTGAAACTGCTCAGACGCTTGCGGCAGAGTTTTTAGAAAAAATTGAATATCAAAAAATTGAGACTCAAAAAAATGAATCTAAAGCACAGCCAGTGGCAATCAATCCGTTGTGCTCAAACGAAGTGATTACCCAATGTCTTGCAGAAATGTTAAATGTTAATCTCTTAGAGATTAATGCTGCACAGTTGAAAAATACGATTTCTCCCCATTTAGATATGTCTGCATTTGAATCAGTCATTACAGCGTTGCAAAGTACTCAGCAACAAAATGAGATTCTCACGCTTATTTATAAGACCATCAGTGCAATCAAGCTTCAAAAAGAATTTGTAGGGACTAAAGTATTTACACCCTATTTTGACAGCGTATTAGAGGCGATTGATCTGGAAATCGTGGATGTTATTCCTAGAGATCGTAAGTTGGCAAATGTAGTGATTGCATCTGAAGTTTACGATTACGGTGGGCATACCAAGGTTATTCAAGAGATTTTAGAATCAGTTGAAAATCCAATCTTAATTATTACTGATGTCTATGATCGGTTTGCAAAAAACCATTTGTTTGAAAAGGTCTCATCTTCATTTATTAAATGCCCGGTATTGATACTGCCCAACGAAGTCTATTTAGATAAAACTCAAAGGTTGGCGGCTTTTATTAATAGCTGTGCTAAAAATGTATTTATCGTTTCACATCATGAGGATGCAGTCGCCATTGCTGCATGTTCAAAGGCATTAGACACGAAATATTATTTTGTGCATCATGCGGATCATAATCCGGCATTGGGCAATACAGTATCTCACTTTAATCATATTGATCTGTTTGAGCCAATGGCAAAATTATGTGCGCAAGACTTAAATAAACGAGTGACATTATTGCCGACTTCTTCTAATGATTTAGGGGGAAAAAAGTTTGTGTATCCTATTCAGGGGTTTTCTACAGTGACTGCCGGCTCTGCTGGCAAATTTTCCATGACGGGTGAAATTTGCCTAAGTCAAATTGTTACGGAGTCTTTAAAAACCTGTGGTGGTAAACATTATCACTACGGCAATCTTTCTGCAGAAAACGTGCAATTGATTCGGGATGCTTTACAAGCAGCATCGTTAGACCCTGCGTTATTTGTATATATGGGTAATGTGCCATCGTTATGGCAAAGTTTGCTAGCCTTAGATGCACATATTTTTCTCGGTTCTGCGCCAACCCCCGGATATAAGTCTAGTTTAGAAGCTTCTGGAGCAGCATATCCTCTTTTAACTTATGTACCTATAGATAAGCCTCGTTATCTTCATGTAGGTGCAGAAGAGCAGGCTGGGCAGTCGTGGGCTACTATGGATGCGCTAATATCTGGTTTAAAAGTCATTATGGATAACCATGAGAGGTTGTCTCATGAATCGAGACTCTTTTATCTATCAAATTGCTCAAGTGATAGTTTTAAACAAAAGATTGTAGCGCTTTGCCATGATGAGGTGGGAGATTGATATCAATAACCTTATGAAACCATTAATTTGTATTGCAGGGCAAAATTCTATTGCAGTCAATGGGTTGCGACTTGTGATTGAGCGCTATCCTGAGTATCGTATATGCTATATTCCTTCCAGTGCTGATAAAGGTGTTAATCACTGGCAGTCATCCCTCATTAAGAAAGCCAAAGAGTGGGGTGTACAAAGGGTGGATTTAGAGGATATTTATCAGGAAGAGGATTTGATTTTTATATCACTGCAATATTCTGAAATTATTAAAACAAGGAAATTCAAATCAAAACACCTTTATAACCTGCACTTTTCTAAGTTGCCAAAGTACAAAGGGGTATATCCTGCTATCCATTCAATTATTAATGGTGAGTCTGAGGCTGGTGTTACTTTGCATTGCATCGATGATGGTATAGACACTGGAGACATCATTGCGCAACAAGTTGTCAATATTGATATAGATGATACTGCAAGAGATGTATACATCAAACAATCCGAATGCGCTTTCAAGCTTTTTGAAATTTATTTAGAGAATTTGATTGAAGGTAATTGTTTCTCTTACCCCCAGCCAGCATTAGGTGCTTCTTATTATTCAAAGTCATCTATTAATTTTTCTGAATTTCACTTTGATTTCAATAAAACTGCATTTGAGATTCATAATCAATTCCGCGCCTTAAATTTCAGAGAATATCAAATGCCAGTTTTTAGGCATTGGCAAATACTTCAAACTGAAATATTGAAAGAAAAAAGTACTCAAAAGGCAGGTACGTTAGTAGATGAAACAGAAGCTTACTTTGTAATAGCAACCATTGATTTTGATTTGAAACTCACTAAAGACTATTACCCTGCACTATGGTTGGCATGTGAGCAGGGCAATGTGGCAAGTTTCAATCATGCTGTTTCGTTTATAGATAACCTGGATTTGCGTAATCAAAATGGTTGGAATGCATTGATCATTGCTAGTTATTTTGGGCATGTAGAGATAATTAAAAAATTAATTAAACATAACGTAAATATCAATATAACGAATTATAAAGGCACTACGGTGCTGATGTATGCACTAAGTTTTTTTGAAAAAACTGGCAACAATGCGCCATTCAAATTGCTTATCGAATCAAAACCAGACATTTCATTGAGAGACGACTTTGGCAAAGATATTAAAGATTATATCGTCGAAAAGAGCCTTAATCAGCTGTTGTCTGTGATTAGCTAATATTGAAATATATCAAGTGATGAGCACAAGTGATTGATATGGACGAAAATAAGAATAAAGCAAAATTCGAGTTATTTGAGCTGGGAACGGTAGATGAAGTAGTTGCCAAGTTCGGGGGTATTAAATTACTCGAGGAAATTCAGTATGAGGTGCCTCCTGTTCCTATGTACGGAGAGCCCTGTCCCAATGCAGATGTGGTAAAGAGTCACTTATTAGTGCATCCTGCAATTTATTATGCAACAGTCACTGACTATAAAATGATTGGTGGGGCAGCTTTTCCTATCATTCAGAATAAAAGTGTGCGTCATCAATACTTCTCTCCTGAATGTTGGGAAACTTCAGAGCAAGCAATGATGTGTTGTTATATCAGGGAAGAGCAGAATCTGATTGGATATACTTACATCAATAGCTACCATCATTATAAATCTAGCGTCATTAATCTGGTTGGGAATGGATCTTATAACTTTGCTCACTGGATGACAGAGTTTTTGCCACAACTTGTATTGCTCAGAAATGCGGCTGTTGACTTGTCTGGGTATAAGATACTAGTTGATTCGCGAGCATTTCCTAGTATGCTGGAAGCCTTGTCTTTACTAGGAGTCAGTGATGAGCAGCTAATTAAGATTGATGAATTGACGTTCAATGACTTTCCAGAGGCGTTATGGGTTAGCCCTGTGGCAAATGTTGTATTTCAACGACCTAAAGCTATCTTGTCAAGTGAGCATGATAAGTTAACTGAGCCTTCGCATACAATTTTTCATCCTGAAGTTTTAAGGATTACGCGAGATACTTTTCTTGGTCTGACGCTAGAGCAGCCCTATGATGCGGCACCAGAAAAGATATTCATTAAAAGATTTCCTGGTAGGCGTTATCACGCACGTTCAATAATCAATGAGTATGCGATACAACATAAATTAGAGGCTGAGGGCTTTGTCAGCATTGAACCAAGTCGATTAACATTTACTGAACAAATTAAATTGTTTAGCAAAGCCAAATATATCGTAGGTGCTTCTGGAGCTGCACTGCTTAACATGATTTGGGCGCCGCAGGGTGCAAAAGTCATTGTGTTAATGAATGATTCCAAGGTCGCGAATTATTGGTATTTCAGTAATATTGCATTTTCAGTTGGCCACCAGTTAAGTTATGTGTTGGGTAAAATAGATAATACTGGAAATTGGCATGATATCCATCACGCTGATTTTGAAATTGATGTAGGTGCAGTTGTGTCAGCACTTAAAAGTGCTGGATTGCAAATGGCAGAGAGGCCTGCAGTCAATATGGCTGTAAATGATGCACTAGAGATTGCAAAATCATATCAGTTAAGCGGGCATCTAGATAAGGCTATAGAAGCCTATCGAAAAGCGTTGAAAATTGACCCTGAAAATGCGGAGGTTAACCATAATCTTGGTCTTATTGAGGCGCAATGTCATGATGCTGTAGCGGCTTTAGGTAGATTTGAACGTGCGGTTCTGGCTAAACCCGAGATAGAGCAATACTGGGTCAGCTATATAGAGTCGTTAATACAGACTGGCGCCATTGAGAGTGTGGCAGATGCTCTGGATTTAGGCATGAAATATGGTCTGAGGGCTACAACAGCACAAAAGCTAGCAGCAAATGTGATAGATGATATTGATATTAATTAGGTTGGATTTTAGAGCACATATAGAAGTTGGCTGAATGATTAAATATGTGAGTAGGAATAGTTTGTAGTATGACTAGGCTTTGAAACATACATGGAAAGACACGGGAAAGGGAGAAAAGTTGTTATGGCATTGGACGATTGCAGAATTATTGAGCTTCCAAAGATCCACGAGCCCCGAGGCAATTTATCGTTTGTGGAAAGCAATAATCATATTCCGTTCGCGATAGAGCGGGTTTACTACGTATATGATGTGCCTGGCGGCTCTGATCGTGGCGGTCACGCACATAAAGATTTGCATCAGTTGATTATTGCAATGTCAGGTAGTTTTGACATAACGCTGGATGATGGTAAGGACAAAAAGAAATTTCATCTGGCACGTTCGTATTACGGCTTGTATGTATGCCCAATGATCTGGCGTGAGATGGATAACTTTTCATCAGGCTCGGTGTTGATGGTGTTAGCTTCCAACAAATATAGTGAAGATGACTATTACCGAAATTACGATGATTTTATGAAAGCCAGATGGGTAAAGTAATTGAGCGAGTTGCGCGTACCATTTTTAGACCTTAAAGCCGCCTACAGTGAATTAAGGCATGAACTGGATGAAGCTGTTCTCAGGGCTAGCCGTTCTGGCTGGTACATTGGCGGCCCGGAAGTAGAAAGCTTTGAAGCGGATTTTGCTGCTTATACCGAGGCTAAGTATTGTGTCGGTGTTGGTAATGGGCTAGACGCATTAACCCTTGCATTGCGTGCTTTAGACATTGGTGCAGGGGATGAGGTGATTGTGCCTTCGCATACCTTTATTGCTACCTGGCTTGCAGTGAGCGCGGTCGGTGCAAAACCAGTTCCTGCAGAACCTGCGTCAGCTAGTTATAACGTTGATGTTGCTAGCATCGAACGTTGCATTACATCTAAGACTAAAGCGATTATGCCCGTACATTTATTTGGCATGCCTGTAGACATTGATGCAATTTGTACTTTAGCAAAAAGACATGGCTTGGCTGTGATTGAAGATGCAGCACAAGCACACGGTGCAATGGTTGGTGGCAAAAAAATTGGTAGCCATGGTGATGTGGTCGCTTGGAGTTTCTACCCAGGTAAGAATCTAGGTGCATTGGGAGATGGCGGAGCCATTACTACCAACAATGAAGCTATCGCTTCCAGAGTCCGCGAATTAGGGAATTATGGATCAGCGGTTAAATATCTCAATAATGAGCGTGGCGTTAATAGTCGCTTAGATCCCATCCAAGCCGCAGTACTCTCAGTGAAGCTTAAGTATCTTGATGAATGGAATAAGCGCCGTCAGAACATTGCGGCAATTTATAGCCAGGCATTGGCTGGCTTAGGGTTTGGCTTACCAAATGAACCAGCATGGGCCGAACCAGTGTGGCATTTATATGTGGTTACCACACCTGGGCGTGATGTATTACAAGCGCGTTTACAGTCAGCGGGTATACAGACATTGATTCATTATCCAGTACCTCCACATTTGCAAAAAGCTTATCAGCCACTTGGCCTTAAGGTTGGGGATTTGCCAGTTGCGGAGCGTTTGGCGAAAGAGGTGCTTAGTTTGCCGATGGGGCCTCATTTGGGTATGGAAGAGGTTGATTATGTGGTTTCAGTATTGTTAGCGTGTGCTTAGATGCGGGTAATCATGCGCATCCTGGCACAGTAGAAGTGATTTTCTAAAGAAAGTAGAGCGTCTCAGAATGAAAACTTTTTTGCATGTGGGTTGTGGTCCTCGTTACTTTGACCCTGAAACAAATTTGCCAAAGCGGCCAAAAGGGTTTGATCTGGCCAACTGGAATGAGCTTCGATTAGACATTAACCCAGCGGTTAATCCCGATGTAGTGGGAACCATGACCGATATGTCAGCCGTACCTACAGGCAGTGTAGACGCCATTTTTTCCTCTCATAATATTGAACATCTTTACCCGCATGAGGTGCCAATTGCCTTGGCTGAATTTAAACGTGTACTGCATAGCGATGGCTTTGTGGTCATTACTTGCCCAGATTTGCAATCAGTCTGCGCATTAGTTGCGCAGGGTAAGTTAACCGAACCTGCCTACGTTTCTCCCGCAGGACCGATTGCCCCGTTAGATATTTTATATGGGCATCGCCCACCCATGAGCCAGGGCAACCTATACATGTCACACCGTTGTGGGTTCACGCTGAATGTGTTGTTGGGTACGCTAGAGTCTGCGGGTTTTTTAAAGGTAATCGGAACTTGTAGACCAGATTATTTTGACTTGTGGGCTTTAGGTTGTGTATCAGACCTTGCCAATCCACAGTTGTTGGATTTGGCCCGACAATTCTTGCCAGAGCAGCTTGTTGGTCTAGACCAGGCTAATTCAGCCAAGGAAGATATGCAAAAAGCGATGGATGATGTATTAACGCTTGCGCAGCGCCATCAGCAAAATGGAAACTTGGATGAGGCTCAAGCGTTGTTACTAGAAATAATAAGTATTGAACCTCGGCATGCTGAGGCTAATTATCATTTAGGTTTAATCGAAGTTGACACAAAAGGTGCTGAAGCAGCGTTGCCAAGGTTGGAGGTGGCTGTAGAGGTTAACCCCGCTAATGAGCAATATTGGGTGACCTATGTGGATGCACTGATGCTTGCTGGTATTACGCATTCAATCGCTGATGTGTTGGCGCTAGGTCAGCAGCATGGGCTTCAGCCCGAAACAGCACAGATGCTGGCCGATGAGCTTGCCACCTTATTGGAATCACAAAAATTTAGTGACGAGTGAAACGCTGTTTTTTCAATGATGAGTCATGTTCATGCAGCATAATCAAACAATTGCGGATAAACTCAAAGAGGCAAAAGATTTGCGCGACCAAGGCAATCTATCAGCAACCGAAGAAAAATTACGTGAAATTTTACAGATAGAAGCACATCACCCACAAGCAAATTACCACCTTGGGGGACTGATATTGGAGACTTATCGCGCATCGGAGAGCCTACCTTACTTTAATGCTGCGCTGGAGGCAAACCCTCAGGAGGCTCAATACTGGTTAAGTTATATTCAGGCGCTCATCAAGGCCGAGCATCTTGAAGATGCAAAGTTGGTACTTTCATATGGCCGCGATGCAGGGCTAAATGTCGAGGCGGTTAATCAGCTATCACAGCTGATTTTGCTGAAAGAAACAAGTCAGGACGGTGCAATAACTCAAACTGACAATTTGAAGAGCGCACCTGAAGAAAGTGTTGTCGATACCTTAATAGGACTTTTTGCTGAGCAGCGCTATCAAGAGTTGGAGGCCAGATTGTCTGTGTTGTTAACTGACCATCCGCACTGGTTGCCAGGCTGGAAGATATTAAGCGACACATTATTGGTCCAAAAAAAAGATGCAAGATTAGCAGCACGCAATGCGCTTAAGCTGAGTGATCATGATGCCGAAGCGCACTGTTATTACGGGCTGGTGCTGAAAGATCAGGGAGACCTGACTGCGGCTGCAGACGCTTTTAAAAAAGCGGTTCAATTGCGGCCAGATTATGCTGCTGCATATAATAATTTAGGTATTGTAAGCAAGGACATGGGTGATATTGAGGCTGCGGTTAGCTATTATCGTCTAGCCTTGGAGATTATCCCTGACTATGCAGCTTGTTATAGCAATCTATTGTTCTGCTTATCACATTCCAATTTATTGAGCCCTCAGGCTTTATTTCAAGCACACCTTGAATTCGGACAGCGATACGAACCCAAGTTACAACGTATGTGGTTAAAACACACGAATAGCAAAGTGGCTGATCGTCGTTTAAATGTAGGATTTGTTTCTGCTGACTTCAGAGAGCATTCTCTTAGCAACTTTTTTGAGCCCGTCTTAAATTGTTTATCAACATCTAGCCATATGCGATTGTATGCCTACTTTAACCATGCAATAGAAGACGCAGTAACGCAGCGTTTGCAAAGTCAATTTGACTATTTCATGCATGTGGATACATTAAGCGACATTGATTTAGCGCACCAGATTCGTAAAGACCGTATCGATATATTGATTGATTTAGATGGACACACTTCAGGCAACCGCTTGCTGACGTTTGCAATGAGACCAGCGCCAATACAAATTAGCTGGTTAGGGTATCTAGCAACCACTGGCCTTAAATCTGTGGATTACTATTTAACCGATCAATATATGGCGCCAACTGGTTTGCTGGAAAATCAGTTCACAGAAACACTGATTCGGCTTCCGGCCAATGCACCTTTTGTGCCATCACCACTTTCACCCGAGATCAACAGTTTGCCTGCATTGCAAAATGGCTATATCACTTTTGCTTGTTTTAATAGAATCGAGAAAATAACGGCAGAAGTTGTGAAGCTCTGGTCGCAGGTGCTAGTGGCTGTCCCGACGGCAAAAATGTTGCTGGGTGCCATGCCGCAGCAAGGCAGTTATGACCACCTGATTCAATGGTTCGCAGATAATGCGGTTTCTGCAGATCGCTTAATTATTCATCATCGCAGTGATATGCTGGCTTATCTTGAATTGCACCGTGAAGTGGATGTCTGTCTTGATACATTTCCTTCCAATGGCGTGACAACTACGTGCCATGCTGCCTGGATGGGGGTGCCAACACTCTGCGTCACAGGAGATCGGTTATCTAGCCGTGGCGCCATGGCGATTATGTGCCATCTGGGTTTAACAGGTTTTGTGGCTGATACCCCCCAAGATTTTATTGGCAGAGCTATTAGTCTGGCAGATGATCTTAGTCAATTGGCGAACATTCGCATGACTTTACGAGCACAATTTTCGCAATCAGCACTCACGCAACCGCAATTAATTGCAAATGGTTTGATGGCTAATTTCAATGCCATGTGGCAGCAATGGTGTCATCAGTAGTGCGTTA
>JAQTXW010000035.1 GCA_028688575.1 Methylotenera sp. | reverse complement strand
GAACCTACACAAATTTAGATATCCAAATTGCTCGCGCCAAGGGCATTACTTTCAATAAACGCACGCCTAGGCTCCACGTTATCACCCATCAACGTTGTGAATATTTCATCAGCTGCAATTGCATCATCAATTTGCACTTTTAATAGACGACGCACTTTTGGATCCATGGTGGTTTCCCATAATTGTTCGGGGTTCATTTCACCTAAGCCTTTATAGCGTTGAATATTAAGTGTATTTTTTGCTTCACTTTGCAGCCAATCTAGTGCTTGCTTGAAGTTAGTAACTGTCTGCTCTTTGTCGTTGCGTTTTACAACGGCGCCCTCGCCCACTAAGCCCGCAAGCAGAGTGGAGGTTTTTAAAATCTGTCTATAATCACCGCTACTCAAAAATTCTGCATTAATTACACAGCTTTGTAAGTTTCCATGTACATATTTATTGATTTCTAAACGATAAGCATTGGTTTCTGCATCAAACGCTACAATCACTTCACTGCCTACCGCGCCTAAAATTGGGCGCAGTTTTTCAGCTATTGTATTTGCACTTGCTTCATCGTTTAAATTAATTTCACCTGCATCTTGAATCGCACGCAGTACGCTTTCATCATAAAGCGAGGATATTCTACGGATTACCGCTTCAGTTAACACCACTTGCTTAGCTATTTCTGCCAAGGCATCACCTGTGAGCGTGCCAGTGCTGGTTTTAGTTTCTACTTCTGCGCCTTTGAGTGCTGATTGCAGCAGATAGATATCCAACTCCTGTTCATCTTTGAGATAACGCTCATCTCGTCCTTGTTTAACTTTATAAAGCGGTGGTTGTGCGATGTAGATATGGCCACGCTCGACGAGTTCTGTCATTTGACGATAGAAGAATGTGAGTAATAGCGTACGGATATGTGCACCATCCACATCGGCATCGGTCATGATGATAATGCGGTGATAACGTAATTTTTCCACATTAAAGTCGGCTTTGCCTATACTTGTGCCTAACGCGGTAATAAGGGTTGCAATTTCTTGTGAGCCCAGTAACTTATCAAAGCGTGCTTTTTCAACGTTTAGAATCTTACCCTTCAATGGCAGTATCGCTTGGTTTTTACGGTCACGTCCTTGTTTGGCGGAGCCTCCCGCTGAGTCACCCTCAACAAGATACAGTTCACACAAAGCAGGGTCTTTTTCCTGACAGTCTGCTAATTTACCTGGCAGTCCCATGGTATCCATTACACCTTTTCTGCGTGTAATTTCACGTGCTTTACGCGCCGCTTCTCGCGCTCTTGCTGCTTCGACTATTTTTCCGCATATAATTTTTGCATCTGCTGGATTTTCTTGTAAAAACTCCGCCAGTTTTGCTGAAACAACTTCTGATACCACTGGCTGTACTTCACTTGAAACCAATTTATCTTTGGTTTGTGATGAAAATTTAGGGTCTGGTACTTTCACGGATAACACACAGGTAATACCTTCTCGCATATCATCACCAGTGGTTTCTACTTTGGCTTTTTTCGCTAATTCAGATTGTTCTATATATTGGTTTAGCGTACGCGTCATTGCAGTACGCAAGCCTGTTAAATGGGTGCCTCCATCGCGCTGTGGAATGTTATTAGTGAAGCATTGTACGGTTTCTGAGTATGAATCATTCCATTGCATTGCTACCTCTATGGTCATCCCCTCTTTTTCGCCTGAAGCGTAGAAGGTTTTAGGGTGCAGCACTGATTTACTGCGGTTCATGTATTCCACAAACCCTTTTATACCGCCTGAATACGCAAAGTTTTCACTCTTTCCATTGCGCTGGTCGATCAATTCTATTTTTACGCCGTTATTCAAAAAGGATAACTCACGAATACGTTTAGCTAAAATCTCAAAATGAAACTCAACCAAACCAAATGTCTCGGTCGAGGCTAAAAAGTGAACTTCTGTGCCTTTTTTATCTGTCGTGCCTGTTTCTACTAGTGGCGCCACCGCTTCACCACGGCGAAATTCCATTTGATGCACTTTTCCATTACGGTAAATTTTAAGCTTCAACCAGTCTGACAAAGCATTAACAACTGAAACACCCACACCATGCAAACCACCCGACACCTTGTATGAGTTTTGGTCAAACTTGCCGCCTGCATGCAATTCCGTCATTACAATTTCTGCTGCTGACCTCTTTACCGCTTTAATATCATCGTATTTGATATCTGTTGGTATGCCACGACCATTATCCGAAACGCTTACGCTATTATCTGGGTGAATAATCACCTTAATGTCATCGCAATGCCCTGCCAGGGCTTCATCAATCGCATTATCCAACACTTCAAACACCATATGGTGCAAGCCTGAGCCGTCAGATGTATCTCCGATATACATACCTGGACGTTTGCGCACTGCATCCAAACCTTCAAGTATCTTAATGCTTGATGAATCATAATCCGCAGGTATTTGTTTTTTTTCAGTCATGCTGGTTTTCTTTACTTGTAATTTATTTAATTTAAATCTGTTTCACGTGAAACATTAACTATATTTAAATACGCATCGGCATCACTACATATTTGTAATCGATATTACTTGGTATTGTGATTAAACAACTGCTGTTTGCGTCTGCAAATGAGAATGTAATTTGATCACTATTAGTGTTATTTAAAACATCAATTAAATAGGTCACATTAAACCCTATATCTAATGCGTCACCTGTGTAATTAATTTCCAATTCTTCTTCCGCTTCCTCCTGGTCGCTATTGGTGCTGATTAATTTTAAATTATTTTGATTAAGCACCATACGGATTCCTCGGTATTTTTCATTTGATAAGATTGATGCACGTTGCATCGCAAGTAAAATATTGACCCTATCAGTAGTAAATGTATTTTTATGCCCTACGGGTATAACGCGATTGTAATCGGGGAATTTACCATCAATCACTTTAGAGATTAATTTGATATTAGCAAAACTAAAGTTTACCTGGTTGCTAGAAATTTCAATATTAACCAAATCATCACTGTCATCCAGTAGTTTAATTAACTCTATTACTGTTTTACGAGGAAGTATAACTTCTTGTTTTTCATAATTTTTTTCTAGTGTTGTGGATGTAAAACTCAAGCGATGTCCATCCGTACCAACAATGTTCAGTCGATTGGCGATGACTTCAAATAACAAACCGTTTAGGTAGTATCGAATATCTTGCTGCGCCATTGCAAATTCAACTTGTTTAAACAAATCTTTCAACTGACTTTGGCTAATCACGATAAGTGTAGCTTCACTACTCGTTTTAGTCATGACTGGATAATCAGCCGCAGGTAATGTTTGTAAGTTAAATCGGCTTTTTCCAGCCTTAACAGTAATACGGCTATCATTAGTAGCCATATTGATCTCAGCACTTTCTGGTAATGACCTACTAATGTCCAATAGTTTTTTTGCAGAAAGCGTAGTTGTAAAATCGCCCGTCGTTGCTGTATCAACTGTCAGCGAAATCTGCATTTCTAAGTCTGTAGCTGTAAGATGAATTTTATTTTGTTTAGCTTCCAATAGCAGGTTGGACAAAATGGGCAATGTGTGTCGCTTTTCAACAATACTGGTTACTGAACTTAATGGTTTCAGTAATGTTTCACGGTTGATCTGTATATTCATCTTTATAACCTAAATAATATATATATATAAATAATAACAATAGTAATATGATAATTTTTTGTGTGTAACTTACTAATCTTTTTTAAAATCAATTGATTAAACTTATTCTTAACGCCTTAACTAAAACATAATCTAGTGTGGATGATTTGTTGATTAAATTTCATCAAATCATCTATAAGGGCTTTATCCTTAAATTATCCACAGCTAATCCTTAACTTAACTTTTCAAGTTTATCGTTTATTTTTTTAATTTAATCACGAATTACCTGAATTAAAAACCCGATATCCCTAGCGAGCGTGGGGTCGTTTTGCCTTAAACTATCTATTTCATCACAGGCATGCATTACTGTAGTGTGATGGCGCCCACCAAAAGCCTCGCCAATTTCAGGAAAGCTGTGATTTGTTAATTCACGTGATAGTGCCATTGCCACCTGCCTGGGTCTAGCAAAATTCCGCGTTCTTTTTTTGCTGTACATTTCAGCGACTTTAATTTTGTAATAATCCGCCACGGTTTTTTGAATATTTTCCATGGTCACCTGCCTGCCACGAACAGCAATTAAATCACGCAAAGCATCTTTAGCTAAATTAACATCGATGGCGTGGCCTGTAAATTTGGCCATCGCTATAATACGATTAAGAGCACCTTCTAACTCTCGTACACTCGATCTAATTTGTTTAGCAATAAAAAAGGCAACATCCTCAGGTAAGTTTAATTTAACGGCTTCGGCTTTTTTTAATAAGATAGCCACGCGCATTTCCAGTTCAGGTGGCTCCACAGCAACCGTCAAACCCCAGCTAAAACGCGTTCTTAGACGCTCGTCTACATCTGCAATCTCTTTAGGATAAGTATCACAGGTAATTACAATTTGTTTTTTAGCTTCTATTAATGAGTTAAAAGCATAAAAAAACTCTTCTTGTGTACGTGTTTTTTTAGCAAAAAACTGAATATCGTCAATTAATAATAAATCTAATGAGTGATATTGCCGTTTAAATTCATCAAATGCTTTGTTCTCATAGGCTTTTACCACGTCAGAAACATAACGTTCAGCATGCAGGTAGCGTACTTTAGCATCTGGGTTATGTTGTTTTAACTCATTCCCTATTGCTTGAAGTAAATGCGTTTTACCCAATCCTACTCCACCATAAATAAACAAAGGGTTGTAAGCGCTGCCTGGATGCTCTGCAACCTGAATAGCCGCCGCACGTGCCAATTGATTGGCACGACCAGTAACGTAATTGTTTAAATTAAATGCGGGGTTAAGCCCTGAATGGTCAACATGTTTATTGGTTCTGGAAGCAAGTACATCACCCGTTTCCTTAATATTATTTTTTAGGGTTTGATTTAAGTTTATTTTAGCAACAGGGCGATCAGATGAGTCTGACTTTTTAAAGCCAGCAGTTTGAGTACTGACTTCAAGACCATTGAGTCTGGCATGATGATTTTTTTTTGTATCTGTTTGACTGTTCTTAGCACTATCATCCAATAAAAATTCAATTTTAATATTGGGGATATTCAGGTCATTTGCAAATTGCTCAATTTTTTTAAGAAAACGGTCCTTGACCCACTGCATTACAAAACGATTAGGCGCAAAGACGCGCAAAGATTCATCCTCAATCACAGCGCGCAGAGGTTTGATCCATGTGTTGAATTGTTGCGTAGAAAGCTCTTGCTCTAAGCGGTTAAGACAAGAAGGCCAAAAATTTTCCATCAATCGTATTAAGATACCTAAATTTTTTACAGTTGACTATCGCGTTTGAGTATATTAGAAACGCAGGTTTTGAGATTGTAATTTGTTGTTTTAATTTGATTTTTTATAAATTGTGACCGTTTTAATAAGCCACAATAAACAGCCCCATTTTAGCTGGTTTAGCCAAACTTATCCACAGCCAATTTCAATAATATGAAATTAAAAACATCCGTAATAATTTTGAGTTAAATTAAGGTCTTAACATAGTGAATAAAACTAAATAAACATTGACAATCTAGTAGCTTATCGTGTCTAATAGCGCCCTTTGTAGCATTTTGCTCGTCGGAGATACACATGAAACGTACATATCAACCATCTAAAGTGCGCCGCGCACGTACACACGGCTTTTTAGTTCGTATGAAAACAAAAGGCGGCCGTGCTGTTATTGCTGCACGCCGTGCTAAAGGTCGCTCACGCTTAGGTCTGTAATTTTAGTTTTGTAAGTCATTATTACAAAACAATGGCTAAAAAGTTAAGTTACCTGATTTAAGTTTAGGTGCACTTTGGCAAAATAATTAAAATTACAGCAATTCAAATTTTTAACTGATTAAAAATTTAAAGATGCGCCTGCTTAGGTTTACTAAACAAGCCAAGCTCATTAAAACGGATGAATTTTCATCCGTTTTTAATTTCCGCAAGCGACTATTTGCGCAATATCTAGCAATGCATTATCAGCCAAATAGTTTAGCGCATGCTAGGCTGGGTTTGGTTGTTGGTAAAAAAATTGATAAACGGGCAGTAGGTAGAAACTATATGCGCAGAGTGTTGCGCGAGTTATTCAGAACGCAGTTACCAGAGATTAAACCTGTGGATTTGGTGATACGCGTGCAAAAAAAGTTTAGCAAAAAAGACTTTTTATCAATAAAAAAAGAATTTGATAGCTTGATACTCAAAATTAATCAGCGAGTAGAAATTAATCCATGACAAGCGAAAGACACAATGCTTGTGCATTATGGGTGCTGATAGCTGTTACTATAACACTCTCGCAATCATCATGGCTTTAACATAATGGCACGCCTGTTAATTTGGTTGATAAAGACATACCAGTATTTATTAAGTCCTTTTTTTGGGCAGCAATGTCGTTTTTATCCCACCTGCTCACAATATGCGATTGAGGCGATTCAAAAGCATGGTTCAATTCGTGGCAGCATTTATACGGTACGCAGGCTAGCTCGTTGCCATCCATGGTGCGAGGGTGGTCATGATCCGATACCTTAATTTTTTTAATATTTGTAAATTTTTATATAGATAGCTAATACAACATGGATACCAGAAGGTTAGTACTATTCGTTATTTTTTCAATGTCGATTTTAATGCTGTGGGATGCCTGGCAGGCAAAAAATGCGCCTGTTAAAACCACACCAGCTGTCGTTGCAGATACCGTACCCGAAGCTGAGATTGACGCTGCACCGACTCAGGCCGCAGAGGTGCCATTAGAAGCAGGTTATCGACTAAAAGAAGGCCAAGTCATTACGGTGACAACGGATGTATATAAACTTAATATCAGTACGATTGGTGGTGATTTGCGTCGTCTGGAATTGCTTAAACACCGTGCGGCAGATAGCAAAGATAACTTTTTACTGTTAGATGATGCTTCTAATCCCATGCTTTATGTGGCGCAAACAGGCTTAATCGGTGCGGATTTACCATCTCATCAAGCTGAATTTACCAGTGCTGCCAATCAATATGTACTGCAAGATGGTCAAGATAAACTAGATGTGCGTCTTAGCTGGTCTAACGGTAATGGTGTCGCAGTAGATAAAATTTATACATTTCATCGTAACCGTTATGAAATTGAAGTGAATTACGAAATTAAAAATGGCTCAGGTGTGGCGATTACCCCTGCTGTTTATTATCAAATTGTGCATGACAGCGAGTCTAATCAAGGGTCTAAGATCATGCCAACATTCACGGGCGGTTCTTACTATACAGATGCCACCAAGTTCAAAAAAATTGCATTTAGCGACATGGAAAAGGAGCCATTAAATATCACCAGCACAGATGGCTGGGTTGGTTTGCTACAACATTACTTTGTGAGTGCCTGGATTCCACAAAATGAGATAACACGTAAGTTTTATACAGAAAAACTAACAGATAAAATTTACAGAATCGGCACTAAAAGTACATTAAACACCATTGCGCCAGGTGAAAGTTTAACGATTCCAGCACGTTTATATTCAGGGCCACAGACCAAAGATGATTTAGCAGCTTCAGCACCAGGCTTAAACTACACAGTAGATTACGGTTGGTTGACGGTAATTGCTACCCCGTTATTTTGGTTGCTCTCAAAAATTCATGCTTTTGTCGGTAACTGGGGTGTAGCCATCATTCTGCTGACGATACTCATAAAAGCAGTATTTTTTAAACTGTCAGCGTCTGGCTATCGCAGCATGGCACAAATGCGAGAGCTTGCACCGCGCCTGCAATCCATGAAAGAGAAGTTTGGCGATGACCGCCAAAAAATGCAAATGGCCATGATGGACTTGTATAAAACAGAAAAAATCAACCCCATGGGTGGTTGCTTCCCAATATTGATTCAAGTGCCTGTTTTTATTGCGCTCTATTGGGTGTTGCTCGGCTCTGTTGAGCTACGCCATGCGCCGTTTTTTGGCTGGATTAAAGACCTGCAGGCAATCGACCCATATTATATTTTGCCACTACTCATGGGCGCGACCATGATTATTCAAACCAAGCTTAATCCTAAGCCAACAGATCCTATGCAGGCGAAAATTATGACTTGGATGCCAGTTGTGTTTAGTATTTTCTTTTTCTTCTTCCCTGCTGGCTTGGTGCTCTACTGGTTGGTGAATAATATTTTATCAATTGCACAGCAATGGTATGTGAATAAAATGATTCACGCAGAAACCGTGGCTAAAAAGCAAGGTCACGTTAAAAAATCTGGTGAGCATCACTAGTCCATCAGACACAATAGCCGCCATCGCCACAGCAAGTGGTGCTGGCGGCATTGGCGTTGTCAGAGTATCAGGCGCACTTAGCCAGTCTATTGCCATTCAAATATTGGGTCATTGCCCAGCACCGCGCCATGCGGCGTATTTAGATTTCAAACAAGCAGATGGCCAACTAATCGATCGGGGTATTGCGATTTTTTACCCCAACCCATACTCTTATACGGGTGAGGATGTGTTGGAGTTGCAGGCGCACGGTGGCACGGCACTGATGCAAATATTACTGGCACGTTGCATTGCATTAGGTGCACGTCAGGCTGAACCAGGCGAATTTACGCGTCGCGCTTATCTTAATGACAAAATGGATCTCGCTCAGGCTGAGGCCGTGGCCGATGTGATTAATGCGGCTACTATTCAGGCAGCACAAAGTGCGGTGCGCTCCATGGCAGGAGAGTTTTCTCAATGCATTCATACCCTACTTCTGAAGTTAATCGATTTGCGTATGTATGTGGAGGCTTGCCTTGATTTTCCAGAAGAAGAAATTGATTTCATTACACAGGGGCGGGTAGCTGAAAAGCTAGAGGCCATTATCTCTGAGCTAAATACCGTGTTTAGCAAAGCTAAGCAAGGCAGTTTGCTACGCGAGGGTATTAGTGTCGTATTGGTAGGTCAGCCAAATGTAGGAAAATCCAGTTTAATGAATGCGCTTGCAGGCGAAGAAGTTGCCATTGTGACCTCAATCGCAGGCACAACGCGCGATACAATAAAAAATGCAATACAAATTAATGGTGTTCCCTTACACATAATAGATACAGCTGGATTACGTGATACAGAAGATGAGGTAGAAAAATTCGGTATCGCGCGAACTTGGGCGATTCTAGAAACGGCCAATATCGCATTATTATTGGTAGATGCAGCTCATGGTATTACCCATAAAGAAAAATCGATTCTAGAGCGCTTGCCGCAAGAAATCGCAAAAATATGGGTACACAATAAGATAGATGTGGCGAGTGGCTCACCTGCAATAGAAGAAAGAAATCATGCAACGCATATTTATCTGTCGGCTAAAACAGGCGCAGGTTTGGCGTTACTTAAAAATCACTTACTAAGTTTGGCGGGTTTTCAGGATAATTCAGAAGGTGTGTTTATGGCCAGATCCAGACACTTGCAGGCGTTGGGCCATGTGAATCTACATTTGCATAAAGCAGCTAATCAAATTAATGCAGCAGAGCTGGTGGCAGAGGAGCTGCGTTTAGCACAGGAAGCGCTTGCTAGCATTACAGGTGAATTTACGCCAGATGATTTGCTGGGTGAAATTTTTAGTAAGTTCTGTATAGGTAAATAATACTGACTAATAGTAGACGCGATAGTGCGTTAAGCTAACTTTTAATGCCGCGTAATGCCGCACTAGACATTTGCGCATTAGACGAGTCAGGCAACAACTCGTCTTTTTTGCGTTGACAATAAGGAATGTCCTGAAACTAGACAGTTAAGTCTACTACTGTGGCTTCAGGGGCATTTTTCTTCACAGACTCAATCCCATTATCTCGTGAAGCAACACTTTCGTACTGCTGGCTTTGCCCAATAATTTGGTGATTGGCGGCTTTTAATACAAAATAAGGCTTGTCTGATTTTGAAACCAGACGCTCATAACGCGCGTCATCTGCTGCGTTTTTTTGAATAGAGGCAATACCATTTTGTGCGCTGGCTTTGCTCTCGTACATTTCGGATTGCAAAATCACCTGGCCATTGCTGGCCAGTAAGTTAAAGTGAAACTGACCACTCTTTGCTACTTTTAATTCAAATTTACCCGCCATACAATTCTCCTAAATAATAAAAATGATACTGTTAGTAAGTCATGCTCACCACACTATAAGGCCGCATACGTCCATGCGTCAATAGTAAAACATCACTTCCCGTGCCATTGTAAATTTTTGTTAAACCCAGCTGATGTTGGGGAGTGTTGGTTTAATCTATTATGAGCGCTAGCAGTTTGCTTGCAAATACGGATGATTTAGAGAGTGTGTAAATATTTCAGTGTTTTTTATGCGACGGTAGCTAGGGTTGAGTGTTATCGGTGTGCACTAACGCCGTCTGTATGTTGGTGGGCGAATATAAGGGGTGCTAAGTTAGGTGGGCGTAAAAAAAGCAGTGTTTCACGTGAAACACTGCTTTATGAACAATGGGCTAGTTATTTTTTAGCGCTCGGTGTTCTTTCAGTGAGCAGGTAAACAATATAGTTTGCTTTTTCAGCGGCGCTACAATCAGTGCCTAGAATTTCATTGCAGTGTTCTGTAAATTTCTCTTCTACTTTATCCAGGCTTCTGAAGCGTTTGTTATTCACTGCTGGAGAAAGTGGCGCAATTGCTTTGCCAGTGATGATATTTTTGCCTTGATCAGCAGGGTTTTGCGTGTGGCAAGATGCACAGGCAGCTTCTTTGCCGTTGCTCAATCTGAATTTTCGATTAAAGAAGATTTTACCTTCAGTCACGGAAGATACAAATTCAGGGTTCACGGTTTGTGCAATAGTGACATATTTTTTGGTAAGCGCTTCTGCGTTAGTGACGTTGGATTTTTCTGCGGCATGCACAGTAAAAGCAACAAAACCAAACATGGCAGCTAATGCGATGTTAAATGTTTTCATATAAATCTCCATTAAAGTGTATTAATAATTCAAGTAGCAATTTCTGAGTGATTGTAACTTACCTAATTTTAAACTAATTTTACCTAGATTAAGCGATTTACATCTATTGTAAGCCAATTTTGTTAAGAATGTATGAACATGTTGTGATGTGCTTACGTTTGCGCAAAAATTAAGCAATAAAAGCATTGTAGTGCATGACCTGAACGTGAGTTTAAGTTAAACTTCTACCTCTTGAACAGTCGCGGTTTTTGTGATTAAACAGTAACTTTTGAGCCATAGAAACTTTTGAACTATAGAATTTTAGCCCATGGATTATCCTGATATTTTTGATGTAATTGTCGTTGGTGGCGGTCACGCAGGCACTGAAGCGGCTTTGGCTGCTGCGCGCATGGGGCAAAAAACCCTGCTGCTCACACACAACATCGAAACCTTGGGGCAGATGTCATGCAACCCAAGTATCGGTGGTATAGGCAAAGGGCATTTGGTAAAAGAGATTGATGCGCTGGGTGGCGCAATGGCTGCTGCGACAGATGAAGGCGGTATTCAGTTTCGCATTTTAAATTCAAGCAAAGGACCTGCTGTGCGTGCTACGCGGGCGCAGGCAGACCGCATTTTATATAAGGCAGCGATTCGTCAGCGTTTGGAAAATCAGCCTAATTTATGGCTGTTTCAGCAAGCGGTGGATGACATTATACTGGAAGGCGATCGGGCTGCTGGCGTGGTGACGCAAATAGGCTTGCGTTTTGCGGCCAAGTCAGTGGTGCTCACTGCGGGCACATTTTTGGGTGGCTTGGTGCACGTTGGTTTGCAAAATTATAGTGCAGGCCGTGCAGGTGACCCCCCTGCCATTTCGCTTGCCGCACGTTTGCGCGAAATTGGCTTGCCCGCAGGGCGCCTAAAAACAGGTACGCCACCGCGTATTGATGGCAGAACCATCGATTATTCTTTGATGACGATACAGCCAGGCGATGACCCTGTGCCTGTGTTTTCATTTATGGGAAATTCGGCACAGCACCCTGCCCAACTGCCATGTTGGATAACGCATACTAATGAGCGCACGCACGATATTATTCGCAGCGGCCTAGATCGCTCACCTATGTATACAGGTGTGATTGAAGGCGTGGGCCCGCGTTATTGCCCAAGCGTAGAAGATAAAATTCATCGCTTTGCTGATAAAGAATCTCATCAAATATTTTTAGAGCCAGAAGGCTTGGCAACCAACGAGATTTATCCGAATGGCATTTCGACCAGCCTGCCGTTTGATATCCAGTTAGCGTTAGTGCGCTCGGTCAGGGGGTTGGAAAATGCCCATATTTTGCGCCCTGGCTATGCGATAGAGTACGACTATTACGACCCGCGCGGTTTAAAAGCCAGTCTGGAGACGAAGGCGGTTAGAGGTTTGTTTTTTGCGGGTCAAATCAACGGCACCACGGGTTATGAAGAAGCCGCAGCGCAGGGTTTGCTGGCAGGGGCGAATGCCGCTTTATATGCGCAGGAAAAAGAAGCCTGGTGCCCAGCGCGCGATGAGGCTTATTTAGGCGTGCTCGTGGATGATTTAATTACGCGAGGCGTGAGTGAACCTTACCGGATGTTTACTAGCCGCGCAGAGTATCGTTTACAGTTGCGGGAAGACAATGCTGATATGCGGCTCACCGAGATTGGGCGCAAGCTGGGGCTGGTGGATGATGTGCGCTGGGATGCATTTAGCCAGAAAAAAGAGGCGATTCTGCGTGAGCAGGAGCGCTTGAAAAAGACCTTTGTGCAACCTGCCAATTTAAGTGCCGACACGATGCAAGCAATATTTGGCAAGCCCTTGGAGCATGAATATAGTCTGTTTGAATTATTGCGCCGCCCAGAAGTGAGCTACGATGCCTTGCTCACATTGAGTGCAGATGGGCTGGGGGAATTAAATCATGCTGTGCGCGAACAGGTGGAGATTGCGGCAAAATATCAAGGGTATATCGACCGTCAGGCTGATGAAGTGGCACGTAGCCGTGGCCAGGAAAATACTAAACTACCAGCTGATTTAGATTACCGAGAGATTCACGGCCTGCCCATAGAGGCGCAGCAAAAGTTAAATGCACACAAGCCAGAAACCATTGGCCAGGCCAGCCGCATATCAGGTATTACGCCGGCGGCCATTTCATTATTGCTGGTTTACTTAAAGCGAAAATCCCGTATGAAAGTGTTGGGGCAAGATGGGGTTGCAATAAATCCGACTGAGGCAGGTAACGTGGCATGACAGGTAATATGCCAAGTAATTTAAAAGCCGATGCACGTGCTCAGCTACTCGCAAAATTGTCTGCGGGCTTGCATGAAATGGGGTTGAATTTAACCATGGAGCAGCAGCAAAAGTTGCTGGATTATGTGGCGCTGATCTATAAATGGAATCAGGTGCATAATTTAACGGCAGTGCGCGATCCCTTGGAGATGGTAACTCTGCACATTCTAGATAGCCTTTCATTATTGCCTCACGTTGAGTGTGAGCGCTTACTTGATGTGGGGGCGGGGGCTGGCTTGCCCAGTATACCTTTGGCGATATGCCTGCCAGAGCTACAGGTAACTGCCATAGATGCAGTGTTAAAAAAAGTGAGCTTCATGCGTCAGGTAAAAGCGCAGCTAGGCTTGGAGAACTTTAATGTAATCCATGGCCGGATTGAGGCGCAAGAAGTTGATGGGCAAAGCATTAAAGAAAAATTCGATGCCATTACCTCTCGCGCATTCTCAGAAATAGGGTTGTTCGTAAAATTGACCAAGCATTTGCTAAAAGAGGATGGCAAATGGCTCGCCATGAAGGGTGCCATACCTGAGCATGAGTTTGAAAAAAGCGGAATTAAACCCAACGAGATTTTGACCTTAAAAGTTGCAGGTTTAGATGCAGAGCGGCATTTAATCGTGTTAAAGCATGAGTGAACATTAATGAAAATACTAGCGATTACCAATCAAAAAGGTGGTGTAGGCAAAACAACCACATGTGTGAATCTGGCGGCAAGTCTCGCGAGTTTGGGTCGGCGTGTATTGTTGATTGATTTGGACCCACAAGGCAATGCAAGTACGGGTAGCGGTGTTGATAAAGCACACTTGAAATTGAGCATTTATCATGTATTGATTGGTGAAAAGTCATTACAGGAGGTGATAGTCAGCAGTGAAAAAGCTGGTTTTGACATTGCGCCCTCTAACCGTGAATTGGCGGGTGCCGAGGTTGAGCTGGTCAATGAGCTTGCCCGTGAAAATCGCCTGAAAGTAGCCCTTGCCAAATTAGATCATGCATATGATGTCGTGCTCCTGGATTGCCCCCCTGCCCTTAATCTGGTGACGGTGAATGCCCTGACAGCCGCCAATGCGGTGATGATTCCCATGCAGTGCGAGTATTATGCGCTGGAGGGCTTGTCGGATTTAGTTAATACCATCAAAAAAGTACGCGCACATTTAAACCCTACGCTAGAAATTGAAGGCTTATTAAGAACCTTGTTTGATAACCGCAATATGTTGGCGCAGCAAGTGTCTGCGCAACTCATTAGCCATTTTGGCGATAAAGTCTACCAAACGGTGATTCCACGCAATATACGTCTAGCCGAGGCGCCTAGTTATGGTTTGCCAGTGTTGAATTATGATAAAAGCTCTAAAGGCGCTATCGCATATCTGGAATTGGCGCGTGAGATTATGAGTAAACAATATGTAAATAAAGAGAAAAAACATGGTTAAGTTAAAAGGCTTGGGACGTGGCTTGGATGCCCTGTTAGCTGGTGATATGGGCAGTGTAGGCGAAGCTGATTCATTGTTGATGCTTAAGGTTGAGCAGTTACGGCCTGGAAAATACCAGCCGCGCAGTTATATGGACGAAGCTGCCCTGCAGACCTTGGCGGCGTCAATCAAAACCCAGGGTATTATGCAGCCGATTCTGGTGCGCTTATTGGCAGATGAGCAATACGAGATTATTGCAGGTGAACGTCGCTGGCGAGCGAGCCAAATAGCGGGCTTAAAAGAAGTGCCTGTGCTGGTGCGTGAAATTGCAGATGAATCTGCGCTGGCCATGGCCTTGATTGAGAATATTCAGCGTGAGAACTTAAATCCGCTTGAAGAAGCGCAAGGCATTAAGCGTTTGATTGACGAATTTGCCATGACGCATGAAAAAGCAGCGCAGGCGGTTGGACGCTCGCGTGTGGCAGTATCAAATTTATTGCGTCTACTGTCTTTAACGGCGCCCGTGCAGGAAATGTTGATGCAAGGCCGGTTGGATATGGGTCACGCGCGCACACTGATTGGCTTGGAGGGTGCGCGGCAAGTAATGCTGGCAGAACAAATTGTCTATAACGATTTATCGGTGCGCGAAGCAGAAAATCTGGTAAAAAAATTCAATGAACAAGTTGTGAAGTCAGATAAAAAGGCAACACCCGCACTTAAGGTAAATCAGGATATATTAAGGCTGCAAACTACATTAAGCGACCAATTAGGTGCTGCGGTAAGTATTAAAGCGGGCAGCAACGGCGCGGGGACGTTGAAAATCAGCTATGCTAATCTTGACCAGCTGGATGAAATTATCAATAAGATTACACGCTAAGTGATTCATTTTACTTAAACAAGTAACCAAATTGATACAACTTAAAGCTTGACTAGAAGGCGCTAATAATTCAAAATCGCGGTCTTTGCTACATCTAGCACTATAGATGTGGTGCTGGGTTGTGTTCAAAATTAACTGGATTTAAGTCATTGTCAGCATTAAAGCCAACAGAAGTTTTTAGCAAAATGCTTAAAATACAGGTAATTGCAACGCTTGTGGTTGCTATAATTATGCTGGCATTTTCAAGTGTGAATGCAGCAGCTTCTGCAATATTAGGCGGTGTAACGGTTGTTGTAGGTGCTTATGTTGCGTCACTTGTGGCTAAGCGTAGCAGTCAAAGCACAGAAGCATCGGCAATATTAGTCAATCTGCTAAAAGCAGAAGCGGTAAAGATTTTAGTGATAATCATCTTATTGTTTATCATCTTTAAAGTGGTTGAGCAGTTAGTGCCGTTTGCACTGATTGCTGGTTTGGCAGCAGCAGCCATGTTTTCAGGCGCGGCGCTGAGTAAATTAAACGTATAATTTAACTAAATAGTTTCAGAAAATATAAATATGGCTACAGAACACGCAACTAACGTACAGCAGGCACTCACCCCGTCGGGTTATATTGAGCATCATCTGGCTTTTAATGCCAAATCTTTAGGTGAAGGTGCCTTTTGGACACTGCATGTAGATACCTTTGCGATGTCAGTAGCGCTTGGTTTGGTTGTGATGGGTTTGGTTTGGCTGGTTGCCCGTAAGGCCACATCTGGCGTGCCAACCAAAAGCCAAGCTTTTGTGGAGCTGGTATTTGGTTTTATTGATGATCAGGTAAAAAATATTTTTCATGGCAACCGTCATGCCTTTATTGCACCGACTGCATTAACCGTATTTTTATGGGTGCTGGTACTAAACTCGATGGATTTCTTGCCTGTAGACTGGGTGGCTGGCATCGTTGCCTTTTTCGGTGGTCATCATGCAACATGGCGTGCAGTGCCAACTTCGGATATTAATACGACTTTTGCCTTGGCATTGGCAGTTTGGTTCTTAATGCTGTTTTTCTCAATCAAGGTCAAAGGCCTGTTTGGCTGGATTCATGAGTTATTTGCCGCACCATTCGGTACGCCAAAACTCTTTATGCCAAAAAGCGTAATGGGTTTCATCGGCTTGATTGCCAGCCCGCTGTTATATTTGGCTAACTTTGCTTTCAATATGATTGAATATATTTCAAAACCTTTGTCACATGCGCTACGTCTGTTCGGTAACATGTATGCGGGCGAGGTGATTTTTTTGCTGCTGGGCATGTGGGCAGCTTCTGGCGTTGCCTGGGTGCTACCGAGTGCAATTCTCGGCGCAGGCTGGTCTATTTTCCATATCTTGATTGTCGCTTTGCAGGCATTTATCTTCATGATGCTGACTGTGGTGTATCTGGCCATGGCGCATGAGTCGCACTAAAATAATTGCGATAAATTTTTTAAGTAAGTTAGTTTTTAAGTTGTTTTATTTTTAGTAGTTTCAGTAGTAAGTTTAATTTTAGAGAGGGTAATAACATGGAAGCATTAGCTTTGATTCAAGCCTACACAGGCATTGGTATTGGTTTAATTATTGGTTTGGGTGCTGCTGGTGCTTGTATCGGTATCGGTATTATGTGTGCTAGCTTCTTGGAAGGCGCTGCGCGTCAACCAGAAATGATCCCAGCTTTGCAAGGTAAAGTGTTCTTGCTGTTAGGTTTGATCGATGCGTCATTCATTATCGGTGTTGGTCTTGCAATGATGTTTGCATTTGCTAACCCATTATTAAGCGTAGTTGCTCAGTAATTTAGCAAAACTTAAGCAAACTAGCCATTAATCAATAATGGCTAGTGCTTTTATGATTAACAAAATGGATCAAAAATGAACATTAACTTTACACTTATCGCACAAGCTATAGCATTTGCTGTGTTGATTTGGTTCACGGTGAAATTCGTTTGGCCGCCGCTATTAAAAGCGATTGAAACACGCCAAAAAGAAATCGCTGATGGTTTAGCAGCAGCAGCAGATGGCAGAAATGCACTAGAAGCAGCAGCTAAAAAATCAGAAATCACATTGACCGAAGCGAAGCAAAAAGCATCTGAGATTATTGCGCAAGCTGAGAAACGCGGTTCACAAATCATCGAAGAAGCCAAGGGTAATGCTAAGGTTGAAGGTGAGCGTATATTAGCAGGCGCTAAGGCCGAAATCGACCAAGAAGTCAATCGTGCCAAAGAGGGTTTGCGTGCGCAAGTTTCAACGTTGGCGATTGCAGGTGCAGAGAAGATTTTGCGTAAAGAAATTGACGCAAAAGCGCATAGTGAATTGTTGTCTAAACTCGCGGCAGAACTTTAAGGCCTAGAGATAATAGGCAAGGGAAAAAGGAAATTACATGGCTGAAATATCAACCATCGCAAGACCTTATGCAGTCGCAGCTTATAAGTTGGCGCGTGAGCAAAAGTCACTTGCCAAGTGGTCTGAGATGTTAGGTTTTGCTGCTGCCGTTGCAAACGATGCGCAAATCAAGGCTTATATACTAGACCCTAAAGTAGTAAGTGCTGATCTACAAGCGGCTTTCTTGAAAGTGTGTGGTGATCAGTTAAATGAACAAGGTCAGAATCTTGTGAAAGTTTTAGTTGAATATGGTCGCTTATCTATTCTGCCAGAAATCTCAAGCGCGTTTGAAACATTAAAAGCGCAAGATGAAGGTACCTTAGAAGCTGAAATTATCGCAGCATCCAAGATTAGCGCGGCAGACACCAAAGATTTAATTAAGCGCTTAGAGGCAAGGTTTGGCAAAAAAATTGAAGCAAGTGTTTCTGTAGATCCAGAAATCATCGGTGGCATCAAAATTATTGTTGGCGATACCGTGATCGACGCATCTGTCAAAGGTCAGTTACAAAATTTAGCCTATACGCTTACAGCCTAAGGCACAGCCAGAAAAAATTATAGGAGTTTAGCAATGCAGTTATCTACATCAGAAATCAGTGAACTGATTAAAAGCAGATTAGAAAATTTTTCAGTGAGTAGCGAAGCGCGTACTCAAGGCACGGTTATTTCAGTGACTGACGGTATCGTCCGTATCCATGGTCTTTCAAACGTAATGTCTGGTGAGATGATCGAGTTCCCAGGCAATACATTTGGTTTGGCACTCAACCTAGAGCGTGACTCAGTAGGTGCTGTGGTGCTAGGTGATTATGAGCACATTACAGAAGGCGACATATGTAAATGTACAGGTCGTATTCTAGAAGTGCCTGTAGGTCCAGAGTTGGTAGGCCGCGTGGTGAACGCATTAGGTCAGCCCATTGATGGTAAAGGCCCTGTTAATGCCAAATTGACTGATAAAATTGAAAAAGTCGCGCCAGGCGTGATTGCGCGTAAGTCAGTTTCGCAACCAGTGCAAACTGGTTTGAAATCAGTGGATTCAATGGTGCCAGTTGGCCGTGGTCAACGTGAGTTGATCATTGGTGACCGTCAAACTGGTAAAACAGCAGTTGCTGTGGATGCCATCATCAACCAGAAAGGTCAGAACATGACCTGTATCTACGTTGCAATCGGACAAAAGGCTTCAACCATTGCCAACGTAGTGCGTAAACTGGAAGAAAACGGCGCGTTAGAATACACCATCGTTGTTGCTGCTTCTGCTTCAGATTCAGCTGCGCTGCAATTCCTGGCACCCTATGCGGGCTGTACTATGGGTGAATACTTCCGTGATCGCGGTGAAGATGCGTTAATCGTTTATGATGATTTGACTAAACAAGCGATTGCTTATCGTCAAATTTCATTACTGTTACGCCGTCCACCAGGCCGTGAAGCTTATCCAGGTGACGTGTTCTACATCCACTCACGTTTGTTAGAGCGCGCTGCGCGTGTGAACGAAGAGTATGTAGAAAAATTCACTAACGGTGAAGTTAAAGGTAAAACAGGTTCATTGACTGCATTGCCAGTGATCGAAACAGCAGCTGGTGACGTTTCTGCATTCGTTCCAACCAACGTAATCTCGATTACTGATGGTCAGATCTTCCTGGAAACTGACTTGTTCAACGCGGGTATTCGCCCGGCGATTAACGCTGGTATTTCAGTGTCTCGCGTAGGTGGTGCAGCGCAAACTAAAGTCATCAAGAAATTGGGCGGCGGCGTACGTTTAGCTTTGGCGCAATACCGTGAATTAGCCGCGTTTGCACAGTTCGCATCTGACTTGGATGAAGCAACACGTAAACAACTAGACCGCGGTCGTATGTTTACCGAGTTAATGAAACAAGCGCAATATGCACCTTTAAGCGTTTCGAACATGGCGATTACCTTGTTTGCTGCAAATAAAGGCTATTTTGATGATGTTGCAACCAACAAAGTATTAGCATTTGAAAATAAATTGCATAGCTTTATTGCTTCAAAATATAAGGCGATTGCCGATGCGATTGAAACAAGCAAAGATTTAAGCGGTGATAACGAAAAAGCACTTGAGGCAGCAATTCAAGACTTCAAAGCGACAACTGCTTACTAATATCTAACTATTAGGAAACTTACCTAGGGGTATTAGAATGGCCGGAAGTAAAGAAATTAGAACCAAGATCAAGAGTGTAGAAAATACACGCAAGATCACCAAGGCGATGGAAATGGTGGCCGCTTCTAAAATGCGTAAAGCGCAGGACAGAATGCGTGCATCACGTCCATATGCAGACAAGATTCGCAATGTAGCTGCTCACCTTTCACTAGCGCATTCAGAATACAAGCACCCTTTCTTGATGAAGCGTGATGATGTTAAAAATATTGGCATTATCGTTGTTAGCTCGGACAAGGGTCTGTGTGGTGGCTTGAATACCAACGTATTGCGTTTAACGGTTAACCAGATGAAAACCTGGGAAGCAGAAGGCAAGAAATTGACTGTAAGCGCAATTGGTAACAAAGGCTACAGCTTTATGAATCGTGTCGGTGCCAATGTGAAATCACATACCATCGGTTTAGGTGATGTGCCGCATATGGAAACACTGATCGGTACCATCAAGGTGATGCTGGATGCTTATACAGCCGGTGAAATCGACCAGTTGCATATCTGCTACACACGCTTTATCAACACCATGAAGCAAGAGCCAGTCATTGAGCAATTGTTGCCATTGACAGCTGAGCGTCTGGGTACTCATCCAACCGAAGAGAAATCTGAGGCGTTGAGTACAAGTGCAGTGGTTAAGAGTGCGCTTGAGATCGGTGCAGCTAAAGGCCATTGGGATTACATCTATGAGCCAGAAGCGCAGCCTGTGATTGATCAGTTAATGGTGCGTTATATCGAATCATTGGTTTACAACGCAGTGTCTGAAAACATGGCATCTGAGCAATCATCACGTATGGTAGCGATGAAGTCTGCATCTGATAACGCGAAAAATGTAATCGGTGAATTGAAACTGGTTTATAACAAAGCACGTCAAGCGGCAATTACCAAAGAGATCTCTGAAATCGTTGGTGGTGCGGCGGCGGTAGCATAGCGAGACTATCGATTGGGCGATACTAACTTGCGTAGCAATGTTTGTGGAGACCAAAAACGATAAGGTGAGGCTAGGCAAAGAATTTAATTAAAGTAATATCTGACTAACAGTACGTTTGAGTCGAGGAAAAAAGATGAGTACAGCAAATATTGGTAAAGTAGTGCAATGTATTGGCGCGGTGGTTGACGTTGAGTTTCCACGTGATCAAATGCCAAAAGTATTTGAAGCGTTGATTATTGATGATGCATCAAGCCAAGCGGAAGCTGGTTTGACATTGGAAGTGCAACAGCAATTGGGTGACGGCATTGTGCGTACGATTGCCATGGGCTCATCTGATGGTCTGGCACGTGGTACCGCATTCAAATCAACTGGTGCACAAATTCAAGTGCCAGTAGGTACAGGTACTCTGGGCCGCATTATGGACGTGTTAGGTCGCCCAATCGATGAGGCTGGTCCTATCGAGTGCGATGAGCGCCGTTCTATCCACCAAAAGGCACCTACATTTGAAGAGTTATCTCCATCTGTTGACTTGTTAGAAACAGGTATCAAGGTGATTGACCTGGTTTGCCCATTTGCTAAGGGTGGTAAAGTGGGTCTGTTCGGTGGTGCCGGTGTAGGTAAAACTGTTAACATGCTTGAACTGATCAACAACATCGCTAAACAACACTCAGGTTTATCAGTGTTTGCAGGTGTGGGTGAGCGTACTCGTGAAGGTAACGACTTCTACCACGAGATGGCAGAAGCTGGCGTGATTAAACTGGACGACATGAAAGAATCAAAAGTAGCGATGGTGTTCGGTCAAATGAACGAACCACCAGGCAACCGTTTACGCGTAGCTTTGTCAGGTTTGACTATGGCTGAGAAATTCCGTGACGAAGGCCGTGACGTGTTGTTCTTTGTTGACAACATCTACCGCTACACATTGGCCGGTACTGAAGTATCAGCATTGTTAGGCCGTATGCCTTCAGCTGTAGGTTACCAACCTACTCTGGCTGACGAAATGGGCCGTTTGCAAGAGCGTATTACTTCAACTAAAACTGGATCTATTACTTCTATCCAAGCGGTTTATGTGCCTGCGGATGACTTGACTGACCCTTCCCCAGCAACAACGTTCCAGCATTTGGACTCAACAGTTGTGTTGTCACGCGACATTGCTTCTTTAGGTATTTACCCAGCGGTTGACCCATTAGACTCAACATCACGTCAATTAGACCCATTAGTGGTTGGTGAAGAGCACTACAATGTAGCGCGTTCAGTACAACAAACATTGCAACGCTACAAAGAATTACGTGACATTATCGCGATTCTGGGTATGGACGAATTGTCACCAGAAGATAAATTAGCTGTTGGCCGTGCACGTAAAATCCAACGTTTCTTGTCACAACCATTCCACGTTGCTGAAGTGTTTACTGGCGCGCCAGGTAAATACGTGCCATTGAAAGAAACAATCAAGGGCTTTAAAGCGATTGTTGCCGGTGAATACGACCACTTGCCAGAGCAAGCTTTCTACATGGTAGGTGGCATTGAAGAGGCTGTTGAGAAAGCTAAAACACTTAACTAAGTTTCACCTATGATTAGGTTTTACTGGGTTAATTAGTTAAACGCTTTAAGGAAAAAAAATGGCAAATACTGTTCATATTGATGTAGTAAGTGCAGAGGCAAGCATTTTCTCAGGTGAAGCTGAGTTTGTGGTTGCACCTGCAAGTGCAGGTGAAGTGGGTTTGTATCCAAATCACGCGCCTATGATTACTACCATCAAGCCTGGTGCTTTGCGTATCAAGCAAGCCAATGAGGCGGAAGAGACTTTGATTTTTATCTCAGGTGGCATGCTGGAAGTACAGCCTGGTGTAATTACGGTTCTGGCTGATACGGCGGTACGCGGTCACGATTTGGATGAAGCAAAAGCAATAGCAGCAAAAGCGGCGGCAGAAGAAGCGCTCAAAAACAGAAGTTCAGATATTGACTATGCAACAGCACAGGCTGAACTATCTGAAGCGGTAGCGCAAATTCAAACGATTGAGCGTTTGCGTAAAACAACGCACTAGTCGAAGCAGGGTGAATCAAGTAACAGCAAAAAGGCGGCCTCGGCTGCCTTTTTTGTTATACTTTAGGAATCAAGCTATCAACTGAACAGTACATCACTAAAAGCAATCATGAGCAAATTAAATATCATCATTCTTGCCGCAGGAAAAGGCACCCGCATGCACTCTAGCCTGCCAAAAGTTTTGCATAGGGTTGGAGGTAAGCCCATATTAGGACATGTGATTGACTGTGCTAAATCACTTGAACCACAAAAAATTATCGTAGTCTACGGTTTTGGGGGTGAGACGGTAAAACAAGTTTATGAACATGAAAATATCACTTGGGTGAATCAAGCAGAGCAATTGGGCACAGGCCATGCAGTGCAGCAGGCGGTGCCTTATTTAGACGCGGATGCAAACACCCTTGTGTTATTGGGCGATGTGCCACTAGTTGACCACCAAGCATGTGCGCAGTTGATTGCACAAGCGAATGAAAAACTCGCCATTTTATCGTTTAACAAGGCCGACCCTACAGGTTATGGTCGCATTTTGCGCGAGGCTTCTGGTAATGTGAGTGCAATTGTTGAGCATAAAGATGCCACAGAAGCGCAGCGTGCGATTACAGAGGTGAATACTGGCATTATGGCTATGCCTAATCAGCATTTAACCCAATGGTTATCACGATTGCGCAATCACAATGCACAAGGTGAATATTACCTGACAGATATTGTGGCGCTGGCCGTACAAGATAACGTACATGTGGTCGCAGAAATCACGCAAGATGAATGGTCAGTGACTGGCATTAACGCCAAATCAGATTTAGTGCACATTGAGCGGGTATATCAAAGCCGCATTGCAGTTAAGTTGCTGCAACAAGGGGTAACGCTTAAAGACCCAGCACGCCTTGATGTGCGGGGTGAATTAAGTTGTGGGCAAGATGTAGAAATTGATGTCAACTGTGTGTTTGAAGGCTATGTGACCCTAGGTGATGATGTAAAAATCGCCGCCAATTGTGTGATTAGAAACGCAATCATTGCCGCTGGCACGCAGATTGCGCCTTTTACGCATATTGATGACACCCAAATTGGTGAAAATAGCCGCATTGGCCCCTATGCACGTTTGCGCCCTGGCACTACCTTGGCTGCTGATACGCATATTGGCAACTTTGTGGAACTCAAAAATGCGCAGGTTGATGTGGGCAGTAAAATCAACCATTTAAGCTATGTGGGCGATAGTACAGTCGGTAAACATGTGAACATTGGTGCGGGCACGATTACCTGCAACTACGATGGCGCCAATAAATTTAGAACCATTATTGAAGATGATGCGTTTATTGGTTCAGATACACAATTGGTCGCCCCTGTGACCATTGGGCGCGGCGCTACGATTGCCGCAGGCTCTACTATTACCAAAAATGCGCCTGCAGATCAGCTCACGTTATGCAGAGCTAAAGAGCAAAAATCGATTGCTGGTTGGAAACGACCACAGAAGATTAAGAAATAAAACTTAAGAAAACGCGGAATAAGTGAGCGAACAAGATGAAGTGCAAGGCGCACGGAACACAGAAACCGAGTTAGTACGGTGTGTACATCGAGGTTGCGAGTACCGCGCAACGCAGCAATTCGCTTGTGTAGCCACTTATTCCGTGTTTCCATAAATCATTTAAGAAAGACCTCAACTATATGTGTGGCATCGTCGGCGCAGTCGCCAATCGAAATATCGTTTCAACCTTGATAGAAGGTCTAAGCCGCCTAGAGTATCGTGGGTATGATTCTGCTGGTGTAGCTGTACTCAATGCGCAAGGCATTGAACGTGTACGTGCGGTTGGCCGTGTTTCTAATATGACGGAGAAAAGCAGTGCAGTGGGCTTGAGTGGCCAAGTGGGTATTGGACACACACGTTGGGCAACGCATGGCGGTGTGACCGAAAGTAACGCGCATCCGCATGTGTCAAAAGGTGAGCTTGCAGTGGTGCACAATGGCATTATTGAAAATCACGATGAGCAGCGCACCCGTTTAAAAGCACTAGGCTATGCATTTGTGTCGCAAACCGATACTGAAGTGATTGCCCATCTGATTCACTATTATCATCAAAGCTTGCCGCTCTTGGCTGCCACGCAAAAAGCGGTAAGTGAGCTTACGGGTGCTTTTGCCATCAGCGTGATTTCAGTCAAAGAACCTGAGCATATGGTCACCGCACGTTTGGGTTGCCCCTTGCTGATTGGCTTAGGTGAAGGTGAAAATTTTATTGCATCGGATGTTTCCGCCGTATTGTCAGTGACACGCAAGGTGATTTATTTAGAAGACGGTGATGTTGCAGATGTTCGCCGTAATGGCGTCACCATTTTTGGCCGTGACGGTAACACTGTCACACGTAAAATCCACATGAGCGATGTGTCGCTTGCTAGCATGGAGCTTGGCCCTTACAGCCACTTTATGCAGAAAGAAATACATGAACAACCACGTGCGCTGACAGATACGATTGAAGCGCTGATTGATGATAACCGCTTCTCCCCCGCCCTGTTTGGCGATAGTGCCGAGGCAGTGTTTAAACAAGTCGATAGCATTTTAATTTTAGCCGCAGGCACCAGTTACTACGCCGCCTTGACCGCTAAATACTGGCTGGAAAGCATCGCCAAACTACCTACCAGTGTAGAAATTGCGAGTGAATACCGCTACCGCGAATCAGTGCCTAATCCTAAGCAATTGATTGTGACCATTTCACAATCGGGCGAAACACTCGATACGATGGAAGCACTTAAACATGCTAAATCACTCGGGCAGCACCTCACATTGGCAATTTGCAATGTGCAAGAGAGCGCCATTCCACGCGCCTCACAACTGGTGTTCTATACTCGCGCTGGGGCTGAAATTGGCGTGGCTTCTACCAAAGCGTTTACCACGCAATTAGTGGCACTCTTTACCTTAGCGGCCACTTTAGCCAAACAGCGTGGCTTGCTTGATGCGCAAACCGAGCAATCTCACCTCAGCGCATTGCGCCAATTGGCAGGCAGCGTGCAACATGCGCTCAATTTAGAGCCGCAAATTCGTGAGTGGGCTAAATCCTTTGCCAACAAACAACATGCGTTATTTTTAGGGCGTGGCATACACTACCCCATCGCACTCGAAGGTGCATTAAAACTTAAAGAGATTTCCTATATCCATGCAGAAGCCTACCCCGCAGGTGAACTGAAACACGGCCCATTGGCACTGGTGGATAGCGATATGCCCGTAGTGGTGATTGCGCCTAATGATGCGCTACTGGAAAAAGTAAAATCCAATATGCAAGAAGTGAAAGCCCGTGGCGGTGAGCTATTTGTATTTGCCGATGCCGATAGTCACTTTAGTGAGTCAGAAGGTGTGCATGTGATTCGTACACCGCGCCATGTGGGCGTACTCTCCCCTATTTTGCATACAATACCAGTGCAAATATTGGCTTATCATGCGGCTTTAATCAAAGGCACTGATGTGGATAAACCTAGAAATTTAGCAAAAAGTGTTACGGTTGAATAAATGTTTTAACGATTCAAAAGAAAT
>JAQTXW010000034.1 GCA_028688575.1 Methylotenera sp. | reverse complement strand
CACCACCAAATTTCTTGGTCAATACAGTCGTAATCGCTGCCGTTAATGTTGTCTTACCGTGGTCAACGTGGCCAATCGTGCCTACGTTTACGTGCGGCTTGGTCCGTTCAAATTTACCTTTTGCCATTGCTTCAGTCCTTTGCAATATTTTATTAACCATAAGTTTTATTAGCATTAATAAAACTTGTTCATTTTTACAGCCAAAATCTTCATGGTGCCCATGGCGGGAATCGGACCCGCGACCTCTCCCTTACCAAGGGAGTGCTCTACCACTGAGCCACATGGGCAATATTCCTTATGCACTCAACAGTCTGGAGCGGGCGACGAGGTTCGAACTCGCGACATCTTGCTTGGAAGGCAAGTGCTCTACCAGCTGAGCTACACCCGCGTACATGCCTAAACAAAGACGCCATTAAGCCCTTACTACAATATCAATGGTGGAGGGGGAAGGATTCGAACCTTCGTACTCTGAGAGAACGGATTTACAGTCCGTCGCCTTTAACCACTCGGCCACCCCTCCTCAACGAACCCGCGATTATGCTGAAATTTTGACTTGATGTCAAATGTATAAAAGGGAAAATGTTCTAGAATTTGGTGCCGGATGTCGGAATCGAACTGACGACCTTCGCATTACAAGTGCGCTGCTCTACCAACTGAGCTAATCCGGCGTTTCGTGAGATGCGTATTATACTGAGATTTTTAAAAATGTTAAGTCGAATTTAAAAAAAGTTAAATTATTTTACAACTGTAAGTGCGGGCTTCTTATGTGCAGGCTTGTTACCCTGCGGTTTATCTGCTTTTTCTTTTTCAGGGAGCGCGAGCTGGAGTGGCTGTCCATCTTGAGCTTCAGTGCCATCAAACTCATTCACCTCAAAAAACATGCCTTGGCCGTTTTCGCGTGCAAATATTCCTTTCACTGCGCTCATCGGCACAAAAATATTTTGTGACACACCACCGAATCGCGCAGAAAAGACTACCGAGTCATTATCCATATGGAGATCTTTAGTCGCGCTGTAGTTAATGTTCAGTACGATTTCACCCTCTTTTACATAAGCCATAGGCACACGCGTACGCGCATTAACGACTACTATCAAATGAGGCGTAAGATTGTTATCCACGCACCATTCATGCATTGCCCTAAGCATATAAGGCTTGGTAGAGATCAATTCTGTCATTTCTACACCTCGCAATCATCAAGATTGACTAGCAGTAAGTAAGGCGCCTGCACTAACAAAGCACCTTTCCTATACCACTGAATTAAATCTTATTTATTTACGCATTGCCTTTTCTGAAGGCGTCATAGCATCCGCATACAACGGCCTGGAGAACAAACGCTCCGCGTACTTCAAGATGGCTGAAGCCTGATTCGGAAGCTCAATGCCATAGTGACCTAGTCGCCATAGTAGCGGCGTCACTGCCACATCCAGCATAGAGTAGTCATCTCCTAGCAAGTAATTCTGCTTAGAGAATATCGGCACTAATTGCGTTAAATTATCACGAATAGTCAGACGCGCTTTACTTGCCTTTGCTTCATCACCTGATTCTATATCTGCGATATGACTGAATAGGTCTTTTTCAAAACTATACAAAAACAAACGTGCACGAGCGCGCATCACAGGATCTGGCGGCATTAATTGCGGATGAGGAAAGCGCTCATCAATATATTCGTTGATAATATTGGCTTCTGACAATACCAGATCACGTTCCACCAGCACAGGCACATGATTGTATGGATTGATTACGGCCAAATCTTCAGGCTTGTTTGCCAAATCAACATCAATCACTTGAAAGTCCATGCCTTTTTCAAACAAAACGATGCGGCAACGGTGGCTGTAGGGATCAGTCGTCCCTGAATATAACGTCATCATATTTAATGTATTTCCTTCCAGTAAGCTTTTTTGAGCCTGTATGTCAGCACTAGGAGCACGCCTAAGAACAGCAATACAAACCAACCTAATTGGTTGCGCTGCAGTTTTGCAGGTTCTGCCATATAGGCCATAAAGTTAGTTAAATCACCGACCAGCACGTCATATTGCTCAACCGACAATTGACCAGGTTTAACAAGTTTTAACTCGTGCGTTTCGTGATTCAACTCCTGCTCACCCTGCAACTCATAGAGCACATGCGGCATAGAAACCTTACAATACACAGGATCAAACACACAATTACCCCAACCTGTAGGACTGGTGCTATCACGATAAAAGCCGCGCATATAGGAATAAACCCAGTCCGCACCACGTGCACGCACCTCTACCGAGAGATCCGGAGGCGCGGCGCCAAACCATTTTTTAGCGTCATTTTTATCAATCGCCACCTTCATGGTGTCACCCACTTTTTCACCTGTAAAAAGCAAGTTCTCTTTAATTTGCTTTTCAGTCAATCCAATTTCCAACAGGCGGTTGTAACGCATATAGTTGGCGCTATGACAATTCAAGCAGTAGTTAACAAATGTTTTAGCTCCGCGCTGCAAGGATGCATAATCAGAAGCGTCAATCGGCGCCTTATCAAGATGCGCCTCATCACCAGCAACTGCTGCCAAAGGCAACACCAACAACATCAACAAAGCTTTTCTTAATTTATTAATAATTTTCATGACGACTACCCTGTCACCCTTTCTGGCACTGGTTTTGTTTTATCTTTCGCTGTGTACCAGGGCATCAGTGCAAAGAACAAGAAATAAACCACAGTAAAGAAGCGTGCAACCACAGTAGCCCGATCAGCACCACCCAACCACGCGCCAAACTGGCCCCATACATTTGATGGCACCGTACCAAGATATCCCAACACCAGGAAACTTACCACAAATGCTGCAAGCCAAGCCTTGTAAAGACCACCACGATAACGGATTGACTTCACTGGACTTTTATCCAGCCAAGGCAGGAATGCGAACGCTACAACAGATAAGCCCATTGCCGCCACACCTGGGAACTGTGAATTCAAGATTGGAGGCACCGCACGCAAAATCGAGTAATACGGCGTGAAATACCAAACTGGTGCAATGTGCGCAGGGGTTTTGAGCGGATCGGCAGGGATAAAGTTATTAGCCTCCAGGAAATAGCCCCCCATTTCAGGCGCAAAGAACAGAATCACAGTAAATACAATCAGAAAAGCCGACACACCCACCAAATCTTTTACTGTGTAGTAAGGATGGAAAGGAATTCCATCCAATGGCACGCCTGTTTTTTTATCTTTTAGCTTTTTAATTTCAACGCCATCAGGATTGTTTGACCCTACCTCATGCAATGCGATCAAGTGCGCAACCACCAAACCCAGCAACACTAATGGCAAAGCAATCACATGAAACGCAAAGAAGCGGTTCAGCGTTGCATCTGAAACAAGATAATCACCACGCAACCATTCAGAAACATCAGGCCCGATAAATGGGATGGTTGAAAATAAATTCACAATTACCTGCGCCCCCCAGTAAGACATTTGGCCCCACGGTAACAGGTAACCAAAAAACGCCTCCCCCATTAACGCTAGGAAAATCGCCACACCGAACAGCCAGATAAGCTCACGCGGATTGCGATATGACCCATAAATAATGCCACGAAACATATGCAAATACACCACCACAAAAAACATGGAAGCCCCTGTAGAGTGCATATAGCGAATCAACCAACCCCAAGGCACGTCGCGCATGATGTACTCTACAGAACCAAACGCTAAATTCGCATCCGGCTTATAGTGCATGGTGAGGAAGATACCTGTCAGAATCTGCAGCACAAGCACCAATAGCGCTAACGAGCCGAAGAAATACCAAAAATTAAAATTCTTAGGCGCGTAATATTCCGTCAAATGCGCCTTGATGTTACTAGTCAGAGGAAAACGCTCATCTACCCAGTTGAGCGTGCAATTTAGCACATTGGACAATGCTGATTTATTTTGCTTTGAATGAGTTTCTTGGGTCATGATTAAGCCTTATCTTCATTATCAACGCCAATAAGCAGTAAATTTTCGCTCAAATATTTATGTGGTGGCACTACTAAATTCACTGGTGCTGGCGAGCCTTTAAACACGCGTCCAGCCAAATCAAATTTAGAGCCGTGACAAGGACAGAAAAACCCCCCCTGCCAACCATCACCCATATCACCACCTGCCTTTAACTTCTCAGTCGGAGAGCAACCTAGGTGCGTGCAAATCCCCACCACAACACCAATGTTAGGCTTGATGGAGCGCCCCTCATTTTTGCAATAAGCAGGCTGCTGCGATGAAACTTCCGCATTCGGATCAGACAGCTGATCATGATTCTTGGATAGCTCAGCCGTCATCTCATCCGTACGACTTATGATCCAAACAGGTTGACCACGCCACTCCGCTGTCAAAACGGTACCTGGCTCAATCTTGCTGATATCCACTTCAACAGGCGCACCTGCCGCCTTGGCGCGCTCACTTGGCGTCATACTTTTGACAAAAGGCACAGCAACCGCAGCACAGCCTAACGCCCCAACCGCAGAGGTTGCAATTAAAAAATTACGTTTTTCTAAATCCACCTGTGAACACCCACAAGACTGTGAGTCGGCTTGATGCTTGTCATTCTGATTATCTGACATGTTTTCCTCATGCTCTAAAGGATTGACCGAACGAATGATCACACTCTTTTGAAGGCGACATTCGCAACTACGCAAACAATGTAACTACCCCAGATCAGCTTAGCAGATCATTTTAATTTCATAATCTGCTATTAAACACTTTTAATATAAGCATTCAAATGGCTGCTAATAATTACATGTTATTTTAAGCGATGGATTATACATTTTTTAAAGACTTAATTAAAGCATTATTTATTAAGTCACTGAAATAAAACGATTAAACTGGATTGTAAATATCAATAAATTCATGCATCAGATCAAAATGATGCGCCAAATGCGCGCCTAAAGCTTGTACACCATACCGCTCGGTGACATGATGCCCAGCTGAAATGTAAGCTACACCAGACTCCATCGCCTGATGTGTCGTTTGTTCTGAGACCTCTCCGCTAATAAACACATCCACCCCCGATGCAATGGCGATCTCCATGTAGCCCTGCGCAGCACCTGTGCACCATGCCACCTTCTTTATTAACTTATCCGCATTGCCGATCAACATAGGCGCCCTGCGTAGCTTGGCTTGTATGTGCGCCCCAAATTCAGACAAGGTCACCGCGCTTTCCAACTCTGCGTAAGCTACCAGATTGTCATCTCCTAGATAGCAGATTACCTCCAGACCCAGAACCTTGCCAAACTGAACATTATTGCCCAACTCAGGATGTGCATCCAAGGGTAAATGGTATGCCAGCAAATTAAGGTCATACTTTAACAAAAATGCAATTCGCTTACGTTTAACGCCTTCAATAACAGGGTTCTCGTTACGCCAGAAATAGCCGTGATGTACCAAGATAAGGTCCGCACCTGTTTCTTTTGCGGCCTCTAGTAGCGCCATACTGGCGGTAACACCAGTGACGATTTTTCTAATCTCAGATTTGCCTTCCACTTGAAGTCCGTTCGGGCAATAATCCTTGAATCGCGACACTAGCATCAGTTGTTGGGTATAATGCGTTAACTCATTGATTTTTACCATATGCTTAAGACCTTTTTACGAGTGTACTATTGAATTTTCAAACCATAAGCCCGACATAAATCTCGTCTACGCCTAACCTTAACATGAATGCATTATAACTAACTGACCCTAATTTAATATGAGAGACTCATTTGGCAAGAGATTGTGGCTAATTTTCGCACAGGCATCTACGGTATGCATCGCAGCAATATTTGTATTACGCATCTTCTACCCTAATTTTCCGAATAAACCCGAGCCCGCCATTGTGATCAAGCAGGTGGAACAAACCGCACCGACGGCTGCCACCAGCTCATACAGCAATGCCGCTAAAAAAGCCATGCCTGCAGTGGTGAATATCTTCACCAGCAAAAAAGTGGCGATTAATCCTCATCAGAGGTTTTTAGACGACCCCGCTTTTCGTTATTTTTTTGGCGATCAGTTTGAAGACCTGGAGCCGCCATCGCAACCTGAAAACAGTTTAGGCTCAGGCGTCATTGTGAGTGAGCAAGGGCTTATTCTCACAAATAACCATGTAATTGCCGCGGCTGACGCCATTGAAGTTGCGCTATCTGATGGCAGAAAGTTAACCGCAACCGTGGTAGGCACCGACCCAGACACAGATCTCGCACTTATCAAGGTGGATGCCAACAACCTTCCCGCGATCACTTTTGCGAGTTCTGACTCTTTGAATGTGGGCGATGTCGTGCTCGCCATAGGCAACCCCTTTGGGGTTGGGCAAACTGTGACGCAAGGGATTGTGAGCGCACTCGGGCGCAGTCATCTTGGGATTAACATTTATGAAAACTTCATTCAAACTGATGCCTCCATTAATCCAGGGAACTCAGGGGGCGCTTTGATTGATGCGGATGGTAATCTAGTGGGAATCAACAGTGCTATTTACTCACGAAGTGGCGGCTCTATGGGTATCGGTTTTGCGATACCCACCACATTAGCACATCAGGTAATGGAGCAGATTATTGCTCAGGGCAATGTGACGCGTGGCTGGATTGGCATCGAAGCACAGGATATTACGCCAGCACTTGCAGAGTCATTCAGGCTTGAAAAAGCACAAGGCGCTTTAATTGCTGGCGTGCTTAGAAACAGCCCCGCCGATCAGGCTGGGTTACATGCAGGTGATATTTTACTGGGGATTGAAGGCAAACCAGTGATTGATAGCGGCAGCATGCTCAACCTTATTGCCGCATTAACACCTGGGCAAAAGGCAACCCTGAATATTTCACGTGCGGGTAAAGTGATAGATATCATTATTGTAATTGGCAAGCGCCCCAAACCCGCGAACACAAATAACTAACTACTTATTCATTGGCAATATTGCGGGTTCAGTTTTTTGCTTTATCAACCTAGCCACAAGAATACCTAACTCATATAGTAGCCACATAGGTATCGCCAACATGAATTGAGAAATAATATCTGGCGGCGTAAAAATTGCGCCTAACACAAAAGCACCTACCACGACATAAGACCTGGCTGCTTGCAACGCAGCGATGCTTACCCAGCCAAAACGCACGGCAATCACAACCGCCACAGGCACTTCAAAAGCAATCCCAAAAGCCAAAAATAGCGTGATCACAAAGTCTAGATAACTGCCAATGTCTGTCATCACCGCTACATTCTGCGGTGCAACCCCTACAATAAAACCGAACACCACGGGAAACACCAGGAAATACGCAAAGGCCATGCCTGCGAAGAATAAAAAACTGCTGGCCACCAATACTGGTAGCATGATTTTCTTTTCTTGCGCATAAAGTCCTGGCGCGATAAAAGCCCAAAGCTGATACAAAGTGTGGGGCAGCGAAATAACAAAAGCAGCCATCATCGCCACCTTCATCGGTACAAAAAATGGTGTAGTCACTGCTGTGGCAATCATTTGCCCACCTGCTGGCAATTGATTGATTAAAGGCTCCGCCAATAAGGCATAAATTTCATTTGCAAAAGGAAACAACAGTAGAAAAACCAAGAGCAAGCCTACCACAATGCGTAATAAACGACCGCGTAGTTCAATCAAGTGTGAGATGAAGTTTTCTGTCGGCGTCAAAGTTATGCCTACTTTTGAATTGGAGGTTGAGTAGCTTGCTGCCCAGTAACTTCTGGCTGTGGCGCCGCCAAATTTCCCACCAGATTTTCAGTTGCTGAATCTAGGCTTTGATTCAACTGAGCTTGCACACTCTCAGATGACAGCTGAATTTCCTGCTGCAGCTTCTGTAGCTCAGAAAAGCGGGACTCCCGGTTGACTTCTTCTTTGATTTGAGTGGCGTAACGCTGCATTCTACCGACTATCGTCCCGAGTGTACGCGCCACTTTCGGTAATTTTTCTGGACCAATCACCACCAAGGCAATCACCACAATGACCAGCAACTCAGAAAAGGCAATATCAAACACCAGGCAACCTCAAACTGTCAGCATAAACTAAAAACGCAAGCGCTTACTTCAAGCACAATTCATTCTGCCTGCGTTTTTTTAGTGGTGGTAGATTTAGCGGCTATTGATTTAGGCTTAGCAGGGGCTTTTCTTGCGGTCGTTGTTTTCTTATTCGCAGTCACGTTTTTTGTAGTAGCGGCTTGAACTGCCTCTGGTTTTTTTTTGGCTGGCGCTCTTTTTTTAGGTGCTGTCTTAACCACCTCTTCCGTAATGGCTGTTTCACTCACCTCAGTTAGATGAGCAGCATTAGCAGCGTTGTCAGTTTGATTTTTATTTTGATTCAAAGCATCTTTAAAATCTTTTACCGCGCCACCTACATCACCGCCCATGTTACGCAATTTCTTTGTGCCAAATATCAGCACAACCACCAGTAGCACAATTAACCAATGCCAAATACTGAATGAACCCATGTGACTCTCCTAAGTAATGACTGACCAATATCGCTGATTAAACTCTCGGCAGCGAGTCGCTCCCGCCAAACACATGTAAATGCAGGTGAAAAACTTCCTGCCCACCTTCTCGCCCCGTATTAATCATGGTGCGAAAGCCAATCAAACCCTGTTCTTTAGCTAGTTTTGGTGCTAACAATAGCATTTTTCCCAACAATGCCTGATGTTGAGCCTCGCATCCTGCCAAACTTTCAATATGCAATTTGGGCACAATTAAAAAGTGCACTCTGCTGATCGGATGGATGTCGTGGAAAGCAATCAGGTCATCATCCTCATAAATCTTTTTGGATGGAATGTCACCCTTAACAATCTTACAAAATATACAATCCACGCTCATTTTTCTACTCTTGCCGCCTTCTCATCAATACCAGAAAGACCTTCTCGCCTGGCCAACTCAGCCAACACATCATCTGGTTTCAGACCAGCCTTTGCTAACATGACCAACGTATGAAACCATAAATCCGCAGTTTCATAAATAATTTCCTGTTGATTACCACCTTTGGCAGCAATCACTGTTTCCGTTGCTTCTTCACCTATTTTTTTGAGGATACTATCCATGCCTTTGGCATACAGCTTTGCGACATAAGAGGATGAAGGATCAGCAGATTTACGCTGTTCCAGTAACTCTGATAATCTATTTAGCACATCATTCATGTTTGTATATTTCGTCAGGATCTTTGATAACAGGCTGATCAACCAACCATTGCCCGTTATCCAGTTTTTTAAAAAAACAATTATGTCTGCCAGTATGACATGCGATGCCGCCAACTTGTTCGACCTTGAGCAGAATCACATCCTCATCACAATCCAGACGGATTTCATGTATCTTTTGCACATGACCTGACTCTTCACCCTTACGCCACAATTTATTGCGTGATCGTGACCAATAAACCACTTGACTGGTCTCAGCACTCAGTTTCAAAGCCTCGCGATTCATCCATGCAAACATTAACACACGCCCAGTATCATGCTCCTGCGCAATCACAGGTACCAGGCCATTGGCATCCCAGTTGATTTCATCCAACCAACTCATAGACGCACCTCTATGCCATGTTGCGCCATATATTCTTTGGCCTGCTTGACGGTATACTCACCATAGTGAAAGATGCTGGCAGCCAACACGGCATCTGCCCCGCCCTCTTTAACACCATCCACCAGATGCTGCAAATTACCAACCCCTCCAGATGCAATAATCGGCACCTCAACCGCGTTGCTAATTGCACGGTTGAGCGGATTATTAAAGCCAATTTTGGTGCCATCCCTATCCATACTCGTCACCAGTAATTCACCAGCGCCAAGGCTCACCATATATTCAGCCCATTTCACCGCATCCAACCCTGTCGCCTTACGGCCTCCATGTGTAAAGACTTCCCACTCGAATGGCTGGTTATCCACTTTTTTCGCATCGATAGCCACAACAATGCACTGCGAACCAAACCTGCCAGCCGCAGCCTGTACCATAGCAGGATTTAGCACGGCCGTTGTATTGATGCTCACTTTATCCGCACCCGCATTGAGCAGTCTACGCACATCGTCAACTTCACGCACACCACCGCCTACTGTCAGCGGGATAAATACCTGGCTTGCGACCTCTTCGATAATATGTAAAATCAAGCCACGATTATCTGAACTGGCCGTGATATCTAAAAAAGTAAGCTCATCCGCACCCTGCTCATCATAACGTCTGGCAATTTCAACAGGATCGCCTGCGTCACGCAATTCCAGAAAATTGACGCCCTTGACCACGCGCCCGTTGGTCACATCCAAACATGGAATAATGCGTTTTGCTAAGCCCATGACTATCCTTAAGCGCTTAGCTCATCCGCCAGCTTCTGCGCTGCAGAAAAATCCAAAGTGCCTTCGTAGATGGCGCGTCCAGTAATTGTACCAATAATGCCCTCATCCGCTACTGCACAAAGCTTTCTTACATCGTCCAGATTGGTAACACCCCCTGATGCAATCACAGGAATCGTCAGTGACTGTGCCAATGCCACAGTTGCCTCAATATTCACACCTGTCAGCATTCCATCACGACCAATGTCAGTATAGACGATTGAACTAACGCCATAATCTTCAAATTTCTTTGCTAAATCAATAACATCATGCCCTGTGAGTTTTGACCAGCCATCAATCGCAACTTTGCCATCCTTAGCATCTAGACCCACCATTATCTGCCCAGGAAACGCATAACATGCCTCGTGTAAAAAACCTGGGGTTTTCACAGCGGCCGTGCCGATAATCACGTAATCGATACCGTTATCCAAATAGCGCTCGATTGTATCCAAATCGCGAATACCCCCACCCAGTTGAATAGGTATATCCCCACCTACTGCACTGACTATCGATTTGATTGCACCCTCATTCACAGGTTTTCCTGCAAATGCACCATTCAAATCTACTAAATGCAGTCGTTTACCTCCCAGGTCCACCCAATGCCGCGCCATAGCGCCTGGGTCTTCAGAAAACACAGTGGATTCTTCCATTAAGCCTTGCTTCAGCCTGACACAATGGCCGTCTTTAAGATCAATTGCTGGGATAATTAACATAGTGAAAAATGAATTTAATAAACTAAATTAGAAATAAAATGATGGGGCAAAGTTACTTAATTTTTAAAGTTACCTAATTAGGTGTCCAATTTACAAAATTGCTTAACAGTTGCAAACCTGCCTGCGCGCTCTTTTCTGGATGAAATTGCACGGCAAATAAATTATTTTTGGCAATTGCGCAGCTAAAACGGCCGGGATAATTACTGAAACCAGCAATCACGGCCTCGTCTTCAGGTTGCACATAATAACTGTGTACATAATAAAACCTAGCGCCATCCTCTATGCCGCACCACAAGGGATGAGCCTGCGCCTGATAAACCTGATTCCAGCCCATATGTGGTACTTTTAACTTCTCGCCATGCGCGTCCACCATAGTTGCACTGGCAAAGCGTTTAACATTACCTTTAAACAGACCCAAACCTGGCACAGCACCCTCTTCCGAATATTCAAACAGCATTTGAAGACCAATACATATTCCCAGAAAAGGCTTATGCTTTGCCGCATCAATCACCGCATTGCGCAAGCCCCTTGCATCCAACTCACGGATACAATCAGGCATTGCACCTTGCCCAGGAAACACCACACGTTCAGCGCTGGCAACTTCATCAGGCTGGCTAGTCACCACGATATTTTTTCCTGGTGCAACATGCTCTAGTGCTTGGGACACAGAGCGCAGATTGCCCATTCCATAATCAACTACCGCAATATTAATTTTACTCATACGATTTTTTAAATGCTGCTCAGTATCATTTCAGTATGGCGTTAGCCTGCAACAAGCCAAATTTTACAAGCTACCCTTTGTAGAAGGCGTAATGCCTGCCATACGTATATCCAGCTCGACCGCCATGCGTAAAGCTCTACCAAATGCCTTAAAGATTGTTTCCGCTTGATGGTGTGCGTTATGACCCTTTAAGTTATCAATATGCAACGTGACATTCGCATGGTTCACAAAACCCTGAAAGAACTCATGTATCAGATCCACATCAAAACTGCCGATTGCTGCACGCGTAAATGTACAGTCAAACACCAAACCAGGGCGGCCTGAGATATCAAGCACCACGCGTGAAAGCGCCTCATCTAGCGGCACATAAGCATGGCCGTAACGACGAATCCCTTTTTTATCCGCAACGGCTTGAGCAAACGCCTGACCCAATGTAATGCCAATGTCCTCTACCGTGTGATGCGCATCGATATGCAAATCACCTTTAGCGCTCACCGCTATATCCATCATACCGTGACGGGCGATCTGATCCAGCATATGATCTAGAAAACCTAAACCCGTACTGAACTGTGAAACACCTGTTCCGTCCACGTTGATACTCGCGGTAATTTGTGTCTCCAGTGTATTTCTAGTAATTTCGGCGCTGCGCATAGTTGATTTATTCTTTAACAATAGTCCGCATTTTAACTCAATAAAAGGCCATAACACATATTTCTCTGACGAAATTAACCGCCCAAATAAAAAAACCCCAGTTGAACGCTGGGGTTTTTCTAGTTTAACGCATCAAAATTAACTGAATAATTTTTTGATCCAACCAAATAAACCACCTGTTGAACCACCATGCGCAATTGCAGTGATTTCAGCTGCCGCTGCAGCTGGGTCAGCCGCGCCGTAGATTGCAGCACCAGCAACAATAATGGTTGCACCTGCATCACGCACTTGTGCAGCAGTTGCAGCTTTAACACCGCCAGCCACTGAAATATCAACGCCCAAGTTCAAACCAGCCACCAATGCCAAATCAGCAAATGGCGTTTGGCCAGCAGCTTGTTGGTCAAGACCAGTGTGAACACCAATGATGTGCGCGCCTAATTTAGCCACTTCTTGTGTGCGTGCTTTTTTATCTGCAACGTTGATTAAGTCAACTTGTGCTTTTTTACCGTATTTATTAGCAACATCAATCACGCCTTTGATAGTACCGATGTCAGAAGTGCCCAATACAGTCACAATGTCTGCGCCAGCTTTGAAGAATGGCTCAGCCTCATAGAAGCCAGCATCCATTGTTTTCAGGTCTACCAAAATTTTGTTATTTGGGAACTTAGCACGTAATGTTTGTAGCAATTTGATACCGTTATGCTTAATGCAAGGTGTACCAATTTCTAAAATATCTACGTGTGGAGCAACTTTAGTTGCTAAAGCAACGGTTGCGTCAAAATCTAGTGAATCTAAAGCCATTTGGGTTTGTGCCACGATACATCCTCCAACTAATAATAAATCGAGTAAGATTTACTTAGGTTAAAAATACAAATTGAAAATAATTATTATATTGTGCACAAAACGCACATTTCGCTATCATAACCGCACTTTATAAAAAATTTCAAACTTTTCATGTTTAATTTGCATGTTTTTTATCATTTCAACAGCAAAGTTGCATAATTAAATTGGCACTTAACTAGTTAACACCTTGGAAATCGTAGATAAATAAGGCGTTAGTGCTAAATGAAGACTAATCCCATCAAAATTGACTCATTTATTGCAAAATAGCAGACAAAGCTTTAAATAGTAATTTTGATTGCGCATCTGTACCAATCGTAATACGCAAATAAGGAGAAATACGGCTTGGCGTTTTAAAGTGACGCACAATAATGCCGTGATCGCGTAATTTTGCGGTCAATTCAGCGCCATCGTAACTTTTGTGTTTAGCAAATATAAAGTTTGCACCTGAGGGTAACACTTCAAAATCCAGCGTCAGCAAATCTTGCACCAAAGCCTCTCTGGTAGCTACAACTTGACTGCAAGTCTTTTCAAAATAGGCCACATCCTGCACTGCAGCAATTGCCCCAGCTGATGCAAAACGATCTATTGGGTAAGAATTAAAACTATCTTTAACACGAATCAAGGCTTCAATCAGCTCTGGCGCACCTAATGCATAACCTACGCGCAACCCTGCCAGCGAGCGCGCCTTAGATAGCGTTTGCGTTACCAGCAGGTTGGGATATTGGTGTATTAAACCCACAGCGGACTCTGTGCCGAAATCCACATAAGCTTCATCAATCACCACTACTGATTCTGGATTGCTTTGTAACACTTGCTCGATTTTGGCCAAAGCCAGCGGAATCCCAGTCGGCGCATTGGGGTTAGGAAATATAATGCCGCTATTAGGTCGATTATAGCCATCGATATCAATCGAAAAATCTTCCGCTAACGGTACGGTTTGATAGTCTATGCCATACAAACCACAATACACTGGATAAAAACTATAAGTAATATCTGGAAATAACAATGGCTTGCTGTGCTTCAACAAAGCCTGAAACACATGCGCCAGCACTTCATCAGAACCATTACCGACAAACACCTGATTGGTGCTTAAATGATAGGCATCAGCAATCGCAGTTTTCAAGGCATCCGAATTCGGGTCAGGGTACAGGCGCAAAGTATCTGCTGCTTCTGCTTTCAGCGCTTCAATCACCTTAGGGCTAGGGCCATAAGGGTTTTCGTTCGTATTCAGCTTTACCAAGTTGCTTAGCTTTGGCTGCTCGCCCGGTATATAAGGGGTTAGCTTATGTACGATATCACTCCAGAATTTACTCATGCTTTATTAACCAAAAATAATCACAAACACACACTGGCATTTATGCAGGTTGCTTAAATTCTCACGCTTGCAATTTAAGCGTTAGTTCTCACTTTTCAATCTATATTCAGCGCTGCGCGCATGCGCCTGCAATCCCTCACCATAGGCTAGCGTTGACGCAACCTTACCCAGCACTTGAGCACCTTCTGAAGACACCATAATCAGGCTGGATCGTTTTTGAAAATCATAGACACCCAGTGGTGATGAGAATCGTGCAGTGCGAGAAGTTGGCAGTACATGGTTTGGCCCTGCACAGTAATCACCCAAAGCTTCGCATGTATCACGCCCCATAAAGATTGCACCTGCATGCTTAATCTTTTTACTGAACGTCAATGGATCCTCAACTGATAACTCCAAATGCTCAGGCGCAATGTAGTTGCTAATTTCAGCTGCCTCTTCCAGATTTCGCACGTGAATCAAGGCACCCCGATCGGTAAGTGAGGTCGTGATAATCTCTTTACGTGGCATTTCCTGTACTAAACGCTCTATACTTGCACTCACCTGATCCAGAAAATCAGCATCAGGACTCAACAATATGGATTGCGCCAGCTCATCATGCTCTGCCTGAGAGAACAAATCCATGGCTATCCAGTCTGGATTGGTTTTACCATCGCATATCACCAAAATCTCAGAAGGGCCTGCGACCATGTCTATTCCTACCACGCCGAACACGCGGCGTTTGGCTGCTGCCACATAAGCATTGCCTGGACCAACGATTTTATCTACCTGCGGCACAGTTTCAGTACCATAAGCCAATGCACCAACCGCTTGCGCCCCGCCAATACAAAACACTCTATCCACGCCACACACGGCTGCCGCTGCCAATACAAGCTGATTTTTTTCTCCATTTGGCGTTGGCACGACCATGATTAACTCCTGCACGCCAGCCACTTTAGCTGGAATGGCATTCATCAAGACAGATGAAGGATATGCCGCTTTGCCGCCTGGCACATACAAACCCACACGGTCAAGTGAAGTCACCTGCTGACCCAGCAAGGTACCATCAGCCTCGGTATAACTCCATGAACTCATTAACTGTTTTTCGTGATAGCTGCGTACACGACTCGCGGCTGTTTGCAACGCTGCGCGCTGATCCGCAGGCAAGCTGTCTAATGCTGCGTAAAGCTCATCCTTGCCAATTTCAAGCTCAGCCAGCTTGCTGGCATTGGTTTTATCAAAACGGTTGGTATATTCAAGTACCGCCAAATCTCCACGGACTTTCACATCTTTCAATATATTGGCAACAACTGCATCCACATTGTCATCTTGCGCGGTTTCAAAAGCTAAAAGCTGCTTTAAGTTGGCATCAAAATCATTATCCAGTGTAGAAAAACGTCTTATTTTCATGCTATTTATACCTTCAAAATTATTCTTTACTCGCGATTGCACTGCCAAATGCGTCCAAAATTGGCTGCAACTTGGCACGATTAAGCTTCAATGACGCCTGATTAACCACTAGCCTCGAGCTAATCTCTCCGACCTCTTCTACTGCTTTTAGTTTATTTGCACGCAATGTACCACCTGTGCTCACTAAATCCACAATCACATCTGCCAGGCCGACCAGCGGCCCCAACTCCATCGAACCATACAGCTTAATCAAATCTACATGCATGCCTTTGGCTGCGAAATGCTCGCGTGCAGTTTTAACGTATTTAGTGACCACTTTTAAACGTGCACCGCTGCGGATTGAACCGAAATAATCAAAATCCTCACGCACTGCCACCATCATTTTACACTTGGCTATTTGCAAATCTATAGGCTGATACAAGCCCTCGCCACCATGCTCGTCCAGTACATCTTTGCCTGCGATACCTAAGTCTGCTGCGCCGTACTGCACATAAGTGGGCACATCTGTTGCACGCACAATGATAAGGCGCACATCTTCACGATTGGTGCCTATGATGAGTTTTCGAGAAGATTCAGGATCTTCCGCAGCATGAATCCCCGCAGCAGCCAATAATGGCGTGGTTTCTTCAAAAATACGGCCTTTGGAGAGCGCTATTGTAATCATGGTCTATTCTCTAAGCGATTCGCTTAACATTTGCACCTAGTGCGTTTAATTTCTCTTCTAACTTTTCATAACCGCGGTCTAAGTGATAAATGCGCTCAATCACGGTATCTCCGCGTGCTACCAAACCCGCAAGCACCAGACTGGCTGAAGCACGCAGATCTGTCGCCATGACAGTGGCGCCATCCAGAAATTCCACGCCTTTCACCAGCGCGGTATTGCCATCTATGCTGATATCTGCACCCATCCGCTGCATTTCCTGCACGTGCATAAAGCGATTTTCAAAAATGGTTTCTGTCACCTTTACGACGCCTTGGGCAATGGTATTTAACGCCATAAACTGGGCTTGCATGTCTGTAGGAAATGCTGGATGCGGTGCAGTACGAATGTTCACAGCTTTTAGCTTACCGTCACTTTTCACGGTAATGGTGTCAGCTTCCGAGGTCACAATCGCGCCTGCTTCGCGCAACTTTTCAATCACAGCATCCAAAAGGTCGGCGCGCGCATTCAGCAATTTCACTTCGCCTCCCGTCATTGCTGCGGCTACCATATAAGTACCCGCTTCAATACGGTCACACACTACGTTATGCGTTGTGCCGTTAAGCTTCTCTACGCCTACAATCGTAATCACATCTGTCCCTGCGCCAGTAATACTGGCCCCCATCTTGATGAGCATCTCCGCCAAATCAACCACTTCAGGCTCTTTTGCTGCATTTTCAAGCACCGTTGTACCTTCTGCCAAAGCTGCTGCCATCATCAGGTTTTCTGTACCCGTCACAGTTACCATATCCATGTAATAACGCGCGCCCTGTAGACGGCGGTTAGGCAAATGCAATGTGCTGGCCTGGATATAACCATGTGTAATGTGTATTGCAGCACCCATAGCCTGCAAGCCCTTGATATGCAGATCCACTGGACGCGAGCCAATCGCACAGCCGCCAGGCAGTGAAACGCGTGCAGTACCAAATCGTGCCAACAGCGGTCCTAATACCAATATAGACGCACGCATAGTTTTAACCATTTCGTAAGTGGCTTCAAAAGAAGCCACTTCACCCGCATCCAGCGTCACCTCACTGCCGTTGCGGGCTATCTTAACCCCCATAGTGTCGAGCAGTTTAATGGTGGTATCGATGTCTTTTAACGCTGCTACACTCTTGAGATGCAGCGGTGTTTCAGCGAGCAATGACGCACAGAGTATCGGCAAAGCCGCATTTTTAGCGCCTGATATGGTAATTTCACCATGAAGGCGATTACCACCTGTAATCAGCAATTTATCCAATTAATTCTTCGCATTCAAAAGAGTTTGCAATTCACCACTCTCGTACATGGCGCGCATAATGTCTGACCCCCCAACAAATTCACCGTTAATGTATAACTGTGGAATTGTAGGCCAGTTTGCATATTGCTTAATACCTTCACGAATGTTCTGATCGGCCAAAACATCGATCGCAAGGTAGTCAACATCACAGGCTTTTAAAATCTGTGTAGCTAAATTTGAGAAACCACACTGTGGAAACTTAGGCGTACCTTTCATATAGAGCACGACTGGATTGCTTGTTACCTGATGCTTAATTACTTCTTGTATGTCCATTTATCACTCTCAACACTTTTTAATAGTTCTTAATATTTATTTACAGATGCCACACCCACAGACCAAAGCAAGTGCGCTAACACTCACTGCCACTTGCCTCGCGCCAAGCTTCTGGCGTCATAGTTTTGATCGATAACGCATGAATTTCCGCACGCATTCTATCACCCAATGCCCCATAGACAAGCTGGTGCTGCTGCACCATAGTTTTCCCTGCGAATGCTGGGCTCACGACTAATGCATCAAAATGCGTGCCGTCATCACCCGTCACTTGAATAAAATCGCAGGCCAGATTTTGCGTGATATATCCCTGCAACTGTTGCGCAGACAACATTTATAATTCCCCTACATTTACTCAAAGTTAAGTTCTTAATTTATAGCCAGATTTTAACATTTTTAGGCATGCACTGGCTAATACAAACAAAAAACCGCTGACAACAGCCAGACTAAACCAAGGAGAAACATCTCCTTTGCCAAAAAAACCATACCTAAACCCATCTATCATATAAAAAAACGGATTAAAGTGTGACACCATCTGCCAGAACTCAGGTAGCGAATGAATAGAGTAAAACACACCAGACAAAAATGTTAAAGGCATAATAACAAAGTTCTGAAAAGCGGCCATTTGGTCAAATTTATCTGCCCAAATGCCCGCAATAACGCCAAACGTGCCAAGTAAGGCACTACCCAACAAAGCAAAGGTTAATATCCAGCCCCAATGCACGATCGGTAAATCTACAAACCAGATTGCCACGAAATAAATGGCCAGACCCACAAACAATCCGCGCAGCACGGCTGCCCCTAACAATGCAATATAAAACTGCACTGGGCTTAGTGGCGTGAGCAGAATAAACACAATATTACCCATCACCTTAGATTGTATAAGGCTAGATGAACTATTCGCAAAAGCATTTTGCAACAAGGACATCATGATGAGGCCTGGAATCAAAAATGCAGTATAGACCACGTCATCATAAACTTTCACATGCGCTGCCAACACATGTGAGAATATCAGCAAATACAGCAACGCGGTCAGTACGGGTGAAGCAATCGTCTGGAATGCAACACGCCAGAATCGCAGCACCTCCTTTTTAAACAAGGTATATGTACCGCGCCAGTTTGAGCCCACACCCATCACACGCCCTCCTGCCCATTATTTTGATTTGAGGTAGTACCAACCAGCGATAAAAACACATCTTCTAAATCAGCTTCACTAAGCTGGATATCTTTAACAGCGATGTTAGCCAGCCTCAATTCACTTAACACGCGCTCAACCTCCTGCGGCTCAGCAATCGCAAACGTGAAAGTATCATCCTCACTTGTTTTCACCATGGAAACCAATGATGCTGGCAACTGGGGGCTCTCGAGCTGTAAAGTTAAATTCTTGCCTGCAAATTGATGAAGTAAATTTGCCGTAGTATCCAATGCAACAATTTCACCGTGCTTCATCATAGCGATACGCTTGCACAAGGTTTCGGCCTCTTCCAGATAATGTGTGGTCAAAATTATCGTGTGACCTTCGCGGTTGAGTTGCTTGATAAATCCCCAGAGCATCTGGCGCAACTCAACATCCACGCCAGCAGTTGGCTCATCCAGCACAATCACTGGCGGCTTGTGCGCAAGCGCCTGCGCAATCAAGGCACGTCGCTTCATGCCACCAGACAGCCTGCGCATATTGGTATGCGCCTTATCCGTCAATCCCAAACCTTCTAATATTTCATCTACCCAAGCGTCATTTTCGCGGCCATGCCCAAAATAACCTGCCTGAAAACGCAACATTTCGCGCACATTAAAAAATGGGTCAAACACCAACTCTTGGGGCACGACACCCAACAATTTTCGCGCCTGCTGATAGTCTGCATTAACGTCATAGCCTAACACCGACAAATTACCCGCACTTGGCTTAATCAATCCCGCCAACAAATTAATCAAGGTGGATTTACCCGCCCCATTAGGCCCTAGCAGTGCAAAGAACTCACCTTGCTCGATAGTCAAATCAATGCCTTTTAACGCGTGCAAAGCGCCAAATTTCTTATGTACTGCGTTAATTTTGATGGCTGGCTGAGTCAACTGAAACCTTCAGGAGAGTATTAGATCTAGAAATAATAGCGACTTGTCAGAATCGGCTCTACAATGACGCCGCCCAACAATGGGAAAGGCACTAACTTGGGTGAAATTTATACGGATAATACATGTTGATGGCTTTTTAGGCTGATTCCGAAATAAAGTCCGTAACACCATACAATGAAGCCAGACTTATGAGGCTCGCAGGAAAATGTGTAAATTTCAACTGCACATTTTCGTCTTCAGCACGACGCAACCATTCAATCACCAAGCTTAATGCTGAAGTGTCCAGGTTATCTACGCCGGAGAAATCAACCGATAGTACCGCAGGCATTGTGAGTTGTTGGCTTTGCGCAAGTAAAGCACTCGCGCTATCCATCAAGATCTCTCCCGTAACGGTCCAGCGGTTATCTTGCAGCGTGATTGTACTCATGCACCAGTCGCTTTATTTTTCTCAGCTAACTTCTTATTCAAACTATCAATACCATTTTGGCGGATTTCATTGCTGAACTGGCTACGATAGTTTGTGACCAAGCTTACACCCTCAATCACGATGTCATAGACCTTCCAGCCATTCTCCACTTTAACCAGACTATAATCTACAGCAATAGGCTGACCACCTGGCTGCAAAATCTGTGTTTTTACACTCACATTTTTTGCATCTGGCTCTGAGCGCATTGGTTTATATTCGATGACCTGATCTTTATATTTACCTAATGCTGTCGCATAAGTGCGCAACAAAAGCGTACGGAACTCTTTTTGAAATGCGGCTTGCTGCTCTGGCGTAGCTGCTCTCCAGTTTTTACCCAACACCATACGGCTTACGCGGTCAAAATCGAAATTGGGCAAAATTTTCTCTTCCGCCAGTGCAAATATTTTCTGCTGATTTCCCGCCTGAATATCTTTGTCTGATTTGACAATTGCCAATACTTCATCAGCCGTTTTCTTGACCAGTTCATCCGCCGATAACTCAGCATGAGCCACACCCAGCTGTACATTAAAAAACAAAGTAGCACTCAGTAAAAATCTAAAAAACATGTTCATGTTAAACCTTTAATCTAGTTTTAAAGTCGTCATTCAACACCAAAGCTAACAGTTAAAACGGCGCATCACCTAGTTCAGTTGACGTTGCAGCTGGCTCTTTGCCAGCTTTTTCATCAGACGCTTTACTATCATTGTTTGGTTCAGACGCCTTATTATATAAAAATTGACTGATCATTTTCTCTAATACCACCGCATCTTGCGTCTGAGTGATTTTATCACCCTCTTGCAACACATCTTCGTCCCCACCAGCCTCAAGACCGACATATTGCTCACCTAGCAAGCCTGCGGTGTATATATTAGCAAAAGTGTCTTTAGGAAAAGCATATCGCTTATCAATTTTGATGGTTACCACCGCTTCATATGCCTTACTATCAAAGCCAATATCCGCCACACGCCCAACCAGCACGCCTGCACTTTTCACCGGCGCGTTCGGTTTTAAGCCTCCGATATTCTCGAAGGCCGCCGTCACTTTGTAGGTATCACCGATCTTACTTGAGGTTAAATTGCCCACCTTCATTGCCAACCCCAGCAAGGCAGCAACACCGAGCGCCACAAAAATCCCCACCCATAAATCTATTTTAATTCTATCCACTTTAACTACCCTCTCAGCTGACTTTTCGTGCTAAACCACTAACATAAAAGATGTCAATACAAAATCCAAACCCAGCACCGTCAATGATGAGATGACGACGGTACGTGTAGTCGCATGACTCACACCTTCTGCGGTAGGTGGCGCATCAAAACCCTCAAACAGCGCGATCATCGTGCAGGCAACGCCAAACACCAAGCTTTTAATGACGCCATTAATCACATCATCTCTCACATCGACATTGGCCTGCATCTGCGACCAGAATGCACCATCATCTACACCAATAAGTGGGACTGCCACTAGATAGCCACCCAATATACCTACCATCGAGAATAGTGCCGCAAGTATTGGCATCGCAATCACTCCCGCCCAAAAGCGTGGTGCCACTACACGCGCAATTGGATTAACCGCCATCATCTCCATGGCAGACAATTGTTCGGTCGTTTTCATCAAGCCGATCTCGGCGGTAATGGCAGTCCCTGCACGGCCTGCAAACAGCAACGCAGTGACCACAGGCCCCAACTCGCGCACCAAAGCCAACGCAACCAACACCCCGATTGCCTCTGAAGACCCATATTTTTGCAGGGTATTATAACCTTGCAATGCCAATACCATCCCCACAAAAAATGCGGATACAATAATAATCAGCAATGACATCACGCCAGTAAAATAGACCTCACGCAATGTCAGGTGAAATCGCCTGAAACTCTCACCAGAATACATCAGTGTCAGGAAAAATAATCGCGCACCAGCCCCCAAGCGCCAAGTACGCGCAATCATTCGGTGGCCGATACCGCTTAATAATCCAATTAAGCCATTTAGAGCAGATTTAATCATGACTTTCCAATGTTTACGAATATCACCCGAAGCAGCCTCAAATAGCAGTATCAGTGTAATTTAACAACTGTGACCGATAATCAGTAGCGGGGTAGTGGAACGGCACAGGGCCATCGACTTCACCATGCACGAACTGATGCACAAATGGCAGCGTTGATTGCATTAAGTCATGCGGGGTGCCCTCAGCAGCCACTTCACCATTGGCAACAAAATACACATAATCTGCAATCAGGAATGTTTCTTTCACATCGTGAGACACAACAATAGAAGTTGCACCTAACGCATCATTCAACGTGCGAATCAAATCACAAATCACCCCCATAGAGATGGGGTCCAGCCCAGCAAAGGGCTCATCGTACATAACAATACAGGGATCCAATGCAATCGCCCGCGCCAAGGCAACGCGGCGCGCCATTCCACCAGAGAGCTCTGTCGGCATTAACTTATGTGCGCCACGCAAGCCTACCGCATTCAATTTCAGCAAGACCAAGTCGCGAATCATGGATTCAGGCAAGTTTGTTAATTCACGCATGGGAAAAGCGACATTGTCAAACGCGCTTAAATCTGTAAATAATGCACCATGCTGAAATAACATGCCCATTTTACGACGCAATTGATACACGCCCTCTCGGTCCTGCTCATGCACAACAGCACCGTCAACACGCACCTCACCTTTGCTAGGCTTAATCTGGCCGCCTATCAGACGCAGCAGTGTGGTTTTTCCACTGCCACTGCCACCCATAATTGCGACAACTTTGCCCTTGGGAAACGACATGTTGATGCCTTTATGCAACATACGGCCGTTGTACCCAAAAGATACATTATCAATCTCTACGATATTAGCACTCATCAGTTTTGTTGCGGCTTCAATGATTAATTTTTAAACGAGGCACTATTCTAAAACAATTAAGTTTGTACGCAAACCTAAATCTATTCTAGCTTAGCAAGCAAATACTAATCTAGTGATGAATGAGTAAAACAAATGGACTTCAGAAGGATTGAGAACCTGCATAAGGCCACGAAAAAATAGGCCTCGATGAGGCCTATTGAGCATTAATGTTAAACTGGATGCAACTAAAGACTCAAATCTGCATGATGACTAAACGCCTTGCCCTCATTATCCGTTGCGGTGACGTCCAGTTTACCAGAGGCTGAAGGGATAAAATTAAACTTGAAATAAGGGTCTTCTGCCGTTCCTACACCAACATCTATGGTCATCACAGGCGCACCGTTATAGGTAAAATCCACCTTGTTAATATAAAATGCTGGCACATAGCCCTGTGACACCAAGTCACGTTGCAAGCCAGTCCGCATAATATGCTTGATATTAAAGGCAGTCGCGGCAGGCATGCCTGCTTTAGCAGGTGCTTCAACATTCAATTTGATTCTGCCTGCAGCCGCACGGATTTCCGCTTCATTATTCTCAACCATGCCGCCACAGCCACCCGCTGCTCGAATTTCACGTGAAGCTAAATATAGCTTCCCGTCTGCCGCTTCACCCACCAGACGCACAAAGGCATCTGTCTCAAAGCGAATGCGTGTCGCCAACTGAAAATCACCTAACGCTTCTGTTAAGTGGTAAGTGGCTGTAAGCGGGATTGGATTGGCATCAACAAATGAATACAATTTAACAATCTTTACGCCGTTCGCAGCAGTGTTATCTATTTTATAAGTGACGGGCACCTGAGCACCGCTTTCAGCGCGGCGCGGCGCTTCTATTTTAATAAAATCCACCTCTTGCATCGCGCGTTGCGCAAAGAAAGCTTCTTTCATCACAGGCCATAATTTAGGATCCGCCTCAGCGTGTGCAGAAAAAATCACACTTTGTGACAAGCCAACACTCAGTAAAGCTCCACATAATAACCGACTTAATTTCATCTCTATCTCCAAGTTTTAAAGACTGCTGACGGCAAACGCTCAACCAATAGCAGTTAAAAATATTTATTAGATTTATCACTACGAGATTACATTCTAATTTTATCCAGATACTTGTATGTGACTAGCATCACACTGGTTCGTTCGCCAAATAAAAAAACAGCTCAATGCCATTACCTACAGGATCTTTAAAATTAATTTGCTTTACATTAAGTACAGGCAGGTCGCGGATACTGTAATCAACACCATGTGCCTTTAAGTGCGCCTCGGTTGCAGGCATATCGACACAGGTAAATGAGATGTGATCGATGGTTGTCAGCACGTTGGTCAGCGGCTCACCTTCTCCACGATACTCGGCCAAATGCATTACATGCGTATCGCCAATATATAGCCAAAACCCGCGACTGGTAAAGCCTTCGCGCGGGCCAACCTTTAAACCTACCACATCGCAGTAGAAGTCTTTAAGTTTGAGCATCGTCTCATAAGGCGTGCGCAAATTAACATGATTGAGTTGGGTGACTGGCATAATTTATAGGGTACTAATTCTTGAAATGATTTTTTTCCAATACGCTGGCTTACGATGCAAATGTGCAATTGCGAGAACCAAAACAAATCCATCCAACTGAGGTGCCTGCATATTGTAGTAATCGATGGCTTCATCTAGCTCATACTGTGCAGGGAGTAAAAACTTAACTTGCATTACTAGCGATACTTTGCCAACACTTGATTTAGCGTGACTGACTGAACTTCACCCTTGTGGTATGCCGCCAACCTATCTTCTACTTCAGTTGCCCACAAAGCATCTACTTGCGCATCTGGCTTATCAACAGTGGCTAGCAATGCGTCTATCAGCTCAATTTTTTCGATTACAGATAGCATATTAGCTTGCTCAGTTATAGTTTGGCTGATTGTATTCATACAAATTACTTCTTTACTTTATTGCTAAATGACACCCCGTTGATTCTCCTACACTTTATCAGAATATGCTCGCTGTTTGTAAAGTGAGCAACTCGCTACCCTCGCGCTGAAATATAGTAAACTCAGTAACGCGTGGGCAGAATCTCCCCACCCTACTACGGAGCTGACAATCTTTATTACTCATCTACAAAGCAATCTGAATCTACTTTTTTAACTTTATAAGTTGAGACTGTAGACACACCAACATCATTCTCAATCATCAACCTTGCAAGTGTAAATCCGTTTATCAATACAACTTTATTATTGATATTTTTAACGTACTCTTGAGCCTCTTTTGTAAAATCAGATGTTGTAATGAATACGCCCTTATGCGCCCTATTTCCTTGCAACGCACCCACAAATTTTTGTATTTCTGGTCGGCCAACAGTCCCTTCCCATCGCTTGGCTTGAATGTAAATTGAATCTAAACCCAATTTATCCTCATCAATTATGCCATCAATTCCGCCATCTCCACTTTGACCTATCGCACGACCAGCCTCAACCCTGCTACCACCATAGCCCATTGCCAATAGCAGTTCGACCACTAATCTCTCAAAAAAAGCAGGCGAGCATGATTTAATGATCTCTATTAACTCAGTTGCCAATGCAAGTGTTAATTTTTCGTGGGTAGAATCAAAAATTTCTTCAGGTGTACTTGTTTCTTCTGCTGAACTGGACTCTAAAGTAGTCTCTTTTTTATCAGTCACAAAATTGGTGTGCTCTTCGAGGTAACGAATGTTGATAAATTGAATATTAGCATTTAGAACTTGTTTGCCCGCGTCCGTAATAGAAAGATAGCTTCTTTTGGTTTGGCTAACTAAATTGGCTTTCTTTAGGTAAAACTTTGACCATGCAACGCGATTGTAAAAGGTTGGCGCTCTGCGACTTGGTAGCATTTCCGCTAACTCTTCGTCTGTAAGCTTAAATTCAATTGCTAGCTTATCAACAACACTTTTAAATGGCACCTCATTGCCATCCTTGAGCACTTTAAGCACTGGCAACATGAGTGTCTGAAAATCTGGAATCGCCACCTCAACTCCCTAAAATGCAATTCGCGATACGAGAACTAGGCACATCCGCATAGACAGTACGAATAGTACGGCAAGCGGATGTAACTTTCGTTAGTGTCGAGTGCATTTTACGCCGCTGGATTAGGTGTGCGAACGCGAATATGCAACTCTCGCAATTGCTTTTCATCTACTTCATTTGGCGCAT
>JAQTXW010000033.1 GCA_028688575.1 Methylotenera sp. | reverse complement strand
GTTGCTACAGGAAGTTGAGTTGACTTCTCGTAAATTTATTTTAAAGTAAAAGCCAAAAAACCACCCGAAAGGGTTAATGTAACCTATTCAATTTACATCAGGCAAGTCCAATTGATTTTTACGGAAGCACATTTTGCGGATCTGCGTGGACGCATTGCTGAGTTGCGGGGTACTGGTAAGCTTGCCGTATAATATGGACTATTGCAGTTTACGTAAGCTAAAAGCCTTTGGCGTATAGCTCAGTATTGGGCTTGCGGGGCACTTTATCCTGATCAACGACTTTTTCCACCATTTCTTACGCTAGTTGCTGGCAATAAATTGCAGTGACGCTATGCGTTGTGAGATAATCTGCACCTTGATTACGAGCCGCTTGCGGCTTTTGTTGTTTTGATGCGAGAAGAAAATGCCTAATATACGCTTGCCAGATGGTTCACAACGCCAATTTGATTTACCTGTCACCGTAGCGGAAGTTGCGATGAGTATTGGCGCAGGCCTGGCTAAAGCTGCCTTGGCTGGCAAGGTGAATGATCAGTTGGTAGACACGAGCTTTTTAATAGAAACTGACAGTGACCTCGCGATTATCACAGATAAAACCCCAGAGGGTCTGGAAGTGATTCGCCACTCAACCGCGCATTTACTGGCTTATGCGGTCAAAGAGCTGTTTCCTGATGCGCAAGTGACAATTGGCCCTGTGATTGAAAATGGCTTTTATTATGATTTTTCGTATAAGCGCCCCTTTACACCAGAAGATTTAATCACCATAGAAAAAAAAATGGCGGAGCTCGCTAAAAAAGATGAGCCGGTGACTCGCAAAGTGCTGCCGCGTGATGAAGCGATTAGCTATTTCAACAGCATTGGTGAGCAATATAAGGCAGAACTCATTGCATCAATTCCTGCGGGCGAGGCAGTTTCCCTCTACACAGAAGGTAATTTCACAGATCTTTGCCGTGGCCCGCACGTGCCAAGCACGGGCAAGCTTAAAGTATTTAAACTCATGAAATTGGCCGGCGCCTATTGGCGCGGTGACAGCAATAACGAAATGCTGCAACGTGTTTACGGCACCGCTTGGCGTAATAAGGAAGAATTGGATGCCTATCTGTTTCAGCTGGAAGAAGCAGAAAAGCGTGATCATCGTAAATTAGGCAAGCAGCTGGATTACTTCCATATGCAGGACGATGCGCCTGGTATGGTGTTCTGGCATCCGCGTGGCTGGAGCATCTGGCAAGAGGTTGAGCAGTATATGCGCCAAATGTTCAGAGTGTTTGGCTATCAGGAAGTGCGCACACCAACGGTGATGGACAAAACCCTGTGGGAAAAATCAGGGCACTGGCAGAACTATCGTGACAATATGTTTGTAACCGCATCAGAAAACCGTGATTACGCGGTTAAACCGATGAACTGTCCGGGGCATGTGCAGATATTTAATCATGATTTGCATAGCTACCGTGATTTGCCACTGCGGCTTGCTGAGTTTGGTTCATGTCATCGTAACGAGCCGTCAGGCTCGCTGCACGGCTTGATGCGTGTGCGCGGGTTTACCCAGGATGATGCACATATTTTTTGCACCGAAGCACAAATCGAAGCAGAAGTTGCGAATTTCATCCAGATGCTTTATCAGGTATATGGTAATTTTGGCTTTAGTGATGTGCTGGTCAAATTATCTACGCGTCCCGAAAAGCGTGTAGGCGCGGATGAAACCTGGGATAAAGCTGAAACGGCACTCGCCAATGCGCTCAACAAAAATAATCTGGCTTTTGATTTGCAGCCAGGTGAAGGTGCATTTTATGGGCCTAAAATTGAGTTTACCTTAAAAGATAGCCTGGGCCGTTTGTGGCAATGTGGCACGATACAGCTGGATTTTAATTTGCCAGAGCGTTTAGGTGCGGAATATGTGGCTGAGGATAATTCACGCCAACGCCCTGTGATGTTACATCGCGCGATTGTGGGTTCTATGGAGCGCTTTATCGGCATTCTGATTGAGCATTACGCAGGGGCTATGCCGCTATGGCTGGCGCCAGTGCAGGTTATGGTATTGAATATTTCTGAAAGTCAGTCGGAATACGTGCGTCAAGTAGTTGAAACTTTAAAGAAAAATGGCATTCGATGCGAATTTGACTTGAGAAATGAGAAGATTACCTATAAAATACGCGAACATAGCATGCAGAAATTGCCTTACCTGCTTGTGGCGGGTGAGCGTGAGATGCAAGCAGGACATTTGGCCGTGCGTACCAGAAAAGGTGAAGACCTAGGTTCTATGCCGATTAGCGCGTTGATAGAGCGCTTAAAGGCGGAGATTGAAGCTAAGGTTTAAGCAAACAGGTGCACGGCTTAACTATTTTAGTGACATCACACGTGATTTAATTTTGGAGAATTTGATATAGCACAGGATAAAGAAACGCGAATCAATGGTGATATTACAGCGCCACAAGTTCGTTTGGTTGGAATTGAGGGTGAGCCTTTGGGCATTGTTTCTCTTGCAGAGGCTTTTGCCAAAGCTGAGGAAGCAGATATCGATCTGGTTGAAATTGCACCGAATGCCGCACCTCCAGTATGCAGGCTGATGGATTACGGCAAGTTTAAATATGCTGAAAGCAAAAGGCAGCATGAGGTTAAGCTCAAGCAAAAACAGGTGGTCGTCAAAGAGATTAAATTCCGTCCAGGCACGGACGATGGTGATTATGCGATTAAAGTGCGCAATATCATCCGTTTTATTCAAGATGGTGATAAAGCAAAAATCACCTTGCGTTTTAGAGGCCGTGAGATTACGCACCAAGAGTTTGGCATGGCGCTACTTAAACGTGTGGAAGCAGATTTAAAAGAATATGCAATGGTCGAGCAGTACCCTAAGATGGAAGGCCGTCAGATGGTGATGGTGCTAGGACCAATCAAGAAAGCGAAATAAACTTTCTTTAAAAGACATGCATTGCTACCTATTTTGTAGTGGTGGTGTGAAGTAGTAGTAACCCTGAGTGATACGGCTAAAAGGCATGCCTAAGCACTCTTAAACAACTCTAAAGGAGAACAAAATGCCAAAGATGAAGACCAAGAGTGGCGCTAAAAAGCGCTTCAAATTCTTGGGTAATGGTAAAGTGAAACGTACGCATTCTCACTTGCGCCATATCCTTACGAAAAAGACCACCAAGCAAAAGCGTAAATTACGCGGCACGGCGATCATTTCTTCAACCGATGTCAAGCGCGTCCGCGCTATGATGCCAACACAATAGGAGTAGACTATGCCTAGAGTAAAACGTGGTGTCATCGCTCGCGCTAGACACAAAAAAGTATTAAAAGCAGCTAAAGGCTATCGTGGCCGTCGCAAAAACGTTTACCGCGTTGCCAAGCAAGCGGTAATGAAAGCGGGTCAATACGCTTATCGTGACCGCCGTCAAAAGAAACGTCAATTCCGCACACTGTGGATTGCGCGTATCAACGCGGGTTCACGTGAGTTTGGTCTAACATACAGCCGCTTCATGAATGGCTTGAAAAAAGCAGCGATTGAAGTGGATCGTAAAGTGTTGGCTGATTTGGCTGTATTTGATAAAGCTGCATTTGCTAAGTTTGTTGAATTGGCGAAAGCTGGTTTAGCGGCTTAACTGTTCGGCTAAAAATTTCAAATTTAATTTAAGTTTGAGTTTAAAAAAGAGGCTTAGGCCTCTTTTTTTTACGGTAAAATCTAGCCTTTGATTTTGATGAAAAATCAAAGCATTATGAAATAAATTTGGTAATTCACCAGACAATTTATAACAAGTAAAGATAATCAATCACATGGCTGACTTAACGCATTTAATTGCAGAGGCAGAAGCGGACTTTGCAAATAGCGCTTCGATGAATGACTTGGAAATAGCCAAGGCTAAATATTTAGGTAAAACAGGCTCGTTAACAGATGCCTTAAAAGGTTTGGGTAAACTCAGTGCTGAAGAGCGCCCAGCCGCGGGTGCCGCTATCAATGTGGTGAAACAGGCGGTTGAGACTGCGTTAACTGCTCGCCGTGAAGCGATATTAAATGCCGAGCAGGCCAAGCAACTCGCGCAAGAGTCGATTGATGTCACCTTACCTGCGCGTGCGCAATCTCAAGGTGGTCTGCATCCTGTGACGCTCACGTTAAAGCGTGTAGAAGCATTATTTCACTCCATTGGTTTTGAAGTGGCAACGGGCCCTGAAATCGAGACCGATTTTTATAATTTCACTGCATTGAATATTCCTGAAGACCACCCTGCACGGGCGATGCATGATACGTTTTATATTGACGAGGCGCATGTGCTAAGAACGCATACTTCTCCTGTGCAGGTGCGTTATATGGAAAATGCCCTACAAACCAATAAGACTCCGCCACTCAAAATTATCGCGCCTGGTCGTGTGTATCGCGTGGATTCTGATGCAACGCACTCACCAATGTTTCATCAGGTAGAAGGTTTGTGGGTAGATGAAGACATCAGCTTTGCTAATCTTAAAGGCGTGGTGCAGGACTTTTTGCAGAAATTCTTCGAGCGTGATGATCTGACAGTGCGTTTCAGACCTTCATTCTTCCCGTTTACTGAACCTTCTGCCGAAATGGATATGAGTTGGAACGGTGGCTGGCTGGAAATTGGCGGCTGCGGCATGGTGCATCCAGAAGTATTCAAACATGTGAATATTGATAGTGAAAAGTATCGTGGTTTTGCATTTGGTTTAGGCATTGAGCGTTTAACCATGTTGCGTTATGGCGTGAATGATTTACGGCATTTCTTTAACAACGATTTGCGCTTTTTAAGTCAGTTCAGGTAAAAGATTTTTTCAGCAAGTGCATTTTATAATTTAAGGCATCAAGGCATTATGCAATTTTCAGAAAATTGGTTACGTAGTTTGGTCAATACTAACTTGGATAGTCAGGCATTAAGTCATGCTTTGACAATGGCGGGTTTGGAAGTGGAAGAAATGCAGCCTGTTGCTGCGCCTTTTAATAAGGTGGTTGTGGCAAAGATTTTATCTGCCGAGAAACACCCAGATGCAGATCGACTGCAAGTATGTAAGGTGGATGTCGGTTTGGCAGAGCCGTTGCAGATTGTATGTGGTGCGCCTAATGCGCGTGCAGGTTTACTTGCTCCTTGTGCTTTGGTCGGCGCCGAGCTGCCTGGATTTTCCATCAAGCAGGCCAAGGTGCGCGGTATAGAGTCGTTTGGCATGATGTGTTCGTCCAAAGAGCTGGGCATTACTGCAGAAGCAACTGGGCTGCTGGAGCTGGACGACAATGCTGTGGTTGGTCAGGATATACGCGAGCATCTTGATTTAGACGACCATTTATTCACGCTCAAACTCACACCTAACCGTAGTGATTGTTTAAGTATTACTGGTATTGCACGCGATGTGACTGCCATAACGGGTGCAGCGACACGTTTTGCTGAAGTTGCACCGGCAGTAGTTGAGTTGTCGCAGACGAAAAATATTAGCGTGGATGAGCCAGATGCCTGTCCGCGCTACTGTGGCCGTTTGGTGAGTGGCATTAATGCAAAAGCGACAACTCCTGCGTGGATGGTGCGGCGTTTAGAGCGTAGCGGATTGCGCAGCATCAGTGCAGTGGTTGATATTACCAATTACGTACTGCTTGAATTAGGGCAGCCTATGCATGCGTTTGATGCTGTCAAACTAACGGGTGATATCAGCGTGCGCTTTGCCAAAGCAGGCGAGTCGTTAAGTTTGCTGAATGATCAAACGGTAGCACTTAAAGCAGATGATCTGGTCATTGCTGACACACAAGGCGCCCTGGCTTTGGCAGGTATCATGGGTGGCAAGCCAACTTCAGTCAGTGACGATACTACAGATGTTTTTCTTGAGAGTGCTTTTTTTGTGCCTTCTGTGATTGCAGGTAAAGCGCGCAGATTAGGCTTGAGTACGGATTCTTCCTATCGTTTTGAGCGCGGTGTAGACTTCGGCAACACGCGTAATGCAATAGAATATGCAACGACATTGATTCAGAACATCTGTGGTGGCAAAGCGGGTGCGATCACTGAGGTGACTGGTGCTTTACCCGCGCGAAGTGCGGTCAGGTTGAGAATGGCAAGGCTGATCTCAGTGCTGGGAATTGCTTTTGAACAGCAAAAAGTAGCGCAGCTTTTAACGCAGCTTGGATTTGCATTTAGCATGAACGAAGATGTATTTACGATAACACCGCCAAGTTACCGTTTTGATATCACGATAGAAGAAGACTTGATTGAAGAAATCGCCCGGCTGCATGGATATGACCATATTCCGGCAACGCCGCCAGTGGCTGCGCTAACCATGCTGGCTGCGCCTGAGCAACAGCTGCATCTCAATCAAGTGCGTGACCTGTTAGTCGCTCAAGGTTACCAGGAGGTGGTGACTTACAGCTTTGTTGATGAAAGCTGGGAGCGTGATTTGCTAGGCAATAGTGCGCCAATCAAACTTAAAAACCCGATTGCAAGTAATCTGAGTGTGATGCGTACAAGTTTATGGGGCGGCTTATTAGACACCCTGACATACAACCTGAACCGTAAGCAAGAGCGTGCCTTTTTGTTTGAAGTCGGCGCTGTATACCACGATGTCGCTAGCAAATTCCAGGAAGCAACACGTATTTCGGGCTTAGCTTATGGCAGTGCCAAGCCTGAGCAGTGGGCTGCAGCGAATACTGAAGTAGATTTTTTTGATGTAAAAGCACATATTGATGCATTGATCACTGGTGATGTGACTTATGAAAAAGCAGAACATTCGGCCCTGCATCCAGGCCAATCTGCACGTATTTTACTTGATGGTAACGCGATTGGCTGGATAGGTAAGCTGCATCCAAAATGGCAGCAGCATTACGATTTGCCAAAAAGTGCTTACTTGTTTGAACTGGATGCGAGAGCGGTGCTGAGTCGTCCATTAGCTGCTTATCAAGAGGTATCAAAACTGCTACCAGTGCGTCGTGATATCGCGATTGTGCTGGATGAAAGTATAGCGGCTGGGGCAGTGCTAAGTGCTATTCGATCCGCAAATATTGCACTTATCCATGACCTTGCATTGTTTGACCTTTACCAAGGTAAAGGTATCGCAGAAAACAAAAAAAGCCTTGCATTATCAATACTTATGCACGATACTCAAAAAACTTTAACGGATAGCGATGCTGACGCAACTATCGCTAAACTGGTAGAATTGCTACAGAACAATTTTGATGCGGTGCTGAGAAACTAACCCCCTTAACGGGCGATTTGGTGACTTGGCTTTTTGTATTATGCTTAAACAAAAGTACTTTTAAAAAAAGCGATAACAGCTTTAAAAGAAATGGGAGTGGTGTATGACATTAACAAAGGCTGAACTTGCAGATTTACTCTATGAGCAAGTTGGGTTAAATAAACGTGAAGCTAAAGATATGGTAGAGGCCTTTTTTGAAGAGGTGCGTATTGCTTTAGAAGCAGGTGATAGCGTTAAACTGTCAGGTTTTGGTAATTTTGAATTACGTAAAAAATCCGAGCGACCAGGCCGTAACCCAAAAACTGGCGAGGAGATTCCTATTACGGCTCGTCGTGTTGTGACCTTTCATGCCAGCCAAAAACTCAAAAGCAAGGTAGATGCCAACTACGCAGTGTAGTGTCATATTGTGAGTTGGATTTCAGGATGGTTTAACAAGCTGTAAATGTTTTATTCATGCAAGTGATAGGGCCGGGAAAGTTATTAGTATGAGTGAGCAGGTGAACAAGGTGCAATTGCCACCAATACCAGCAAAGCGTTACTTCACCATTGGTGAGGTAAGCGAGTTGTGCGGAGTGAAGCCCCACGTGCTGCGATATTGGGAGCAGGAGTTTACGCAGCTTAAACCTGTAAAGCGTCGTGGTAACCGCCGTTATTATCAGCATCATGAAGTGCTGTTGATTAGACGCATCCGTGAACTGCTTTACGAGCAAGGGTTTACCATCAGCGGCGCGCGCAACCGCCTAGATAACCACGATACCGTAGCGAGTGAGTCTGATCAGGCTGGTGCCACTCAGTTGTCAGGTCAAGCAAGTGTTTCTGATGGCAAGCCTGTATTGCAGTCGCCTCTATCGCCTGATGCAGCTAATCCTCAAGTTGATTTTTCTGCCATTAAACTGGAGTTGCAGCAAATATTAAAATTACTGCGCCCAGAGGTGGTGTTATCTTAAGTAGTTTTAAGTTTTTGTGTTGGATGGTTTATAGCGGGTGGCCCTTTGCGTTATAATACGCGCTGTTGCGATTGATTGTGACAAGGTTCGGGGCGTAGCGCAGCCTGGTAGCGTACTTGCATGGGGTGCAAGGGGTCGTGTGTTCGAATCACACCGTCCCGACCAAATCAATGAGTTGTAAAATATAGAAACCAGCTTAATGCTGGTTTTTTGTTTTATGCGCCTACCTAATGCCCCTGCAAAATATCCCCTAAATGTTGTTAGGTTGCAGGCTTTCACATATTGTATCAAAATGTCTGCATTGATTTTTTGTCAATAAGTGCCTCAATAATTAACACAAACAAAGATGACAGAGATTGACTCAAAATACAGGCTTGATAAATGGCTATGGGCAGCGCGTTTTTTTAAAACACGTAGCCTGGCAACTACAGCCATCGAAACAGGCAAAGTGCATGTCGATGGTGATCGGGTAAAACCGGCAAAAGAAGTGCGTATCGGGCAGGTTGTTCATATTCGCACCCGTGATTTTGAAATTGAAGTCAGCGTGCAAGCATTATCCAATATCCGCAGAGGTGCGCCTGATGCTGCCTTGCTTTACACTGAAACATCTGCAAGCATCGCTAAACGCGAAAATGCAAAACTCACGGGTGAGCATGAAGTTGCAAAACGCGACCGTGGCTTAGGGCGCCCAACTAAACGACAGATGCGGGATATCAAGAAATTCACGGGTGGCGCTTATTAGTTAACGCTTAAACTGAATCCTGCCTGTAACGCCAAAAATAACATGTATAGCGACTGGTTTGCCAGAACTTCATAGTGATCCACAAGATAGACTCATTATTGCAACAGCAATCGCGCACAATGGTCAGATTATGTTTGCAACTGTTATATCGAATACTATTATTAGGAGGCCAATAAATGGGATACGCTGATGTTATTGCACGGGAGGTTGAAACCTTACCGCTAGAAAAACAAACAGAAATACTGGATTTATCGCCTTTCTAAAGGCTAGGCAGTTAGCCGCTGAGTTTTCGACAGCACCAAAAGCGGCAGATGAAATAGAGACGATATTTAAAAGTTTTAAAGTAGATGTTAGTCATTATGTGTTTGATCGAGATGATGCAAATGCCCGATAATATTTTTTGATACGAACATCGTTATTTACTCTTTGGGAGAACGGTCAACTAAAGCCCATAAGACAGCACCCCTGTTTGTAGATAGACCACGCATTTCACCCAAGTGCTTTCAGAAACCGCCAATGTGACCACAAAACGGCTGGGATTAGCTATGCCAGAAGTGCGTAAGTTAATGGATAGGCCTGAAACTTGACAGGTGAACATCACCACAAACTGCGACCAACGACTTAGTGCGCCAAGACGGCGTTTGCCATCGTGTTGTTGACTCAAACTGTCAAATTCATGTCTAGGGGTGAGTTTTAGCATCTGAGTAAGTATCGTGTTATGATGTGACATGCTCGTTTTATCCTGTTGTTTCAATAGGTTAGTGGTAACCGTATTTTAACATTTGCGGGGTGAAACGGGCTACTTTACTTATTTATCTGGGACAGCAGTGGGTCTGACCCTCATGGCACTCGTTGATTTCAGGTTATAAAGGTTTAACTTTAAGTTTAAGCTTACCTATTATCATGGAAATTAAATTAACCATGATTAAAACCAGCAGTAGATTAAATAATGCGCTATGCAATAGGTAAAAAGGGCGGTTTTCCATAAAGTCAAAAAACACGATGATACCTGTCAGCGGTAGCGCCATTAAAATCAGGTAATAGCCACGATGGAGGATTCTATTGATCCACAAATGTTTTTGCATCTCTGGCGGGCGAACAAGTTTATTTTGATTTTTTGCGAGCCATTCAACAAGTATCAGTATGAATATAATACTGCCTGGAAAGATATGCAGCACATAGTAGAGGGCGGCAAAAGGTGAGCCTGCTTCTGTTTTAATTGCATTCCCGCAAAACCACGTTATTAACAGCATAATAAATGCTGCTATATGAATCAGTATGAGGTATCTGTAGCGGGTTCTCATAGTAAAAATACAATCAGGCTCGATTTTATTTCACCACTTCTTTTAACTGCTCCAAAATTGCCGGGTTATCTAGCGTAGAAATATCTGAAGTAATCTCTTCACCTTTAGCCAAAGTACGCAACAGCCTACGCATAATCTTGCCTGAGCGGGTTTTAGGCAGGTTGTCACCAAAACGAATTTCATCAGGTTTGGCAATCGGGCCAATTTCTTTGCCGACCCAGTCACGCAGTTCTGCCACGATTTTCTTGGCGGTTTCACCTTCTGGGCGCGCGCCTTTAAGTACGACATAGGCAACTACAGATTCACCTTTAACATCATGCGGTTTGCCAACTACAGCAGCTTCAGCCACCAGATGGTTGGCTACCAGTGCAGATTCAATTTCCATGGTGCCTAAACGGTGGCCAGACACGTTGAGCACGTCGTCTATGCGACCCATAATGGTGAAGTTGCCAGTTTTGGCATCACGCACGGCGCCATCACCAGCGAGATAAATTTTGCCACCTAAATCTGTTGGGTAATAGCTGGTTTTGTAGCGTTCAGGATCGTTGTAAATGTTGCGTATCATGGATGGCCAGGGTTTTTTAATGACCAGTAAACCACCATTTCCCCATGGGATATCTTTGCCCGTTTCATCGACTACATCAATATCAATACCTGGGAAAGGCAGGGTGCATGACCCAGGCACAAGTGGCGTTGCACCTGGCAAGGGCGTGATGACATGGCCGCCAGTTTCAGTCTGCCAGAAGGTGTCGGCAATTGGGCAGCGGCTGCTACCCACTTGCTCAAAATACCACATCCATGCTTCAGGGTTGATGGGTTCGCCTACTGAACCTAATAATCGCAGGCTGGCTAAATTATAATTTTTAGGGTGTACTTCAGGATTGGTTTCTGAAGCTTTAATTAGCGACCGGATAGCGGTTGGTGCGGTGTAAAAAATAGATACTTTGTGTTTTTCTATCATTTGCCAGAAACGGCCAGCGTTAGGGTAGGTGGGGATGCCTTCAAACACAACTTGTGTTGCGCCTACCGCGAGTGGTCCATAAGCTACATAGCTGTGGCCAGTAATCCAGCCTACGTCTGCGGTACACCAGAAGACATCGTCTGCGTGAATGTCAAACGTCCAGCGCATGGTGTTCATGGCATGTAGCAAATAACCAGCAGAGCTGTGTTGCACGCCTTTAGGTTTGCCAGTGGAGCCTGAGGTGTAGAGCAAAAATAGTGGATGTTCTGCATTGACCATCACAGGGTCGCAGGTGTTCGCACAGCCGTTAATCAGGTCATGCCACCAGATATTGTTCGCTTGCCAGCCAATGTCCTGACCCGTTTTTTTGAGTATGATTACATTTGTGATGCTTTCGCAGCCACCCATGGCAATGCCTTCATCCACAGCGGCTTTGAGTGGCATGGTTTTGCCACCACGAAACTGGCCGTCAGAGGTGATGACCGCTTTTGCGCCCGCATCAATAATGCGCTCATTGAGGCTCTTGGCTGAAAAGCCGCCGAATACCACTGAGTGAATCAGGCCTAGTCGTGCGCAGGCTTGCATCGCAACCACGGCTTCAATGCCCATGGGTAAATAGATAATGACGCGATCGCCTAGGCTTAGATTAAGTTTTTTCAGGCCGTTCGCAAACTGGCAAACCTGATGGTAAAGTGCTTTATAAGTGACATTCTTAACGTTGCCATCGTCGCCTTCAAAAATAATGGCGACCTTGTTGGGAATGGTGTTTAAGTGTTTATCCAGACAATTGGCAGAAACGTTGAGTTCGCCATCTTCAAACCATTGGTAGAAGGGGGCGTTGTCTTCATTCAACGTTTTGGTAAAGGGTTTATGCCAAACCAGTAGCTCACGGGCGAGCTTTGCCCAAAACCCTTCATAATCAGCTTCAGCTTCAGCACGCAGCGCATTGTAGGCCGCCATGCCTGAAACGTTGGCAGATTTAACAAACTTGGCGCTTGGTTCAAAAACGCGGTTTTCATGAAGAACTGACTCGATAGACATGCTTAAAATCCCCTTAAATCTTTGTGACCCGATTATAATTTAGCGTATGGTTAGCCTGATGGCAACAAAAAGCTAACGACTATAATTTAAGTTGTTACGTATTTTTAACAACGCCATATTACCTGAAAAATCTTATGCTAACACTTGATAATTTACTCGCTCACGACCACGCCCCTACTAGCAATGAGGCTTATGTTCAACATGCCGTTGCGTGCAGCCCATTTGTTAAAAGGTTATTCAATAAAGACGAAGTGTTGCTTAATCATGTGCTGAAATATATGCATCAGCCCTATTTGCTGGCAGATATGCAGAGTTTCTTATCTAAACAGGAGGTTGCAGATGAGCCTGACTTGAAGCATGCGCTACGAAGACTGCGTGCAGATGTGATGGCGCGCATGATTGTGAGAGATTTAAACGGCTTGGCAGATTTAAATGAGGTGATGCAAACCACCTCGACGCTGGCGGAGTGTGCGATTAATACGGCGATTAGCTATCTTAATGACTGGTTGGCGCACTCTTACGGTCAACCTTACGATAATGATGGTCAGTTGCAGCATTTGATTGTGGTGGGCATGGGTAAGCTGGGTGGCGGAGAGCTTAATGTGTCGTCAGACATTGATTTAATTTTTGCATACGATGCTGAAGGCATGACTGATGGTGCAAAATCAATCAGTAATCAGGATTTTTTTACGCGTCTGGCTAAAAAGCTGATTGCTGCCATTGATGAGATTACTGAAGATGGTTTTGTGTTCAGAGTCGATATGCGTCTGCGACCCTTTGGTTCAGAGGGTGCGTTGGTGTGCAATCTGGATGCGCTGGAAGAGTATTACCAAAACTATGGACGTGAGTGGGAGCGTTACGCCTGGATAAAAGGGCGCGAGGTCACAGGTGGAAATCAGGTTTCTAAGCTGTTAAAACCTTTTGTATTTCGCAAATATTTAGATTTTGGTGTATATGCAAGTATGCGTGATTTAAAAGGTCAGATTCAGCGTGATGTGAACAGCAAAGGCATGCAACTCAATATAAAACTGGGTCGTGGTGGTATACGTGAGATTGAATTTATTGCGCAGGTGTTTCAGTTAATTCGTGGCGGGCAGGATGTGAGTCTGCAAATTAAACCTACCTTGGCAGTGTTGCAGTTGTTGAAAGAAAAAGGCCTGCTTACAGAAGAATCTGTGCTTGAATTAACCCAAGCTTATGTGTTTTTAAGAAAACTGGAACATCGCCTGATGTATCTGGAAGACGCGCAAACGCATGAGCTTCCAAAGTCTGATGAAGCTCAAACCATGATTGCCAAAGCCATGAATTTTGAAACCTGGCAGGCGTTTGTTTCCGCGCTTAATATCCACCGCACGCAAGTGCAGAAAAATTTCGACGCCACTTTTGATGACGATAAATCTGAGCAAGACGCGCTACAGATGGAAAAATCAATCTGGAACGCCTCGATAAATGAGATGGAGTCAATTAAGTTACTCAGTGAAATGGGTTTTTTAGAGCCCGAAGCAACTCACCGCCGTTTAAGTGCTGTGCATCAAAGCGGGCGTTATTTGCAGTTGCCTGAGCTAAGCCGACAGCGCTTTGATGCACTAATGCCTTATGTGATTTCAAAGTCATCTGCGATGCAGAATGCTGATGTAACCCTGACGAGGGTTATTACCTTGCTTGAGGCGATATGTCGTCGTGCGAGTTACTTGGCTTTGCTGGCAGAGCATACGCAGGTGATGCAGTTGTTGATTAAGCTTTGTAGCAGTAGCCCGTGGCTGGCTAATTATCTGACGCAGCACCCTATTTTGCTGGATGAACTTCTGGACACCCGCACCTTGTATGCGATTCCTGATTTTGTTGCGATGCGCGCAGAACTCCTGGCGCGTTTGCATGAAGTGCAGGGGGATGTCGAGCGTCAGATGGATGTGATGCGACATTTTAAACATGCCTATGTTTTTCGTTTTGCAGTGCAGGACATCAACGGGGAATTGGGGCTGGAAACGGTTTCTGATTATCTGAGTGACCTGGCGGATTTGATTTTAAGTGTGGGTCTAATGTTGATCTGGCCTAATGTGAGAGGTAGACACCTTGAAACACCTAAGTTTGCTGTGATTGGCTATGGAAAACTGGGCGGCAAAGAGTTGGGGTATGCCTCAGACTTGGATATTATCTTTCTTTATGATGATGAGGCAACTGAAGCAGGCGAGGTGTACGCGCGTTTTGCGCTGCGCATTAATAACTGGTTCAATAGTCTTACCTCAGCAGGATTGCTGTATGAAACCGATTTGCAATTAAGGCCGGATGGGGGTAGCGGATTATTAGTGAGTAGCGTTGCCGCCTTCAGAGAGTATCAGCTGCAAAAAGCATGGGTTTGGGAACATCAGGCATTGACGCGTGCGCGCTTTGTAGCGGGGGATGCGTCGATAGGTGAGGACTTTGAGCAAATTCGCATCGAGGTCATGACTCAGACGCGTGACCAGGCAAAGCTAAAAGCAGAAGTGTTCAATATGCGCGAAAAAATGCGTAGTGCGCATCATGCCCACGTGGGAGTATTTGATTTAAAGCAGGGTGTTGGCGGTATCGTTGATGTTGAGTTTTTGGTGCAGTATCTTGTTTTGCTGCATGCCTCGCATCATGCGGAATTAACAAAGAACATCGGTAATATCGGTCTTCTGAAGCAACTGTCTGTGCTAGGTGTGATTGATGCAGCACTTGCTGCGCGCGTGGTGGTGGCTTACAGAACTTTTCGCCATATGCAGCACATGCTCAAATTGCAGGGTGCTACAAAACTCGAGGTGGCGCAAGTTGAAGTGTATGAACATGCAGAAGCGGTTGCTGGTTTGTGGCAGCAAGTGTTTGGCGATTAGGCATCAAGCCACTGCTGTCCCAGATAAATTTTCACGCATAAAACAACCCCATTTGTGGTGAAATTTTGCTGACCTTATCAGGTGGCTGGAACAGTTCAGTTAACGAGCGCCTAATAAATAAATTCACGCGAATCAGTCGAATCATCTGCTGTAAAGACTGTTTGAACTGAGACGTGAACTTCAAATACGCCAGTAGCAGATAAGCACACATCGCCACCATGATTTGCGTCATGACCGCATTGTCTGACAAGCCGACAAAGCACTTCAGTTTTAGGTTCTGCTTAATCCATTTGAAAAATAATTCCACTTGCCAGCGCTGCTTGTAAACCTGCGCTACCAGACTGGCTGACCAATCAAAGCGGTTGGTGGTAAATACAAAATCCCTGTCTGACTCTGCATCATGAAACACAATACGGCGTACAGGAATAAGTTGCTTTTTAGAGGCGCGCAATGAGGTGTATTCAATCGTCTCGTCGCTTAAAATTGGACTGTTTTTCTCGACATCATGTTTGGCGGTGACTTTAAATTTCGCATTATCCCGCATCCGCGTGACATAGCTCACCCCTTGTTTGGCAAGGCTTGCATGCCAATCGTAGCTTGCGTATCCCTTATCAAACACCACGACACTGCCTTTAGGAAACTTGAATAGCTTGGCTTGTGTTTGATCAGCGACCTTGCCTGCGGTGACGGCAATAAATGCAGGAATCAGCCCATCATGATCCAAACCTACATGGAGCTTAAAGGCGGCTTTCATGCGATTGTAATTGGTGGTGGGAAATAGCTTCATTGAAACATCAATCAATGAGGCATCGAGTGAAAACAGCTTCTCTTTCAAGCCAAAGTCTTGTTTAGGTGAGCGGTTGGCACAGCGTGCATACAAGCGCCCAAACAGGGTGACAAAGAACTGATAATCTAAGGTTCCGTTAGCGCGACCCAAGGCAGAACGGCTGACGGTTTGGCTGGCTAAATGATAGTGGTGTTGCTTTTGAGTCTGCAGGGTACTTTCAATATCACGCAGACTAGATAAGCCGGAAACCTGACAGGTAAACATCGCGACAAATTGAGACCAGCGCGATAAAGCGCCAAGACGGCGTTTGCCATCGTGTTGTTGACTCAAACTGTCAAATTCATGTCTAGGGATGAGTTTTAGCATTTGAGAAAGTATCGTGTTATGATGTGACATGCTCGTTTTATCCTGTTGTTTCAATAGGTTAGTGGTAACCGTATTTTAACATTTGCGGGGTGAAACGGGCTACTTTACTTATTTATCTGGGACAGCAGTGGCATCAAGCCCATCAAGCCTTGTGGTGCTGGCAAATCAAATAAAAATGGAGAAATCTACATTAATCAAACAGCTCGATATCGCCTTCTTTTCTGGATTCTTCCAACAGTCCGTTTGTCACCAGTTCTTCGTAGAATGCAATTTGGTTGCGGCCGTTATTTTTAGCAAAATAAAGGGCCGCATCTGCGCGGTCTATCAAAATACTGGCAGCATCAAAGTCTAGTATTTCGGTGTAACCTGCACTGACCGTGATTTTACCCACCTGTGAGAACGGGTGATGCTCAATTTTTGCCCTAAAGCGCTCAAGAATCGTTGCAATGTTGCTGCTGTTTGCACATTCAAACAACCCCACAAACTCTTCACCGCCAAATCTGAATAATGCATCGCCCTCACGAAAGGACTGCTGCATAAGCTGAGCAAACATGAGTAGCACTTCGTCGCCAATCAGGTGGCCAAAATCATCATTCACGTGTTTAAAGTGGTCAATATCAAAAATAACCAGAAAATAAGATTGTGCAGGGTTGTCTTTTTTACGATTGAGGTCGCTCTGCATTTGCGCCAGCAATTTATTGATTTTTGAATCAAAGGTTTTTCTGTTCAGCAGACCAGTCAGCGTGTCAGATTCGTTATCGTTAATGAGGGCGGTGTAGTTATGGTAGATGCTCAAAATCAGGTTGATTGCGCCATCGGTTTGCATGGTGTCGAGGTGCGACTCTACACTGATGACCTCTTCAATTTTGCCAGAGATTGTTTTAACAGGATAAAGTTTTATGCTGGTTACACCATCATGGTTAAAATCTCTCACTTTGCCTGAGGTCGCACATTGGGTTACCGCTTGTTTGACGGTGTCATTAAGCTCAGGTTTTGCTTCAGCTAAGCGTGTGGTGTAGCGCTTGATGTCACTTTTAATCGCGTCGTTGATGTGGTATAGCGCACTAGAGTCAATATATCTACCATGACTGAGGCTTAACAGACTGTTTAACATCTTGATGAGTGCAAATTTTAACGCGTCATCATCCCGCGCTTCTGTCAGCGCGTTGATTTGTGTTAAAAGTGAGTTAATATTCATTGCTTGCAAAATGCGTTTTACCTCAGATTACATTCCCCAGCGCAACGCTGCCGTATGCACAGGGCTGTCCCAGTGTTGTTTAATTTCATCATCCAGCAGGCATAGTGTCACAGATGCGCCTGCCATATCCAGTGCTGTGGTGTAGTTGCCCACCAGTGAGCGTGCAATTCGGATGCCATGCTGCTTGAATAAATTTGCGGCGGAGTTATAAATCAAATAAAGCTCCATCAGCGGGGTTGCTCCAAAGCCGTTAATCAGGAGCAGCGCTTCACTGTCTGGGGCTGGTTTTAAGTTGTCTAAAATGGCGCTGACCAACTCCTGAATAATTGCATCTGCCTCACGCATCTGGTCGCGCCTGCGCCCCGGTTCGCCATGAATGCCAACCCCCATTTCTAATTCGCGGTCGCTGATGTCAAAAGTAGGGCGTCCCGCGGCAGGTACGGTGCAGCTTGTCAGAGCAACGCCCATGCTGGCAGTGCGATGATTGATTTTGTCGCCCAGCTGTTTGCATGATTGCAGGTCAGCGCCTGTTTCTGCTAGGCTGCCGACACATTTTTCAACAATCACCGTACCAGCGACACCGCGGCGGCCTGTTGTGTAGGTGCTGTTAATCACAGCACAGTCATCACTGGTAAGAACAGTCGCAGATTCGAAAGGTAGCATTTCGGCGGCCATCTCAAAGTTCATGACATCGCCTGCGTAATTTTTTACGATAAACAACACGCCCTTGTTGGCATGCACCGCCTCTGCCGCAGCAAGCATCTGATCAGGGGTAGGTGAGGTGAATACATGTCCAGGGCAGGCCGCATCCAGCATGCCATAGCCAATGTAGCCCGCGTGTAAAGGCTCATGGCCAGAGCCACCGCCTGAGATGACGGCAACTTTATTGCTGGCTTTTTGTTTGCGAGTTAAAAAATTAGGTGCTAGATTTAAGCTGACAATATCACTGTGTGCTGCTGCAAAGCCGCTCAGACTTTCAACTAATACATCATCTACTTTGTTGATAAATTTTTTCATTTTTTTGTCCTAGCCTATCATTCGTTTTTTAACAATACATTGCACACAGCATTTATCATTAACTGGCAACTTTTGGCCCCTGGGTCAATGTGGCCAATCGCCCGTTCCCCCAACCCTGCTGCGCGCCCTTTGGTTGCAATCAGGTTTTTGGTTGAGTGCATGCCTGCTTCAGCAGTGGCAATCAGTGCTTCACATATTGTTTTGTTGTTGGTGCCAGCATTTGCCAATGCGACCAACTGATCCGCAACAGGCATCAAAACATCCAGCATGGTTTTTTCACCTAAATCGGCTTTGCCTCGCTGGCGAATTAAATCCACCCCGCTAGTAAAAGCCAGCGCGTAGGTTTTTGTCGAGGTGTCGTTTTTTTCTTTGAGCACTTTGGCCATGCCCATAAAAAAACTTGCAAGCAGTGGCCCTGAAGCACCGCCAATGGTGCTTAGCAATTTTAAGCCAATTTTATGGAGCGCCGCATCGGGTGTGAGGCTTGCCAACTCGTCGCGCATTTCAACAATCGCTGCCGCACCGCGCTTCATGTTGATGTAGTGGTCGCCATCGCCGATTGCGCGGTCTAAAGATTCTATTTCAGACTCATGTTGTAGGATGGTGTCGTGTATGTCCTGCAGGGACTGCAATATCACTGAAGTACTCATATCATGAATAACACTATATTGTGAATGGATGAAAGTTGTTAAACTCTACACATGTCAACCTTTGATTACAACACATGAGCTTACGTTTTCGCTTAAATTTACTGATTACGCTGTTATCGCTGGCATTTATTCTGGTGGTGGGCTCGATCTTAGTGAACGATACGCGCGTCTCCATCCGTGAGCGTGTTGAGGCTGCCAACCGTGTTACAGTGCAATTGCTGGATACCGTGATTGTGAGCTCTGCCTTGAATCCAGAAATGGGGCCTACGCACATGGTATTACAGAGTTTTTTGCTTTCATTGGGCTATGTGCGTAGCAGCCATATTGTGCTGTATGACTATGAAGGGCGTGAGTTATATAGTTCACCCGACTCTACTTTTAAACTTGATGTGGTGCCACCTGCGTGGTTCGTGAAACTGGTTGCCCCCAAAGAAGAGCGTGAAGAGCGCATTGTGCGTTTTGGTAAACTGGTGATTACTTCATCTTCATCAGGGTCAGTGCGGGAAGCGTGGTCTGGTTTTAGCCAGATTATGTGGGTGGGGCTGGTATTTTTTATCGTAATTAATGCCATGGTTTATTTGTTGTTGAGTCATTCCTTAAGACCGATTAATAAAATTTTAGCCGCAATTAATCGAATTGAACATGGAGATTTAACAACACGCCTCCCCAAATTTTCTTTGCCTGATTTTGACCGCATCGGGCATAGCTTAAACCGAATGGCGGAGTCGCTTAATGCTGAGCGCCTGTTGGAAGAAAATCGCCAGTTAACGCAATTGATCCAGAAACACATCGAGGATGAACGTCGCAGCCTTGCGCGCGAATTGCATGATGAGTTAGGCCAATACGTGACCGCAATTAAAACATTTGCAGTCGGGATTGGGAATCGTGTTAAAGCCAATGCACATGCGTCTGAATTAAAAGACATTGCCTCCAGTTCGCAAGTAATTGTGTCTGCGGCAAACCAAATTTATGACGGCATGCATAATATTATTCGCCAACTAAGACCAGGTGCGTTAGATAACCTAGGCTTGGCTGAAACCTTGAAAGATTTGGTGAGCAGTTACCAGATGCAGCATCCACAAATCAAAATGCAATTTCATTTATCTGATAATCTGGAGTTAAACCATGCGGATGCACATGCGATTGGTGAAACCGTCAGCATCAATTTGTATCGTATCGTACAGGAAGCACTTAATAACGCGATTAAATATGCACAGGCTTCAGTGATTGATATCAGCCTATCAAAATCGGCTACGGGTGAGTTGTCGCTGATTATTAAAGATGATGGAGTGGGAATGGATGTTTGTGCCATTGATCAGACCAAGCATTTTGGATTGCTGGGGATGCGCGAGCGGGTGCAGGCTTTGAATGGTTTTTTTGATATTGTGACTGCACCTGATTTGGGAACTGCTATTGACATTAAAATTCCAACTTAGGCAGTCGATTAGCCTGTTATGCTAAAGTCATTTGAGCCATTAAATTTTGCAAATTAACAAGAAAGAAAAGGGTGCTACATGAGCCAGATTAACGTGATGTTAGTGGATGATCATGCTGTAGTGCGCATGGGATTTAAGATGTTGCTTGAGTCTGATGCCGATATTAAGGTTGTTGCCGAGGCTGAAAGCGGCGAGCAGGCTATCCAGCGTTATGTGGAATTTAAGCCCAGCGTGGTTGTGATGGACATCACTATGCCAGGTATCGGTGGGTTGGAGGCAATAGAGCGCATTCTGGCTAAAGATCACGCGGCAAAAATCCTGGTGCTGTCTGCGCACGAAGATTCCGTGCATCCAAAGCGGGTGCTAAATGCGGGCGCGATGGGTTATTTAACTAAACGCAGCGCGGCAGAGGAGTTAATTAAAGCGATACGCACCGTGGCAGCAGGTAAAAAGTACCTGGAAGCAAGCGTTGCGCAACAGATGGCGATTCAGCAGCTAACTGGAGAGCAAAACCCTGTAGATGTACTTTCCCCACGTGAGTTTGAAGTGTTTATGGCATTGGCAAAGGGTAAAACCACCAATGAAATTGCTGAAACATTATTTTTAAGTCCGCGCACTGTTGGCACACATTTGTATAACATCAAACAAAAATTAAATGCCAACAACTCAGCGGAAATCGCACTGATTGCAATGCGTAGCGGCTTGCTGGATGCCTAATGTGGGGTTTTATTGTTACTGTTTGACATAGCGTCAAAGAAACCATAGATGTAATTCATCGGCACATTTACCACGTGCGACTTCCCTGACTGTGAGTTAATGCGAGCCGATAAACCTGCTTTGGATTTTTCAACTTCCTGTAAAATTTCGGGTTTTAAGCGAATGGCAATGGTTTCTTCATAATGGCAAACTCTACCTGGTGCACAGGCGCTATCCTTATTGGTGAGTGGGTCTGCGCTCACTATTAAGCCACCTTCAAAACTTGCAGAGTTATAGTGGCGCCAGCCATATCGGTCAGTCCAGACAAGCTTCACATGTAGGTAAGCATCAACGATGCCTGTTTTTTTGTTTTGTGTCGCAAAAATTTTGTGTGTAATGGCAGTAGTGGTTTTTTCTGTGGGGTGCACTTCTGTTTTATAGTCAATCACAGGGCCAATATAGGTTCTGCTGGTGTCAAATTTTGAATCCTTCACTTGTACGCCACCGCTAATTTGATTAGGCGATTTTGATGCGGTAGAACAGGCGGTGAAGGCCGCCAGGCAAAGCGTGAATAAGATAAAATTGAGATAACGTTTAATTTGAAATTTTGGCATTTTTATTTTGTTTTCTGGCTGATTTGAAAAAAATGAAACGCTCAAGTCGAGTGTTTTAGCTAGCGTTACGCTTAATTAAGCGCATAACGGGCAATGTTGAGCTCCCCATTGTTTGAAAGCTCCACAATCGCCTTGCTACCACTGGCAACTTTGCCAATATAGGGAGGGATTAAAAAAGTAATTGTGTCGTTGTCAGGGGCGTCCGTGCTGCCCACTGCAATAAACCAGCTTGACCATTCGGATTTTGGTGGAATGATCTCAGAGCCTTTCATGCGTGCACTCTCCAGTAATTGTAGTTTTTCTTGCCCTGCGAGCAGATTCCAGACTTCTACGCTTACAAGTTTTGTTTGCTCGATTGCCATGGCAGCAGGCTTGGGTTCTGCTGAGGCGGGGAGTGCTTCGATTTGCGGTTGCACATTTTCAAAACCAGCGCGTAAAAAGGCAATCTGATAATCATCAAGTTCAGTGTTTTGAGGGAGTTGTACTGATTGCGAGGCGTTTTTCTCATGCAGATAGTGTGCGTCCATGGCTGCGGCGGTGGCCTTGTCTGCACCTTGCATCAGTATGGATCTGGCAATTTGTTGCGCAACTGTGCCGCCAAAGCATCCGCTAAGCATGCTTAAGGCAAGTACCAGCGCAAGTCGCTGACAATATTTACACAAAAAATTAGGCCAAACAGTCATCACATCGCTACGTTTTTAACGCGGGAGGGTTAGATTACTGCTGAATAAATTGATTGTCTAGCGGTAATGTGTTAATTATTGTTAAGTAGAGTGGCTACAATCGATGGCATGGAAATGTAATGGCGTTAGGGTTTACTGCGTAAGCTGATGATGCCGCTCAATATAATGAGTGCTATGGCTAACCAGGCATCCAGACTGAGGTGCTCATGCCACAACAGTATGCCCAAGAGGCTGGCTAGTAATATGGTAGTGTAGGCTAGGCTTGCGACGACTAAAACATGGCCTGTGCGATATGCACGCGTGAGTGCCAATTGTGCAATGGTCGCGGTTAATCCCAGCCCTAGCAGCACGGGTAAGTCATGCCAGTTTACAGCGTTAAAGTGGTCAAACAGCATCCAGAAGCCTGCACAAAATGTGGAAATTAATGTGAAGTAAAATACTGTACGCCAGTCTGGTTCGTTCGCTTGCCCCAGTTGTTTAACATAAATATAGGCTAAACCTGCGCCAAAGCCAGAGAGTAGGCCCATTAACCCAGCAAACCAGTTGTCGTTGTTGAGTGTTGGCTTGAGTAATAAAACCACACCTGAAAACCCAATGATGAGTGCCAGCAGTAAGGATTTCTTAGCTTTTTCCTTTAATAAAATAGTAGATAGCAGGGCTACAAATAAAGGTGAGGTGTAGTTTAGGGTGATGGCGGTTGCCAAAGGTAAATTGGCAATTGCATAGAAGAATAAAATCAAGGCGACAAAACCAACTAATGAGCGTGAGATGTGTTTACCTAGCAAAGGTGAGCTCAGTGACCTTTTGTGGTGATAGGTAAAAGCCCAGATAAACACCAAGCCAAATAAGGAGCGATAAAACACCAGCTCGGCACTGCTGAATTTTTGTGCGCCTATTTTAACGAGTGCGCCCATGATGGCAAAGCCAAGGGCAGCGACTAGCATCCATAAGTTTCCTAAGTTGGGTAGTTTAAACCCAGATTTTCCATGAGGCGATTTTGCACCTACTTGCATGTTAACTTGCCTATTCTGCGTCTTTTTTGAGCATCTTTTCTGTCAATAGAATAAATATACGCCCACAAAATCTGCACAAAGAATCTACCAAACTGTACGGCGTTGCCACTGTAAGTTTTGATGGGAAATCTGGGTTAAATGGGCGTGGTTTCATCAATTGTGATGGATTGGAATAGTTATTTATATTGATGGTGCTGAAAGTTTGGCAGGCGTGTTTGGTTAGTTGTTAAGCAGGTGTGTTTGCATTTGCTGGCGATACCATTGATGAAAATGCTCCATGCCTGTTTCCATCGGGTGCTGATAGGGGCCGCGCTCGTCAATGCCTTGTGCAAACAGGGCATGGCGCCCATCATGCATGCGTTGGCAGATGTCATTGTCTTCAATAGCGGTTTCTTCATACGCCGCTTGTTGTGCAGCTACATATTCACGTTCGAATAATGCAATGTCTTCAGGGTAGTAAAACTCTACAACATTGGTACAGGCATCAACACCACGCGGAATAATATGCGAAACGACCAGTACATTGGGATACCATTCAATCATCAGGAACGGGTAATACACCATCCAGATTGCGCCGTATTTGGGTGTTTCTCCCTCGTGATATTGGGCAACCTGCTGCTGCCATTTTTGATAAATTTCAGAGCCAGCTTTGTTGAGTGATTGTTTGAAGCCAACGGTCTGTACGCTGTAATTAGCACCGAATTCCCAGTTTAATTCATTGCAATTTACAAATTGGTTCAAACCTGGATGAAATGGGCCTACGTGATAGTCTTCCAGGTAGACTTCGATGAAGGTTTTCCAGTTGAATGAGTACTCGTCCACCATGACGCGGTCTAGTATGTAGTTGGTAAAGTCAAAATCCTGTTTGCAGCCTATATTGCTTAAATCTCGAGCAATATCTCGCTTACTGTCAAATAACAAGCCCTGCCAGTTTTGCAATAGCTTGCTGTCAAGGTTTAAACAGGGATTTTCTTTAAAGTGTGGCGCACCAAGCAGTTTGCCATCGAGGTCATATGTCCAGCGATGTAATGGGCAAACGATGTTATTCGTCTGGCCACGGCCTTTAAGCATGATTGCCTGGCGATGTCTGCAAACATTGCTGATCAGGTGTATGCCTTTTTGCTGATGAATCAGAGCGCAGGCTTTACCTGTCCAGTCAAGCACATGGTAGTCATTGGGATTGGGCACCATGAGCGCGTGACCAAGGTAACGCGGCGCCTCAGAAAACAGATGTTTCTGCTCTAAAGCGTAAATATCAGCATCAACATACCATGCGACGGGTAGTTGAGGTTCGATTTTCGGTTGGGAAGTTAAGGTTAACAATGCCATAAAAATAAATCGGCAACAAATTACAGGGATGGCGATTTTTGCCTAAATTGCTAATTTTATCAAGTGATTATTATAGCGTTTTCAGGCGAAATCGTGCTGTAAAACTTGCCAAATATGAGGTTTTAAGCTACTCTCGCTATTTGCTTTGCGCCCTCCTGATAGCAGATAACCACATATTTTTAGAGAAAAAATAAAATCATTTCGCTATGATTCTCTAACCCTATGATTCGCTAAACTTTAAAAAGTTGTGAGTGATTTTGGTTTTTGGTTGTTTAGAGGTGTTAATCACTGTAATTTGAGTAAATTGTCATGTCCGATCATTTAATGAATACCTATATGCGTCAACCCGTTACCTTCACCAAGGGCGAGGGGGTGTGGCTATGGGATCATCATCACGAGAAGTATCTGGATGCACTGTCAGGCGTTGCGGTCAATGGTCTGGGGCACGCACATCCTAAACTGGTGGATGCCATTGCCAAACAGGCAGCCAGACTGATTCATGTATCGAATATTTACCAAATTGCTGAGCAGGAAGCGCTGGCGGATAAACTATGTGAAGTGTCTGGCATGGATAAAGTGTTTTTTTGCAACTCAGGCTGCGAGGCGAATGAGGCTGCAATTAAGCTGGCGCGGTTATATGGCCACAATAAGGGGATTCAATCACCTGAAATTATCGTGATGGATCAGTCGTTTCATGGACGCACGCTGGCTACACTCTCTGCCACAGGTAACCGCAAAGTACAGGCTGGGTTTGAGCCGCTGGTCGGTGGCTTTATTCGCGTGCCTTACGATGATGTTGAAGCAGTCAGACAAATTGCGCTGCATCACCCGAATGTGGTTGCTGTGCTGGTTGAGCCTGTGCAAGGCGAGGGCGGCATTAATATTCCTAAAGATGCGGGTGCATACTTAGAAAACTTGCGCCAGATATGTGATGCACATGACTGGCTGCTGATGCTGGATGAAGTGCAAACAGGCGTTGCGCGTACAGGCACATGGTTTGCCTTTCAACACACCAACATCAAGCCAGATGTCATGAGTCTTGCCAAGGGCTTGGGCTCAGGTGTGCCTATTGGCGCATGCGTTGCGGCCGGCAAAGCGGCTGAGGTATTTACATACGGTAAGCATGGCTCGACTTTTGGCGGCAACCCCCTGGCAACGGCGGCTGGGTTGGCTACCCTGAATATCATTGAAGAAGAAGGCCTGTTGGATAACGCAGAAAAAATAGGTAACTTGATACGTGAAAACCTGCTAGTTGCCTTAAAGGATACTCAGGGTATAGTGACGGTGCGAAATGCGGGCTTGATGATCGGCATTGAGCTTGACAGGCCGTGCGGTGAGTTGGTGAAAATGGCACTGGAAGCAAAGCTGCTGATTAATGTGACAGCAGATAAGGTTGTGCGCTTGTTGCCGCCACTGATTATGAATGAGGTAGAAGCGGCTGAGCTGGTGCTCCGACTTTCAGCCTTAATTAAAACGTTTTTATCCGAGTAATTATTGAAAACTTAAACTACGGCCGATTTTAATAAAAACCAGGCTACAAACGACCATGGCAATCAAACATTTTTTACAATTTAATGATCTTAATCACGATGAATTAGCGTATGTGTTTGAACGTACGCGCTGGATTAAAAATCAATTTAAAGATTATCAAAAATACTGGCCACTTCAGGATCGCACTTTAGTGATGATTTTTGAGAAAGCGAGTACACGTACGCGTCTTTCATTTGAGGCTGGTATGCAGCAGCTGGGTGGTTCAGCAATTTATTTGAATACCCGAGATTCACAACTGGGGCGCGGTGAACCAGTGGAAGATGCAGCACAGGTGATTTCACGCATGAGCGACTTGGTGATGATTCGTACCTTTGAACAGGAAATCATTGAGCGTTTTGCTGCAAATTCCCGTGTGCCAGTGATTAATGGCTTAACCAATGAGTATCATCCATGCCAGATTTTGGCTGACATATTCACCTATATAGAACATCGTGGCAGTATCAAGGGTAAGACGGTTGCCTGGATAGGTGATAGCAATAATATGTGTAATACCTGGTTGCAGGCGGCCGAGTTGCTTGATTTTAATGTGCATGTATCTACACCGCCAGGTTATGAAGTAGAACCAGAGCGGGCCAATTTATATGGCACAGATCACTTTGAAGTGTTTGCCGACCCTATGGATGCTGCAAAAGGTGCGGATCTGGTAACGACGGATGTATGGACAAGCATGGGTTTTGAGGCGGAAAACGAAGAGCGTATGCGTGACTTTGCTGATTGGCAGGTTGACGGCGATATGATGCGCGTTGCGGCAAAAGATGCGCTCTTTATGCACTGCCTGCCAGCTCACCGAGGCGAAGAAGTATCTGCTGAAGTCATCGATGGTCCACAAAGTATCGTATGGGATGAAGCTGAAAACAGATTGCATACACAAAAGGCACTGATGGAATATCTTTTATTAGGTAAGGTGAAAGTATAACGAAGCATTAGGTGTAATCTGTTTCGGCGCAGGCTAACTCGCGAAGCGATGTTAAGCGAAGTGGCCGTAGCCAAAACGCTCAACATATACAAAAAGCACTGATGGAATATTTATTATTGGGAAAGGTTTGATTTATTAGCCACA
>JAQTXW010000032.1 GCA_028688575.1 Methylotenera sp. | reverse complement strand
TACTGACACGGGCACTACAAGCTCATCTGAGCTGACGCCAAGTGGGTTGCCAGTTACCGAGATAGAGGGCAGTGCAATCTCAGTAGATTGTGTGTCAGCGTAGGCGAATGGTGTGCTAAAGCAAGAGGCTAATAAAATTGCAATAGGAGTGCGTGCAAAAGCAAAGGGCTTTTGCGGGGATTGTTTAAATTTCATAGTGGTAATCTCAAAAAATAAATAGCAACAGCTCAGCAGGCTTTTTAAAAGTGCTGAGTTTGAAATGGATTAAGCGCTAATTTTTTGAGGAGGTGCTCGTGCGAAATATGCAGTGACTACTGGAGAGTGAAAGTTTGCAGACGTTTTTGTCGTGGGCGCAACATCCAGGCATGCGGCTGGAATAACAAAAGAACCTAGTGTGAGTCCGTTGGCTACCTTGGCGTAACTAAGGCATTGTTCACATTGCTCGGCAAGGTTTTGTTTGTCATCTTGGCTATGCTTTGCACCTTCTGTGACGTGGCGAATTTCATGCGTAGCTACTCCTATTTGCGTAAAAGCAAATAACAGAACCAGCGCTAGGTGTACGGTAAAACGTCGCAACATGTGAAGAATTTTAACAGACTTTATTGTAAGTGCGGTGCGGATTTGTCATCAGCGGGTGCAGGAGGTATGGGCTAATGCAGCCAAAATCATTAAATTTTTCACCCTGGACTTAGGTTAATTTTCAACATAAGCGGTTGTTTTTTCAGAAAAATAATTCATGATGAGCGAATATGCGGCGGGGATGACGACCAAGGTCAGCAGTGTAGACGATATCATGCCGCCAATCACGGCAATGGCAAGCGGCCCGTTGGTTTCTGCTCCCGCACCCAGCCCCAGGGAGGCGGGGAGCAAGGCAAGAATCAGTGTGAGTGAAGTCATGAGTACAGGTCTTAATCGCACTGGACAGGCGTGTAGCAGAGCCTCATTCACGCTTTGGCCTTGTTCATGCAGTTGATTGGTAAGATCGACTAATAAAATAGAGTTTTTAGCGACTAGCCCTATCAGTAGCACTAGCCCTATCATGGAGTAAATATTAAGCGAGCTGTTGGTGAGCCAAAGTGCAAATACCCCGCCTATAATGGCCAAGGGCTGAGCCAGCATGATAATCATGGGCTGCAGGAAGGAGTTAAACTGGCTGGCGAGTACCATATATAACAATACCAGCGCGAGTATAAAAATAAACGCTGTATTTTTGATGGTTTTTTTCATCTCCAGTGCCTGGCCTGTAAGCCCTATCGCATAGCCAGAGGGGAGTAGGGATTGGCTGATTTTTTCCAGTGCGGCTGTAGCTTCGCCCAAGGGTATCGTCGGATTGATATAAAAATTGGCTGCATATTGCAGGTCGTAACGACCGATGACGGCCGCACCCAGCTCCTGTTTAAATGTGACCACAGAATCAAGTCTGGTCAGTTCTCCGCTACTGGTACGCAGATAAATTTTGCTGACATCGGCAATTTGCCCAAAGTCTGCGTCTTTGGCTTTAAGGCGGATATTGTAACGCTGTCCATCACTTATGCTGTCGTTGTATTCAGCAACATCCATGCCGCCAGTAAAAATACTAATGGCATTGGCAATTTCAGCGGCAGACAAACCTAGGCTGTTAGCGCGAACACGATCAATGCTGACCACAAACTGTGGCAGGTCTAGCTGTGTATCCAAATCAATTCTGCCCATTCCTGGTATTTCATTTAATTTTTGCTGTAGCGTTTGCGCGAGCGATGCCACCTGCTGTAAATTAGGGCCTGTGAGGTTAAATTGCATTTTCTCAGAACGCTGGCCTCTGATAATAGATACAGCGGTAGGGAAAGCGCGCACCCCTGGGATAGTGTCGAAGTCCTGCTTGAGCTGCTGAATTAAGGCTTGCTGACTCATGGTGCGCGCATTTTTGGGCTTAAGCGTCACAAAAACAATACCCTGGTTCACTTGACCAGCGCTCCCTAAACCAATCGCACTAAAGTAGCTGGCAATTTGGTCACGTTGCGCTTCAATCTTTTGTTCTATGATTTTTAGGCGAGAGTCGGTGTAGCTTAAGCTTGAACCTAAAGGTGTTTTAAACGACACCATAAATCGGCCCTCATCTGTATCTGGCACAAATTCTTTAGAGACGTTTTGAATAAAATACCCGCTGGATAACACAACAAGCAAGGTTGCCAGTAGCACTTTCCAGCGGTGTCTTAATACGCTATGTAATAGTTTGTGGTAGTCACTATCCATTTTGTCAAAAAAACGTCCCAGTGCCAGATAAATGCGATTTTGCTCAGGTTGAACTTTGAGATAGTGCGCACACAGCATGGGGGTTAGCGTGAGTGACACCAGCAGAGAAACAAGCACGCCAAATGTGACAACCACGGCAAATGATTTGAAAAACTTGCCTATCATGCCATCCATAAAAATAACGGGTGCAAAGATACATACCAAAGCGGCGGTGGATGCGAGCACCGCAAACACAACTTCGCGACTGCCGTTAATGGTGGCTTGGGTGCGAAACTCGGCTATTTCTTGCTTGGTTTTTAGATCAGAGACTTTTTTGCCGCCAGCTTCACCTGTCATGTGGCGCAGAATGCTCTCACGCACAACGATGGCATCATCCACTACAATGCCGATTAGTAGCAAAAGCGCCAGCAAGGTCATGCTGTTAAATGTGTAATCAGCAAAATACATCACGGCGATTGCGCCAAACAATGATACGGGGATTTCAAGGCAGATCATCAGCGTGGAGCTAAATGAGCGCATAAAAATCAATACAATCAATGCGGCAAACAGCGTGCCTTCCACCAGGTGGTCTTGCAGTGTCTTAACCATTTCATGGATAAAATCCGCATCATTGGTCGAGATGTCTAAATGCAGGCCTGGTGGGAGTGATGGGCGGATTTCGTCTGTGAGTTTTTGTTGTATGGTGGCGATGATGGAGGCCGTATTGGCGTTAGAAACTTTGACAATGCCCAGTCCCACTGTGGGTTGACCATTGAAACGCGCCAGCTGACGATTATCGGTGAGGCCATCTTCAATTTCGGCCACCTGTTTTAGAAGAATCGGCGCACCATTTTTGTAGCTCACAACCAGATTGCCGAGTGTGGCAATATCGTGAAATTCCAGATCAAGTTTCAGTAGTTTCTCCGCGTGGTTACCCACCAAAAAGCCGCCAGCCAGCTGGATATGTTCTTTTTGGAATGCGTTGGTCAGGTCTGATGCGGTTACTTTGTGGGCTGCCATGCGCTCAGGCAATAAATTGACCCGAATGGTGCGGTCGCGCCGACCGCCAATGCGCACTTCACCTACGCCGTTGATGGTTTCCAGTTTCTTTTTAATGATATTCTGTGCGTAGAGATTGAGTTGCTGAACCGTGCGATCGCCGTGCAGTGCTAGCCACATGATGGGTTGCGTGTTGGTTTCCAGCTTTTGTACGACAGGTGGGTCGGCCGCATCGGGTAGGCGCCGTAATGTTTGGTTGACTTTGGATTGCACCTCGTTAAAGGCCACATCAATGTCCTTTTCCAGACTGAAAGTGATAGTGACATTCGATGCGCCAGGAGATGAGCTGGACTGAATGTGTTCAATCCCCGGTGTGGTGTTAACGGCAGATTCAATCACATTGGTGACGCTGGTGTCCATAATTTCAGGATTTGCGCCGCGCAGTGTGGTAGTGACGGAAATGACTGGCAACTCAACATTGGGCATGCGGTCAACTCCAATGCGCTCATAAGCAATAATGCCAAAGAGCACCAGCATGCCAGAAATCATCCATGCTAAAACATGGCGCTTAATCGAGAGTTCAGGCAGTGTCATGAATGTGTCGCTCTTGTCTTATTGTGCGGAAGGCGCAAGTTTAATGCGGGCTTTATCTGACAAATAGGCCGCCCCGTCGACTGCAACGATTTGACCAGCTTGCAGCCCGCTTAATATTTCAACTGCACCATTGCTACGATTGCCTGTTTGTACAATATGCTGATGTGCAGTGTCATTTTCGATGACGTAGACTACTTCACCTGCTGGGCGCAGCACGATACTTTGCTCAGGGACCACGAGCGTATTATCCTGTTGACTGAGGATGAGCTTGGCATTCACGCTGGCGCCTGCTTTCCAGCTTGGCTGGTTGCTGATATCGGCAATCACATCCACAGCGCGATTATCAGCCATGACGACAGGTTTAACTTCTTTAACGGTAGTGGTGACGGTTTCGGTAGAAGTTGGTGTGCTCAGCTTTAACAGTTGTCCTGGTTGAATTTTGGCGGCGATGGACTCAGGAAATGGGATATGTGCACGCAGTCTTTGATTGCCTATGATCTGCACAATGGGGTCGCCTGCTTTTAAATACTCACCTGAGTCGACGATTTTTTTCTCAATTATCCCGTTAGTGGGGGCGTAAACTCTACTTTTACTGCTGTTTTGCTTGATGGTGTTAATGCGGGCATAGGCACCATTGAGTTGTTGCGTTAACACATCTTGTTCCGATTGTGCGGTATCGACTGCATTTTGCGCGATGAACTTTCGATCGACCAGCGTTTGATTTCTGGCAACAATCTTTTGCTGATTTTCCAGCTGGGCTTTGATTCTTGAAACCTCAGTTTCTGCCTCTTTAAGCTGCATATTAAAATCATTCACGTCCAGCGTTGCAATGAGCTGTCCCTTTTTAACCTGGTCGCCCACGCCCACATGCACTTTAACCACGCGCGCCGAAATCTCTGCACTTAGTGTGGGGTCAATCAGGCCTTCCAGGTTGCCAACCGCTTCTTCAGTAATTTCCAACAGTTGTGATTTAACCTCAGAGGTAGTTACCAATGGCAGATTGGGTGGCGGTTTTTGCGGTGCTTCAGTGCGGCTACAGGCGCATAGTGCCAAACTAAACAGGCTTAATAGCAAGAGGTGATTAAGTGGCATGATTTTTCTTTATGACTAAATTTAATAGTAACTACCTAAAATAATAACGGATGGTTTGATACTTTAACAAACAATAGGCATTAATTTCACTGGATTAGACAGGTTTTTCATCACATTTCGCTATAAGCTTATATGATTTTCTTCCAATCAAAAAAAGGTCCTGGGTCGGTTTTTCGTCCTGGTGCGATATCTGAATGCCCAGTAACGGCCTGTATCGGGTAATTTTCCTTGAGGCTTGCAATTAAGCGATTTAGCTCGTGATATTGAGCTGATTCAAAATAATCAAAATCACTGCCCTCCAATTCAATTCCGACCGAAAAGTCGTTACAACGTTCACGTCCCTGCCAGATTGATTTGCCAGCATGCCAGGCACGATCCAGACAGGAAACAAATTGAATTAATTGACCATCGCGGCGAATGAGAAAATGCGCAGAGACTTTAAGCGTATAAATTTCCGCGAAGTATGGGTGCGTGTAAGGATCTAGCTTATTGGTAAATAGATCGATAATGCTGTTCCCCAGGTATTCGCCAGGCGGTAGGCTGATATTGTGGATGACAATCAGGCTAATTTCATTTTTTGGCCTGGCATCAAAATTTGGCGACGCGATAAATTTTACGTTTTTGATAAGCCCGGCATGGTCGAAGACATATTTTTCCATATCAAGTCATTTTATGCGTATTTGGGCATAAAATGACAGGCTGTAGAATTTATATTCATAATCTGGCAAGGATAAAGTTAAATGGTGTTTTTAGAACTATTGCTCATGTTGTTGGTGATTTTGGTCGCAGCCGAAGTGTTTACCAATGCACTCGAGCATTTAGGTGAGAAGCTAGGCATTTCAGAAGGTGTGACAGGTTCTTTGTTTGCGGCTGTGGGCACTGCCCTGCCTGAAACCTCAGTGCCTTTGCTGGCGCTGCTCGCTGGCACACAGAATGCTGCGACCAATGAGGAAATTGGGGTGGGTGCCATTCTTGGCGCACCACTTATGCTTGCAACATTGTCTATCTGCCTGATGGCAGTTTCTGTTTGGAAGCGCCGCGGCACGCATGGACATTTGCGGCCAGAGCGCACAGGGCTCACTAGAGATCTTAACTTTTTTATTGTTGCTTTTAGCTTTGCCGCAGTTGCAATGTTTGTTCCTCACGGCTTAATCGAGGTGCGTTACGCCTTTGGTTTTTGCATGGTGATGATTTATTTTGTTTATGTGATGATGACCTTGCGCGCATCTAAGGTGCTGGTTCAAGATGGCCATGCGACGGAGGCCGATAGCGTCATGTTTTTATGCAAAGCGGGGTTACCCAACAATGTGGTGGTGATTATTGTGCAATTGACCTTAGGTTTGATACTGCTGGTGGCGGGTGCCAAAGGTTTTATTCACGGTGTTGAGGAGGCATCACAATTGCTTGGTATTTCTGCGTTATTGCTATCACTGCTGATTATTCCAATCGCGACAGAGTTACCAGAAAAAGTGAACAGTATATTATGGATACGCAGGGGTAAAGACACCCTTGCGTTTGGTAATATTACTGGCGCCATGGTGTTTCAGGGAACATTGCTGCCAGCGATTGGTATTATGCTTACCCCATGGGAGCCGCGTAAGGAGGTTTTGTTAGGGATAGCGCTGACACTGATTGCCGCCATATGGCTGCGCTACTTGGTGCAAAAGGGCGGATTGCGCGTTTGGCACTTGTTAGTGAATGGTACGCTTTATATCAGCTATCTGCTTTTAGTATTGGCCTGATGTTGAGATTTGCGCTGAAGATAACAGCGCAACACTATTGGGCTGTCGGGTCGCCATCGCCGTCTGCTTCACTTATTTCCTCTTTACTTAGCCCCAGTTTGGCTAGGCGATAACGAAAAGTACGGAAGGTGACCCCCAGTAGCTTAGCTGCGGCGGTTTTATTGTTGTTGGTTTTATCCAGTGCTTGAATGATAGCTTTTTTCTCGACTTCTTCAAGATAATCGGTCAGATTAAGGTCAGTGTTGTTCGCTTGACTGAATAAACCCGCATCTAGTTTATTGGAGTGATGTGAATTGTCATCGATTAATAAGTCGCCAACAGTGATGGTCTCGCCATCACATAGGGCGAGGGCACGTTCCAGCATGTTTTCTAATTCACGTACATTCCCTGGGAACGGCAGTTTAGCAATGTAAGTTTGTGCTGCGGGTTCAATTCTTGGGACATCAATTTGCTGTGCCGTACACAATTTTGAGAGTAAAAGATTAGCCAGCAATGGAATGTCGGCAGGCCGATCACGCAATGCGGGCATTTTGAGCTGAATAACATTCAGTCGGTAATAAAGATCCTGCCTGAATAGCCCAGTATCCATCATTTCGGTCAGGTTTTTATGTGTCGCACTGATTATACGCACATCTACGGCTTCTTCAGTAGTGCCACCTACTGGGCGCACTTTTTTCTCCTGAATAGCGCGTAACAGTTTAACCTGCATGGCCAGTGGCAAGTCTGCGACCTCATCTAAAAACAAGGTGCCTCCGCTCGCAGCCTGAAACATCCCTTCTCTATCCTGTGTTGCGCCCGTGAAAGCCCCTTTCTTATAACCAAAAAACTCACTTTCCATCAGGTTTTCAGGGATAGCGCCGCAATTGACTGCAATAAATGGCCCTTCAGCGCGTGAGCTGTTCTTATGAATGAGTTTCGCAGCTAACTCCTTACCGCTTCCTGACTCGCCACTGATATAAACTGGCGCCTGGCTGCGTGCCAGCTTTGCAATCAGCGTGCGTACAAGCTGGATTGGCTCTGAATCACCAGTCATTTCTAATGTATTGGGGTTGCTTGTGCTAGGTTTGGCTGATAATTTGAGTGCAAACTCGACCACAGGCCGCAACTGCTTGAGTGAAATCGGTTTGCTAAGGTAATCAAAAGCCCCAGCTTTGAGCGCAGAAACTGCATTGTCTGCACTTGCGTGCGCTGTTATCACTGCAACAGGCAATCCTGAATAAAACTCGTTAATATAATTCACCAGATCCAGTCCAGACCCGCCTGGCATCTGCATGTCGGTCAGGCATAATGCATATTGGCGCTGTTTTAGCAATGATTTTGCCTCATCAATATTGGCGGCACTATAGGTGTCAATATTCATCCGATCCAGCGTCATCGCGAGTAGTTCTCGAATGTCGGTTTCATCATCGACTATTAAACAGCTTGGTTTTTGAGACATAGCTTGAGCAATTACCTTTAATGTATATTTTTTAACTGAAGAATAAACGCACTGCCAGCGTCGAGAGAATGGTAATTTAAGTAGGCATTATTTGCCTCCGCAAGCTCGCGCGAAATATAGAGCCCCAGTCCATTACCCGTAGTTTTGGTGGTGTAAAAAGGCTCAAAGAGCTTATTGCGGTCGCGCTCGTCCACGCCTAACCCATCATCAATAATTTCTATATTTAATATTGATTCGGATATTTTCACACATTTCAGATGTAAACTGCCAGCTTGTTTTTGGCTATGCTCCCAGCCGTTTCTGCATAAATTCCATAAAATCTGCGTTAAATGCCGCTGGTCAAAGGTAATGACTTCGGTTTCAGCTAGTAATGAGAGCGAAAAGTATGTGAGAGGGATTTTCTCTACGGCACAGAATTGATGATGGAAATCAACAAGAAACTGATCAAGATAGATTTTTTCCTGATGGGTGCGGTCCCGGCGGTTGAGCTCAAGCACATCTTTGATAATTTGTTCGATACGCTGAATATTATCAGCAATAATTTCCAGCATGCGCACATTGGAGGCAGAGTTTTGTTCCTCCTCCTGCAATAGCTGATTAGCATGACTAATCGCGCTTAACGGGTTACGAATCTCATGTGCAATATTGGCGGTTAATCTGCCGAGCGCTGCTAACTTTGCCTGCTGCGAGGCTGACTGTATTAAGCTCCAGTCTTGTATGAACACCACTGCCCCTTGCCTGCGGTCTTGATGGTTGATTGGCTCGAAGCGTAGCTTAAGCTCGCGATGATGGATGTTGATGATGGTGTGATTTTCACTGTCGCCATTATTGACCCAATTTTTAAATGCCAGAGTAATTTCTATGGCACAGTCCGCGATTGGCAGCACGTCCGAGCGTTGGGCTTGGAACCCAAGTAGCAACTGTGCTTGTATATTATGGTGTCTGACATTGAAATCTTCATCGACGACAATTACGCCATCCTGAATTTCCTGGGTAATTAGTGCATTGACCTGTGCCAGATTTTCAAGATCAATGCCGCGTGCGGAGGCTAGCGCCTCACTTTGCAGTATGCGTTTTGCAAGAATATAGGCTAGCCAGGCGGTCGCAAAGCAACTGAGGCTTAGAATCACAGGTTGAGTGTAGGTGGATTCTGGCAAGTTCCATCTGGCTATTTGGTAGCTTTGTTCAAGCAATAAGCCTATGGTGGCAACCGCCGCATAAAATAAGGCGAGCCTGCCGTTACTGACTAAGCTGGCAGTGACGATAGAAATAATCAGCAGCAGGCCTAAACCACTCTGAATCCCGCCAGCTGCGTGCATCATCAATACAATAAAGAAAATATCGATGACGATTTGCACTGGATGGAAAAAAATGACTGCAGAAGATTTTAAAGGTGTGATGACTAGCAGAGAGATGCTGAAAAAAGCATAAGCTAGTGATAAGCTGAAAAATAAGTCAGTATTTTCTCTATCACCCAAGCCGAGTTGGCCGATAAATAGATAAAACAGGATGAAGGTTAAACTTAAAATAAATCTAAGCACGTTGATGGTGCGAATGGCTCGTGCTTGCAGGGTTAAATCACGGTGCAATGCGAAGTTCTTATTAAATTTATTTTCAATGTCAAATAGGTAACGCCCCATTTTTAGCTCACTTGCATGATTGATATTGGATTATGGCGCATCTTGCTGCATATGCTGTGTTGAGCAGTAAAACTTTTTGTTGGCCATGAAGGCTTCAGATCTTGGCAGGTGGATATGGCAGGTTTCACATTGCACCATGTTTTCGGTGTCAGACTCTTCTGTATCTGAATGTTTTGTTTCTGATTCAGGTTGATTGCCAGTCGTAGATTGGTTTGATTTGAAACTTTGCCTGATGAGGTAGATAGCAAGCCAGATGATGAGGGCTAAAAAAATAAGTTTCCACATGGCGTTATCCTATCTGTTGATTGTGTTTAAAAACGCGAGATTGTTGCCCTGTTTTCATAGGCAATGTAACAATCTTTGTTAGATTGTATCTAAGCTATCAATTACTGCAAAATGTAAACCTGATATACTTTTAACACATTAACTGAAAATCACCTGTTGCGGTTGATGCTGCATCATCTTATTCTAAGGCGTAACCCTACTTATTTATCATGGCGATGAATCTTTAAAATGGCAACACCCAAGGAACTCTCGGATTTTTTATCAGAAGTCGAGCGTCGCGCTTTTAAGCAGACGGTGTATGCCGTGCGCGATGATCATGCTGCATTGGATATTGTGCAGGACGCCATGATGAAACTGGCAGAAAAATATGGTCAGAAGCCCGCTACCGAGTTTCCTATGTTGTTCCAGCGCATTTTGCAAAACACCATGCGTGATTTTTGGCGCAGGCAAAAAGTACGCAATTTATGGACAACCTTATTTTCTTCATTTAGCCACCATGAAGATGGTGAAGAGCGTGATCCGTTAGAAACCATTGATGTAGAAGATGATGGGAACGAGCCTTCAGCGCAGCTTGAACGCGGTCAAACCATACGCATGATTGAACGCGCCTTAGAAAAATTGCCAGCACGTCAACGAGAAGCCTTTGTGTTACGTTACTGGGAGGAGATGGATGTGGCAGAAACAGCAGAAATTATGGGATGCTCGGATGGTAGCGTGAAAACGCACTGTTCACGGGCGGTTCATGCTTTGTCTATAGAGTTGCAACGACAGGGTTTGGGTAATATTGGCATGTCACATATCGTGTTGGGTAATAATGGCTCGAAAAAAAGGAGCGAGCAATGAATGTACAAAATGAAACAGAAAGCAATTTGGGATTGAGCACCGAAACTGAATATCAAATAGCAAGCAATGTGGTTGAGTTGCTGGACAGTCAAACCCAGCTATTAACAGAGGCGCAAACACAGCGCCTGCTGGATGCCCGCACACGTGCTGTGCATCATTTAACAAGTCATCAGGCGCAGTTGGCGCAGCATTATCAGCTCAATCAAAACGGCACCGCTTTGCATTGGATGGGAGGGCGATGGGGGCATTACCTTCATCAGCACCGCCTTATTTCGGGTTTGCTGGTGTTAAGTGTTCTACTGCTAGCGTTGTTTGCGATGCAACAGTTTGGTAATTATAATATTAAAAACAGTGATGCGTTTTTGTTAGCATCAGAATTGCCGCCAGAGGCATATGCAGATAAGGGATTTAATGCATGGTTGGATACCCATTAAGATTCGCACTTAAAATATCAGTGCTTATTGTTGCCTTGTGTTTCGGGCATGTCACACTGGCGGCTGAAGAACCTGTCGCTTGGGCGCAACTCTCCGAGCAGCAGCGTCAGGTGTTAAACCCGCTGGCGGAAGAGTGGGATACATTACGGCCCTGGCAGCGTGAAAGAATGCTGGATATTGCACATGACTATCCGAAAATGGATGCAAAGCAACAAGCCTTGGTGCAGAAGCGGTTGACGAACTGGAGTCGGATGACGCCTTATGAGCGTGAAAATGCACGTAAGCGTCATCAGCAGTTCCAGTCTTTATCTGCAGAGAAAAAAAATGAGTTGCGTCAAAAATGGCAGGAGTATCAGAAATTGCCAGAATCTGCGCGCGCGAAACTGCGCGCAGAATCGCCAGAGATTTACTCAGGCTCAGACTTGGACTAGCCCAGATAATCTGGGTTCTTTAAGTTAAGCTTTCGCCACTTTATCGCATGCCAGTGCAGCAAAATACAGAAGCAGCCCCAGGTATACTCAAGCTTGGTGCAAGTTTGGTTTATGAGTTGCTTACAATGAGTGCATTGAGCTTTTTAGCGGTGTTTGTGTTTATCTTTCTATTGGGGGATGCCACGGCAGGGCTTAAGCAATGGCTATTAAGGCTGGTTTTGTGGCTGGTTTTAGGTGGCTATTTTATCTGGTGTTGGATAAGCACAGGGCGCACGCTAGCCATGCAGTCATGGCGTATGCGTGTCGTTAGTCAGCATGGGCATTCACTGACCTTATCTGCCGCAGTGTTGCGCTATGTACTGGCAAGTGTCAGCGCGCTATGTTTGGGATTGGGTTTTTTGTGGGCGCTGGTGGACAGAAATCACTGTTATCTGCATGACAGGATTTTAAAATCCAAAATTATTATAGATCGAACCTGCTTATAAGAATGCTGCGATTAGCAAAGCATACGCGAGCTATTTGATCAGAAGGTTTGTTACCTTCGATCAACTTGGTATAGCATCACAAGCCCCGCAATCAGAAACAAAATGGTAGGCATCATAGCGCTTACTGCAGGCGTCCAATCGTTCAGTACACCTAGGTAGATAAAGGTGCGATTCAATATCTGGTAAAGCACGCCGAGCATAATCCCGATAAATATTTTTGTGCTGGCACCCGTTGCACGCTGCTGTATGAACGCAAAGGGTAGCGCCAGAATAATCATGACCATACATGCCAGAGGGTAAATCGCTTTTGCCCAAAGTGCCATTTCATAACGTGTAGTTTTTTGTTTATTGGTCTGCAAGTGGTTGATATAAGCGACCAGATTCCACGCAGACATTTTTTCAGGTAATACTAATAACACATTTAACAACTCAGGCCGAATCAGAGAGCGCCAGGCGGCTTTTTCTAAATGCTGCACTCGATTGGTGTCGCCGTCAAAATGCGTTTGAGATACTGATTGCAGCAGCCATTGGTCATCTGCAAACTGACCATTTTTAGCATGGTTAACGCGAACCAGTTTAAAATTTTTGTCAAATTCGTATATATGAATGTTGAGCAGGGTTGCATCAGCCAACACTTCTTCAATGTTCACAAAGCTACGACCATCCTTCACCCAAAGCCCTGACATAAAATCCTGCACAATCACAGAGTCTGTGGCTTTGATGCGCATCCGCTGTGCCAGCTTTTCACTTAATGGTGTAATGAGTTCGCCGACGCAGAAGGTGAGCATTGTAAAAATCAATCCTGTTTTTAATAGGATTTTTGTAATATTAAATAGCGAAATGCCACTCACTCTGAGTACAATGAGTTCGGAATGTCTGGCCAGTTGACCTAAACTATACATGGCGCCTACCAACACCGCTACGGGCATAATTTCATAGATGTGACCTGGTGCACTCAGCAGCACAAACAGTATCACCTTGCCAAGCCCGTAATTGCCTCTGCCTAAACTTTCCAGCTCTTGTATGAGGTCAAAGAAGGAGAACATTGCAATGAGCGCCAATGCTACCAGTAGCACATTGACCGTGATCTCTTTAAATAAATAGCGTGTGATGATGCTCATGGGCAATTGTTCTTGCGGTTAGCGCTGTAGGGGTGTCCGTGCGTTTGTTTTGGTTTTTTGTTTCAATTTCAGCCAGCTGTTGTGGAGCATCACAGGCCATATCGGCAGTTGATGCGCACGTCTATAAAATAGATATAAGGTAATGGCTAAAAACAGCGCATGCACAGGCCACAAGCCAATGAGATGGTGAACTTTGCCTTGTGTTACCCATGCCTGAAAAATACTTAATAGATTGTTGTAAATAATGTAAATGATAAGGGCTAATGCAAAATTTGCCGAGCGGCCTGCACGTGGGTCCAGCGCGCTGAGTGGAATGGCGAGCAGCGCAAGAATTAGTGCGGAAATTGGAATAGCAAGCCGCCATTGTATTTCAGCGTAATGCGTATTGTTTGGTGCGCTTAATAAATCCAGGCTGGATTTTGACTGTGTACTTGGTGGGCGTTGTTTGGCCTCTTTTGCTTCTATGCGGATGGCATACTTTTCAAATTCCGTGGTTGAAAACTCGGCGGTGCCTCGCTCACCCTGATAACGGCGACCATTTTTCATCAATAAAAAGTGGTCATCGTTCACCTCAATATATCGGCTGCCCTCTGCAGCGACAATAATCCCCAGTTTCTGGTGCTGCAAGGTTTGTACGAATATATTTTTGACAACATTCCCAAGCTCATCAAAGCTTTCGATGAAAAACACTCGCTCACCATTACTTGATTCCTTGAAGACGCCTGGGCTAATGGCAGCCAGTTCGTCGCGGGCTTCAAGCTGGGCGCGGTAAAGCTCACCTTTGTTGGTTGCCCATGGCATAACGAATAGGCTTAAAATGAGAACAAAGCCAATGACTGGCGCGATAAACGTAAGTACTGGACGAATCCAGCTGGTGATGCTCAATCCGCTACTAAACCAAATCACCATTTCTGAATCTCGATACCACCGGGACAGGGTCATGAGTATGGCTAGAAAAAGCGCAAGGGATAGCACCATTGGCAAGAATTTCACCATATTAAAGCCCAGCATGGTGGTAATGGCATCATTGGGTAAAATGCCTTTGGCTGCCAGACGAATAAGATTGCCAGCACGTTGTGCAATCACGATGCCTAATAAAATTAAAAAGGCACCTGCTGCAGTAGAAATGAGTTCTTGTATTAAAGATCGCTTAAAAAGCATATGATAAATCGGTTAAGTTGTAGTATTTACGACTATGAATTACGTGTAAAACACGCGATAATTTAAGCAATATTAATCCAATCGAACGTTTTGCCAAACAACTGATTGAATTTTCTCATGATTAGGCACTCGCAGCGCATGGTATTTGTGTCAGTGAGCTGCTCGTTTAAATACGTGCCGCTCATTATAGTTGCAATCACAATAAGATTAAGGAAGCAATAAATGGAATTTAGCATAAAAACAGGTGACGTGGAAAAGCAGCATCATGATTGCGTCATCGTCGGCGTGTTTGAGTCGCAACAACTATCTGCCTCAGCACGAAAATTGAATGAGCGCGCTGATGGCTATATCAGTCAAGTGCTGGCACGTGGTGATTTGGATGGTAAACCAGAAACCTCCTTGCTCTTGCATCAAGTGCCAGGTGTCGCGAGCGATCGCGTGCTGTTAGTTGGCTTGGGTAAAGAAGATGCATTTGATGATAAGCAATATAGTAAGGCGGTGCGGACTTCGATAAAGGCACTGGCCAAAAGTAACGCAGCCAATACACTGACTTATTTGGCGGAGTTGCCAGTAAAAGCCAGGGATTCACGTTGGAAAACCGCACGTTTAGTTGAGTTGGCGATAGATGCCAGTTACCAGTTTGATGCGATTAAGCGCAAAAAAGAGGCTGGGGAAGCGCAGGAATCTAAAAAAGGCATACAAACATTAGCTGTATTTGCGATTGAATCTGATGCGCCTCAGGCGCAGGCAGGCATGGCAGATGGCAAGGCTTTGGGGCAGGGTGTGAGTTTGACTAAAGACCTTGGCAATTTGCCGCCTAATGTCTGCACGCCGAGTTATTTGGCAGATCAGGCTAAAGTACTGGCTGACACTTACGGCTTGAAAATAGAAGTGCTGGAACGTGAGGATATGGTTAAACTGGGCATGGGGTCTCTCTTAGGGGTGGCACAAGGCAGTGAGCAGCCACCTAAATTGATTGTGTTGCAGCATTTAAAAGGTAAAAAAGAACAAAAACCCGTCGTGTTAGTAGGTAAGGGTATTACCTTTGATACAGGTGGTATTTCATTAAAGCCAGGTGCCGAGATGGATGAAATGAAATACGACATGTGCGGTGCAGCAACTGTGCTGGGTACATTCAAGACATTGGCCGAGATGGATTTGCCGTTAAACGTGGTGGGTATTATTCCTGCGTGTGAAAATATGCCAGATGGCCGTGCGACAAGGCCTGGGGATGTGTTGACCAGCATGTCGGGCTTAACGATTGAAGTGCTCAATACCGACGCTGAAGGCAGGCTTATTTTGTGTGATGCGCTTACCTATGCAGAGAAGTTTGAGCCTAGTGCAGTCGTCGATATCGCTACGCTGACAGGGGCTTGTGTAATCGCGCTAGGACACCATGCTACAGGACTCTTCAGCAACAATGATGCTCTGGCGAAAGCGCTGTTACAGGCGGGTGAATCTGCGCTAGACCGTGCTTGGCACATGCCGTTGTGGGATGATTATCAGCCCTTACTGGATAGTAATTTTGCTGATATTGCCAATATTGGAGGCAGAGCAGCAGGCAGCATTACTGCCGCATGTTTTTTGTCCAGATTCGCCAAAAAATATGAGTGGGCACACCTTGACATTGCAGGTACGGCCTGGAAATCAGGTAAGGAAAAAGGCGGTACTGGCCGGCCAGTACCTTTACTCACCGAATTTTTAGTTGCACGTGCCCGCTAACTAAAAAGCAGATTATGTTGCGAATGCCTATTTTTTAAGATATGACGCGAGTAGAGTTTTTTGTTAACGTGCCAGATAAGTCGGTGCAGGTTGTTTCTTTGTGTAGAAAAGCGCTAGCTAAAGGCAGGCAGTTAACGGTGTTTGCTGATAATGAGCTTATCTGTAAAGATTTGCAGCAGTTCCTCTGGCAGCAAGAGGCAAGCAGTTTTTTGCCAAGCACTTTGTCTGGTGAGCCACTCAGTGATGTGACGCCTATTGTGCTGGCGACAGATGGATTAAAATTGATTCAAGATGACATCTTGATTAATTTACAATCTGATTGCCCGCCTTTTTTTAGCCGATTTCGCTATTTAATCGAGATTGTAGGGCTGGATGAGGCGGATAAGGTGCAGGCGAGAGCGCGTTACAAATTTTATCGGGATCGTGGTTACCAAATTAAATCTACAGATTTGGCAACTGCCACATGATGTTAAACTCTATTTTTTAGATTGAATAGGTTGAGTAGATATGCAAGATGATGATATTCCATTGCTCACTGAGGTGCATGCGCAGCCTAAACAATCTGTTGTTCAGGCCATCAGTTTAACGCCAGAGATGTTGGCTAGCATTGTTGCTGAAATAAGGCCGCAGATCGCGAGGGAGATTGAATTGTCAGTCGCTCAGAAAATCAAGGCTGAAATGCGGCAGGATTTACTTGATCATTTACTAAGTGAATCCGCCAATATACAAAAAGCAAATCAGGCTTATTTGTCTAGCGCGCTGAACCAGCAACTTGACCAGCAAAAAGAGCAGGCTTTGCAGATGCAGCAAGTAGCACAAGCTGCGTTGAAAGCACACATTGATGCGGAGTTGACTAGCAGTCAGCGATTAATTGTTGAGCAAACTACAGGTGTGGTAGATAGAACCAGAGCGGATCTTGCGACTGAAGTACCTAAAATTTTGTTAGCGAATACCGAAATTATCAAGGCAGATTTGGGGCATGCCCTTGAGAAAATGCAGGAACAAGGCATTTTGGAAGTGCAGGAAAAATTAAGCGCGACATTGCCAGAGATGGAGCAAAAGTTAACTGAGGACTTGCAGTCATCACTCAAGCAATTAGAAAAAATAACAGTAGAGAATGCAACACATGAACTTCAGGCCAAGATATCTCGTTTACATGAGGATATACTAGCGTCGCATCAACTTAACCTAGCTCAAGAGCTGGGGGCGATTTATAAGGAGCTTACACAACATACGCAATCAGAGTTGAGTATTTATCTCGATGCCATACAGATGGAATCGCAGCAGGCCCTGCAGCAGAAATTAGGAGATACTTTTCCGCTACTTTATCAGGAACTGTCGCAGGAGTTGAGTGCAACATTAAAAACGGATTTTATCGCCTTGGCAGAAGCGGCAAAAAATGACTTTATTGAAGCTTTGAATGCCGAGTTGCCGACCGTGGAGCAGGCTTTGGCAAATAAAGTGCATGAAATTTTGGCGGTTGAAGTGCCAAAAATGGAGCAATCCATTTCAGCCAACATTACAGCTGAAATTTTTAAATTACTAGAAGCGGTAAGGTTGGTGGTGCCTAACCAGCCTTAATCTTGAACAAGACATACTCAGGTCTGAGAGCTTGCTTTCAAAGTGCATCAGTGAGTGCGTCGTAAGCCTGTGCGGTGAGCAAACTTGCGGCAGGGTCGTTACTGTCTGCTTTGAATTTGAAAATCCATGCTTGATAAGGCTGGTCATTAATCTGTTCTGGCATGTCAATCACTGCTTGATTAATTTCAGTCACTTCTCCATCCACAAGTGCATGCAGGTCGGAGCCTGTTTTGACAGACTCTATTAATCCGCATGGTTTTTCTGCCTGCAGTCTGCTCCCGACAGCAGGTGCATCGACAAATACAATGTCACCTAGTAAATCTTGTGCGTAGTCGGTGATGCCAGCCTCCCAGTTGCCGTCTGTACTGGGTCTGATCCATAAGTGATGGGGGCTGAATAATAAATCTTGCGGGCTTTTCATAAGGGGATGCTTGCGTTGAATTTTAAAGTGTTAAACAGATTTTAACGTAAATTTTAAGACAGGTAATTATTTTTGCCCAGCTATTCTGCTATGCACATTTTACTAAAAGTAAAATATTGATGACAAAGCTAAAGTTTTTATATAGTATTAAGCTGTAACTCTATGAGATATAAGTAATTATGAAAACTACAGTGCGCAAGTTATTTTTTCTGTACTTGGGGTTAATGCTCGCTGCTGCACCCATGGCAGTTGAAGCAGCGCCAAAGAAAACACATAAACAAGTGTCCTCCAAGCAGCACAAATATAGCAGCAAGATGAAGGCTGCTAGCTATAAATCCAGTAAATCCAAGGTCAATGCGCGCTTGCGTGCAAGCAATGCGGTTGCAAATGCTGACCACTATGATGGCACAACACCACTGAAGTTGGCCTCAACCAAGGCTTTGGTGATTAATCAATTAACAGGTGAAGTGGTTTATGCCAAGAATACGGATGCTGCAACACCTATTGCTTCGGTCACTAAATTGATGACAGCCATGGTGATGCTGGATGCGCATTTGCCATTGGATGAGTTGCTCTATATTACCGATGAAGATGTGGATTACCTTAAACATACAAGGTCAAGGCTGGCGGTTGGCACTATGTTGACTCGAGGAGAGCTGCTGCAGTTGGCGCTCATGGCATCAGAGAATCGCGCGGCTTCAGCATTGGCGCGGCACTATCCAGGGGGGGCTTCGGCTTTTATTCAGGAGATGAATCATAAGGCAAAAACCTTGGGCATGAGTGCTACAAGGTTTGTGGATGCGACTGGTTTGGATAGTGGTAATGTGTCTACAGCAGAAGATCTGGTGAAAATGGTGAATGCCGCTTATTTTTACCCTGAGATCAGGCAGGTGAGTACGCTGCCGTCGCAAGAGATTACTTTATACGGACGCCAGAATCCGCTCAATTTTGTGAACACTAATGCATTGGTAAGAAATACGCAATGGGAGATAGGCCTGTCTAAAACAGGGTTTATTAATGAGGCTGGCCGATGTTTGGTGATGCAGGCAGAAATTTCTGGCCAACCTATGATCATAGTATTGTTGGATTCAGCTGGAAAGATGACGCGTATCGGTGATGCAAATCGGATACGCAAGTGGATTGAGCACAACGATACTGTATCATTAGGCAAGCATGTGAGTGGTTAATCACGCTTCATCCTGCTCACTCACCTAATTTCGAGCTCTTTCTCCTAGAGCGTTGCAACAAAAAAGCGGCTAAGACCGCTTTTTTGTTGTGGCTTAGTCAGCTACCTTTTTTGCGGATGTTTTTTTGGTGGCGACTTTGCTTGAGGACGCCTTGGGGGTGCCAGAAGCTTTTTTAGTGGCCGTTTTTTTAGTAGCGGCCTTTTTAGCGCTTACTTTTTTTGTAGGGGCCTCTTTGGCGGCTTTTGCACTTAATAGCGCCAATGCCTCTTCTAATGTAACCTCTTCTGGCGCTTGGCTCTTGGGTAAAGTCGCGCGTACTTTCCCGTGTTGTACATAAGGCCCATAGCGACCCGCAAAGATTTCTATTTGCCCGTCTTCATTGGGGTGGGCGCCAAGTGAGTGAAGTGGTGCTGGCCCTGTGTTCGCCTGTGCCAGCAGTGCTACTGCGTTTTCTAAATCAATGCTAAAAACGCTCAAACTCTTGGGGATGGATTTAAATTTACCGTCATGATTGACGTAAGGTCCAAACCGCCCAATGTTTGCGATGATTTTCTTCTGGGTGATCGGGTGTAAACCTAAGTCACGTGGGAGTGAAAGTAGCATGTTTGCTGTTTCTATATCCAAAGTTGAGATTGGAATTTCTTTAGGCACACTTACCCGTTTAGGTTTTTTCTTTTCGCCTTCTACGGCTAAGCCCACTTGAAGATAAGGCCCATAAGGCCCGTTCATGAGTAGTATCTCTTTGTTAGATGCTTGATCGATGCCGATTGTAACCGGGTCGCTACCAATGCTCGCGGCTCCGTCGATGCTACGTTTATAGTCGCATTTAGGGGTGTCGTTATAGCCTGTGCAACCAATAAAGCTGCCATAGCGACTTAGCTGCTTTTGCAGTGGTTTGCCACATTTGGGGCATGCCTCGTTAATCAGTTCATTTCCGGGGCGTTCAACATTGGCCTTGTTGTGAATCTGCTGGTTAAAATCGTGCCAGAACTCATCCATGAGCGGGATCCAGTCGCGATCGCCCTCAGCAATACTGTCTAGGGCGTTCTCAAGGTTGGCAGTAAAGTCATAATCCACATACTTTGTGAAGTGTTCAGTCAGGAACTTATTCACTACACGTCCTACATCTGTGGGTGTAAATCTCTTTTTATCCAGCACGACATATTCGCGGTCTTGCAGGGTGCTTATAATGCTGGCATAAGTGGAGGGGCGGCCAATGCCATACTCCTCTAAAACCTTAACCAGGCTTGCTTCAGAGTAGCGTGGCGGTGGTTCAGTGAAGTGCTGCTCACCGTAAATTTTTTGTACGGTTAATACTTCTCCCGTTTCCAGGTGAGGAAGCTTGGCTTCAGCTTCTTCTTCCTCATCATCTGAGCTTTCCATGTATACCGCAATAAATCCCGGAAACACCAAGGTCTGACCTGTGGCGCGGAACAGGTTGGCATCACTCCCAACGCTCAAATCCACACTGACTGCGTCAAATTTAGCTGGCGACATCTGACATGCAAGGGTGCGCTTCCAGATCATTTCATATAGCTTAAATTGTTCGTCTGTTAAAAATTGACGTACCTGAGTCGGCGTGCGTGAAATGTCAGTGGGGCGAATTGCCTCGTGCGCCTCTTGGGCACTTTTGGATTTGGTTTTATAGGCGACAGGGGCTTTTGGCAGATATTCCGCGCTAAAATTCTTTTTAACGTAATCACGAATCTGCGCAATGGCCTCGGCGGCCAAGCTAAAGGAGTCGGTACGCATATAGGTGATAAGCCCTGCTGTGCCACTGCCTACATCAACCCCTTCATATAGTTGCTGTGCAACGCGCATTGCACGTGAGGTGGTAAACCCAAGCTTGCGTACCGCTTCTTGTTGTAGGGTGGACGTGGTAAAGGGTGCGGCAGGGCTACGGCTACGCTGTTTTTTCTCAACGCGGGATACGGTGGCTTTCCCCGCGCTTGCGAGTAGCAAGCGGCCAACAATCTCGGCCTGCTGGTCATGATTGATGACCGTAAATTGCTCGACTTTATTGTGGTCAAGCAGCACTAATTTTGCATCAAAACCATGCTGCAGCTTGAGCGCATCTAAATGAATTGACCAGTATTCCTGAGATTTAAAGGCTTCTATCTCTAACTCGCGTTCTACAATGAGTCGCAAAGCGGGGCTTTGTACGCGGCCAGCAGAAAGCCCACGACGTATTTTTTTCCATAACAGGGGTGATAAATTAAAGCCGACCAGATAGTCCAGTGCACGGCGCGCTTGCTGTGCATTAACCATGTTCATGGAAATGTCGCGAGGTTCTGCAATGGCGTGCTCCACCGCTCCTTTGGTAATTTCATGAAACACAACACGTTTCATCAGTTTGTTTTTGAGCAGATTTTTAGCTTTTAAAATCTCGGCAATATGCCAGGAAATCGCTTCACCTTCACGGTCCGGGTCGGTTGCAAGGTAGATGCTATCGACACTTTTTACCGCTTTTGCAATTGCATCCACGTGTTTGCTATTGCGCTCGATGATGTCGTATTTCATGGCAAACTGATTTTCGGTATCTACCGCGCCATTTTTAGGAATCAAGTCACGTACGTGACCGTAAGATGCGAGCACCTCAAAATCGCTGCCCAGATATTTTTTCAGCGTTTTTGCTTTGGATGGAGATTCGACGATAAGTAGTTTGGACATGAATGCCTAGAAATGAATACGTTGGTGATTATTTCGGATGATAGCAAGGACAACGCATAAAATACAACAACTTATGGAGTTTGACCGATAAATTTAATGTATAACAATAAAATAAGAGGCAGTTTTGCTGAAAATACGTGTTTATCTGTGATGCTTAATCACTCGCATACAGGTGTCAATGTGGTGGAATTTTTAGCACGAAGTGTTCGCCATATATCCATGGGGTTATCTTAGAAATAAGTAAGAGTAGGCTTATCTGCTGCGTATAAATTCGATTTTATTCTCAGTCGCCAAGGCTAGGTTGAGCGCGTTGTTTTCATTGGAAATGTCACCAAATAGCGGGTCTTCATCTTCTGCTCTGGCTTGACTCAAATTCTTAAAGTCATACAGTTGAGTATCAGCTAAATGTGAAGGTTCTACATTGGTGATGGCGCGGAAGATGTTATTGATGCGACCAGGCTGCTCACGTTCCCAGTTTTGCAGCATGTCTTTGACTTTCTGGCGTTGCAGGTTTTCCTGTGAGCCGCACAAATCACAGGGTATGATAGGAAAGTCCATTTGACGTGCATAACTTGCAATGTCTTTTTCGCTACAGTATGCGAGCGGGCGTATCACCACGTTACGTTTATCATTGGTGGCCAACTTGGGTGGCATGGCTTTCATTTTTGCGCCAAAGAACAGGTTTAAAAATAAGGTTTCTACAATATCATCACGATGATGGCCTAATGCAATTTTATTTGCACCTAATTTTTTTGCGGTGGTATAAATCACACCACGGCGCAGGCGAGAGCATAGTGAACAAGTAGTTTTGCCTTCGGGTATTTTTTCTTTGACGATGGAGTAAGTGTCCGCTTCAACGATGCGGTAGTCAATGCCCAGTTTCTTGAAGTAAGCCGGTAAAATATCCGCAGGAAACCCAGGCTGTTTTTGATCTAGATTCATGGCGATTAATTTGAAATTGATGGGCGCACGCTCCTGCAATGCCAGCAAAATCATGAGCATGGCGTGCGAGTCTTTGCTTATTAGCATAACTCTGTAAGCTAATTTTGCAAAAAACTCTATAAAATCATATAGAAAATAGATATACATGTTTACATATTAATATAAATGTTAACTTTCGGTAAATTTTCACATCAATGTTTACATTAATGATGACCTAAATTTGACAAAGAAGGGTAATAAATTATTATTTGTTTTATTTATATAAGGAACTGGTGGATATCTCCAGTGCCGCTATTGTGCACTGGTGATACTCTCCAGTATGATATTGAATGACACAAATAATCGAATCTAAATTGTATGCCCCATCTTTTTCTGGGCATGAAACCTTTCCACTTCGTCAATTGTGGCTTAAAAAGGTTTTTAACCAAAAAGACTCAGACAACATTGTACACAAAGAAGTATTTTTAGATGAAGCCGCAATAGCCCGTTTTGGTGTTGGTAAAAATATGGTTGCGTCTAACTCCAGTTGGTTTTATGCTGATTGCAAATTGACCGATGGTGTCGATACAGTCACATCAACCTACCTATTATCAATGTCATCTCAAATTAAAGATTTAATCAACAATCCGCTTATTAGTATTAAATCAATTTATCTTGTGTCGCCTCCCTATCTCAACCGAACAGAATCTTGGAGCATGAGTCCGCTCAACAAACTAAGCGTTGGAAAGATAACTTATGAGGATTACGAAAGTAATATTGAAATTTATGAACTGAAAAGTGGTGAAATACTTTACTCATCAAGTGACATTGATAGCCATGAACAGGTTGAAGATATCCAAGTTGTTTATAGTTAAATCTACAACACAGAATTTAATCTAAGCGACCCAATAAGCTGCAAGTTTTCTCACAAAAGCTGCAATTAAAGATCCGATATGTTGCAACTGCGTATTGCTGTGAAAAAAGCCACTAATTACTATTTCAATAAATCCACGTGTTATTACGTTTAATTGCCACTATAAGGTACTTGGTTCAAGGGCTACTTCCGGCCCATAGCGGACATAAGCTGCAACTATTTTTGAAAGTGCTACTGAAAAACTAGTTCAATTCTAATCTAGAATTTCGTAAGCGCCAATTTCTCCCCACATTACAACCTATTTAGATTTAGTTGATACTACCTCTGACTAAATTTAGTAGGTGGTTATATGCAATCAGAACAAAATACAAAAAGATGGTTTGATCATATCGAGGCTTGGCAACAAAGTGGCATTAATCAATCAGAGTATTGCCGCCGTCATAAATTATGCATTAAGTCATTTTCAAGCTGGAAATTGAAACGGACTAAGCTGTCACAGGAAACCTTAAAAACTTCTGATGCTGACATCCCAGTGTTTACTTCATCATCAGCATCTATGCCATTAATTCCAGTTGCTATCTATGAGCAAATGGGGGCTGTCACAGAAACAGAACCTAATGCACGAGAACCATTAAGTTCTGGCTTTTCTGGTATTACCCTTATTTTCAAAAATGACTATCAAATATCGCTAGCTATTGGCTTTCATCCAGCTACATTGAAAAATGTACTACAGGTATTTGCCGAATAATCATGTTTGATATTGTTGCTCAACAGGTTTGGTTAGCACCTGGTGCTACTGACATGCGTAAATCAATCGATGGCCTTGCTGGTATCGCCCAATTGGTCATTAAACAAGATCCCCTTGCTAGGCATCTATTTGTATTTTGCAACAAACATCACAATCGCCTCAAAATTCTCTATTGGGATCAGAACGGTTTTTGGTTATTTTACAAACGCCTCGAAAAAGGCAGGTTTAAATGGCCATCCACTAACAATGATCCCATCTGTATTACACGTCCTCAGCTTGCCTGGTTACTACAAGGGTTGTCCATTGAACAGAAGCAGGCGCATCGACCACTCCCAGTTAAAATTGTTGCTTGACACAATATGCCACTTAGTGGCATATTGTGAGCAATGCATCGAATATTCAAAACACGTCATTTTCATCGTTGGATGAGCAAAACTGATCTTAGTGACCAGTCTCTTTGCTATGCAATCTCAGAAATGATAGAAGGTTTGGTGGATGCACACTTGGGAGGTAGTATAGTCAAGAAGCGGGTTGCTGGGCGCGGTAAGAGTAGCGGTGCAAGAACGATTGTTGCCACAAATTTCGGTAATCATTGGTTTTTTCTGTACGGATTTGAGAAAAATGTACGTGCTAACATTACCGATAATGAGCTAGACGCTTTAAAAGAAATCGCAACAGACTTACTAGCTTTAAATGATGACGCGCTAACTTATGCCGTTGCCCAAGGGAAATTGTTGGAGATATATTATGACCACTAAACGTATTGTTAAAAGCTCAATATTAGAGGCTGTCCATGAGACAGCACAGGATCTACTCGAACTAGATTTTATTAATAAAAATAGAATGCAACAGTACGAGGCCATGTGCCTGCAACCGATCCCTGATTACGATCAGGTAAAAATTCGCGCATTGAGAGACCGCTATAAGCTTAGTCAGTCTGCATTTGCTATTGTTCTCAATACCAGTCCCTCAACTATACGCAAATGGGAAGTTGGTGATAAGCACCCTAGCGGCCCTTCACTTAAATTACTCAATCTTCTAGACCGCAAGGGTCTAGAAGTATTGATCTAGGGTAGATATCAATAGATGCCTAATCAACCACTTTTGCCTGAAATGAGCGATGAAGAGGCAGAAATGCTTGATAGATTGTTTAACCCTAAGACTCATGGTGAAGTACGTGTTGAAAAAGATGAAAGAAATAATCAGTTAATAGTCAATTGGTACGACGAAGGACTCTCTTCCTACAGCCATATGAATATGGAAACACGCAATGAAATTTATAGCGCCCAAACCTTCTTAAGGTTACATAAAGATTTTGTTGTTCTGGCAGATAGGTCTAAAACTCTTGAGCAAGAAAATGAGTATCTCAAAAACCAGGTAGCACTATTCAAACACAAAGAGTTTGGCGCAAGCTCAGAGCAGCTAACTTCACCTACAATCGAAGTGGAAAATGTAGCAAATGATTGTGTTGGAGTGAGCCTATCTGCAACAGACTTAGCCAATCAAGATAAAAAGCCAAGGCTAGTCTCAAGCAATGCTGGAAGAAAACCACTACCAGCACACCTGCCGCGAGAAAGAGTCGAATACAAACTGCCACCAGAAAAACAAGTCTGTGAATGTTGTGCAGGCAAGTTGCATGAGTTTGGTGAAGAAATGACCGAGCGACTAACTGTGATTCCTGCACAATATAAAGTAATTCAGCATGTAAGGCAGAAATATGTTTGCCGTAACTGTGACAAATTCACAGTTGCTGAGGGTTCAAAATCATTAATACCTGGCAGCAGCTACAGTAGCCCAGAATTTTTAGCAGATGTTGCAGTAAAGCGATACCAGTTTGGTCTGCCATATTATCGCCAAGAAACAATATTTAATCATGCAGGATTACCTTTCAATCGCACTACATTGGCGAACTTGATGATTGGTTGTGTAGATAAGTTGCAACCACTGTATGCAGTACTGAAATCTGAGTTACGTAATCAAGATATCATTCACGCAGATGAAACCAGTTTCCAAGTACTTAAAGAGACAAATCGCCTACCTCAATCAAATTCATATGCGTGGATGTATTGCAGTGCTGCAAAAGCAAATAAACCTGTAGTGCTATTTGAATATCAAGCTACAAGATCTGGTAGTCACCCAGTGAAATTTCTAACTGGAGATGATAACAATCGATTTGAAGGTTATTTATTAACAGATGGATACTCTGGATATAACAATATAGCAGGAGTGACAAGGGTTGGTTGTATGGCTCATGTCAGGCGAAAGTTTGACGAAGCTCTCAAAATATTACCTATAGGAACTGAAAACTCTTATGCTCACCAAGCAATGAGATTGATTGGTAGTTTATACGCTATTGAGCGAAAAATTTCAGAACAACCACCTGAGGTTAGGTACAAGATTAGGCAAGCTGAAAGCCTGCCAATTTTGCTTGAGATGAAACAATGGTTAGATAAATTGTATCCCGATGTTGTACCAAAGAGCTTACTAGGTAAAGCGATAAACTATGCGCTCAGTCAATGGCGTTACGTATCAAAGTACGTTGAGGATGGTAGACTAGCTATTGATAACAATATCGCAGAGCGTGAAATTAAGGCCTTTGTTATTGGCAGGAAAAACTGGCTATTCGCAGACAGTACCGATGGCGCGGAAGCAAACGCTGTGATGTATAGCTTGGTGCAAACGGCTATCGCGAATGGAATAGAACCATATAGGTATCTATGTCATGTATTTGAGCGCATGCCATATATGAAAAATTCTAAAGATGTTGAATCACTATTGCCATGGAATGTAAGGTTTGCGGAAAATGAAAATTTAAGAATTGCAGCTTAAAAATTTGCATTATGAGAGTACCTTTAAACTTAGAGTAATTCGGGATCGCCTTAATGATCCGTTTGAGCGCTAAATAAATATTTACATCATTTGAAAAAGTGTTATTGTTATTTTTATAAGCTACGTTAATCGAGTGAAAAAACGTAGCGCCGTCTGGGAAACTGGATGTCACCTGGAGTGGCTAGGTGCGAAAGCACTGAGAGAGTCTCGCATGCAACGATCACTTCGGTGGTCGTTGCTTTTTCGCTTTACATAGTTTTCCCTTAACGACTGCTGAGGGGGACAAAGTGGCTATTCCATTTTTGTGAATTGATCTCTATAAACTATCCAAAGCAGACGTTCAAAATACACTAGATATTGATTAAATAATTGTATTACCTCAAACGTAATGCATTGGTAATCACAGATACAGAACTCAAACTCATGGCTAGAGCTGCAATCATCGGTGATAGTAACCATCCTGTCAGTGGGTAAAGCAGGCCAGCCGCCAAAGGTACACCTAGTGAATTGTAAACGAAGGCAAAGGTAAGGTTTTGCTTCATATTAATAATCGTCTGCTCCGAGATTGCTCTCGCTTGAGCGATGCCGCGCAGGTCACCTTTTACAAGAGTCACTTGGGCACTATTCATT
>JAQTXW010000078.1 GCA_028688575.1 Methylotenera sp. | reverse complement strand
CCAGCACAACAAATTGAGCAAGAATTCGCCCAAGCGGGTTTCTCGATTGTTGATCATTTAGATTTCCTTCCTTATTACGCAATGTGGCGTGTTTACGTATTGCGAAAAAAATAATTTATCCGACTTGATTGAACTGCCGTTAAAAAATGCGCCACCCGTTGTTGTGGAGGCTACCGTTAGAACGGTTCCGCAACAACGGCTAGTAGCGCGTGGCCGTTGGAATGATTTGCCTGTTTATGCCAAGAAATTCATGGGCGCGCGTGCTAAAAGACATTTTGAGCGTGATGTTGCAGGTGTTCAAAAATTAATCAATGCGCATATTGCAACCCCTCGCTTGCTGTTTCAGGGGGAAGTTCAGGGTGAACCTGCTTTTGTGGCGATTTATGAGGCGATTGAAAATGTGTTGAATGCTGAGGAGGTATTGCGCCAACTCAATCGAACCGAACGTTTTGTGTTGCTTAAAAAAATTGTAGCAGCGGTAGCGCAACAGCATCAAGCTGGGCTGATTCAAACCGACTTGTATCTTAAAAATTTTTTAGTAAAAGATGATACTGTTTATTCGCTGGATGGTGATGGGATACGCGACTTATCTTGGTTTTCTCAAAAACGGCAAAGATTAATTAATCTCGCTACGTTATTTTCCAAGATGGACGTGTTGGATGATGACTGGATTCCCGAGCTTTATGAATATTACTGCCAGCATTTAGACATTCTCTACAAGTTTAATGAGGGTGTTTATATCTGGGAGTTGACCCAGAATATACGTCATCATGTAACTCATGGATATGCAGAAAAAAAAGTATTTAGGAATTGTACGGATGTCAAAGTAACGCAGGCATTCAGGTACTTTATTGCACAAGCACGCCAGGTCGTTATTGGGCAGCAGGCTTTACTATCTTTAGACGATTACTTGAATGATTCAGATCGCAATATCAAAAACGGCAGGACGTGCACCGTTGCAAAAGCGATGCTTGCAGGCCAAGAGGTTGTTATTAAGCGCTACAACCTGAAAAGTTTCTGGCATGGATTTAATCGCGCGTTCAGGCCCAGTCGTGCCGCAGTGTCCTGGGCGAACGCGCATCGCCTGCAGGTATCCAATATTTCAACACCTGCGCCCATCGCACTGGTGGAGGAGCGCTTTGGCGTGTTGCGCCGTCGTGCCTACTATGTCAGCGCTTATGTAGAGGCTCCTGATATCGTACAATTTTTTATCCAAGAGCAAGATATTAAAGTTAAAAAGCAGGTGGCTTATGAAGTGGCTTTGCTTTTTTATCGCTTACATTTGCTGAGAATTTCACACGGTGATTGCAAGGCTAGCAACATTATAATTCTTGATAAAAAACCAATGCTGCTGGACTTGGACAGTATGCGTGACCAGCCATGGCGTTTTGAATATCAGCATATTAAAGATTTAAAGCGATTCATGCGTAACTGGTGCAGCGATATAGAAGCAACAGCATTCTTTAAGCAGGCGTTTTCGTTGGTCTACGATACGTATGATGATCCCTGGCGCGAGAGCTTGTTGGTGCGTGCGGGAATTGTTGGTTAGAATTTCTAAACGATTTCACTTAAACCCAGTAAAATATCAAAAAATTGATTTGAAAGCGGCAACATGATTGTATTAGGTTTATCTGGTGCTTTAGGGCACGATGCTTCGGCAGCTATTTTGGTCAATGGCAAAATTATTGCGGCAGCTGAAGAAGAGCGCTTTATCCGTGATAAGCACGCAAAAAATCAGTTTCCTTACGAGGCAGCTAAATTCTGCATGCGCCAGGCAGGCATTAAGCCAGAGCAAGTGGATATTGTGGCATTCCCTTATGCCGAGATACCGTTAAGTACCAACGCGCGCTGGCATTATGCCAAGCGCCACTGGTATGCGCCTGATCGTGCTTTAGACGCGATTTTTAATGGTAATCGTCGCTTCCGCAGAAACCGTGATAAGTCATTGATGTTGATGGAATATTTAGGTTTGGTTAATGCCAAGTTTGTACCAGTCGAGCATCATTTAGCGCATGCTTCTAGTGCTTATCACTTGAGTGGTTTTAAAGAAAAAACGGCCATTGTGGGCATTGATGGCAAGGGAGAGTACGCCACCACATTCTTTGGCTATGGTGAAAATGGCAAGATACATAAAATTAAAGAGTTTTATGACCCAGATTCATTAGGCGGCATGTATGGCGCAATCACTGAGTATCTTGGTTTTGAGATGCTTGATGGCGAGTTTAAAGTGATGGGGATGGCCCCTTATGGGGATGCCAGCAAATATGATCTGTCAAAATTAGTCACTTTTGAAAATGGTGATTTACGCGTGAATACCAAATTAGTGAATGTGGTAGGGTTGCGTCGCTATAAAGAGGAGGGCAAGGGATATTATTTCACGCCTGAACTGATTGAATGGCTGGGCCCCAAGCGCCATGGCGATGAGATTGATGATCCTTACATTCATTATGCGGCATCAGTACAGCAATTGCTCGAAGATATTGCCTTGAAGATGATTGATTATTATCTGGGCGACATTATCAAAGAGACTGGACGCATTGCGATGGCGGGCGGTGTTGCGCTGAACGTAAAATTGAACCAGCGCATTATTGCTATGCCGCATGTAAAAGAATTGTTTGTGCAACCAGCATCAGGTGACAATGGTACCTCACTTGGTGCTGCTACCTATGCGGCGCATCTGGCGGGTGATGCCATCCAAAAGATGGAGCATGCTTATCTGGGGCCAGCTTTCACAACGGAAGAATGTATTGCCGCGTGTGAAGCGCACCCCTCTAAACCGATATTTACCCATATTGAGAATGCAGCACAAAAAGGTGCCGAGTTGCTGGCAAGCGGCAACCCCTTGGCATGGCTGCAAGGTCGCATGGAATTCGGCCCGCGATCACTTGGTTGCCGCAGTATTTTAGGTGATCCAAGTTACCCTGGTGTGGCGGATCGTATTAATGCACAAATTAAATATCGTGAACGCTGGCGTCCGTTCTGTCCTAGTATGTTAGATCGTGTTGCAGAAGATATCTTGCAAACTTCACATCCTGCACCTTATATGACATTTACCTTCGACGTGGCAGAGCATTGGAAGTCGCGCATCCCAGAAGTGGTGCACGAAGACGGCACTGCGCGTGCGCAAGTCGTCACGCGTGAAACGAACCCACGTTATTACGAGTTGATTGAGCATCTGGAGCAATTGCGAGGCGTGCCCGTGGTGCTGAATACTTCACTGAACCGTCGTGGTGAGCCGATGATCTGTTCACCCAAGGATGCGTTAGACATGTTTTATGGCTGCGACCTGGAATACCTGATCATGGAAGATGTTTTGGTGACAAAGCAGTGAGTTGATCTAGATTAAACTAAGCAAACAAAAGCCGCTTAATCAGCGGCTTTTGTTTGACGATAAGCCTGAGTTTAGCGATAATCAGGGTTGGTGTAATTCTTATCTTAGTGGTCGATATTGCCAAAGAGTGATAAAACTTAACTAAGCCCCGCAAGTGAGCCAGTTATCTGAATAGAGTATCTAATTATGAAACAATCACACGTAGAAGTGACCGAACGTATCGTAGAGAAGAGTCGTCCAACGCGCACGGCCTATCTGCATCGCTTGGATGAAATTGTGAATCGCCCTCGAGGTGCTGACCGTTTAGGCTGTGCGAACGTGGCACATGCATTTGCGGCAATGCCCGCAAATGACAAGTTGCGCGTAGTGGCAGAAAAGGCGCCCAATATTGGTATTGTAACGGCCTATAATGAAATGCTTTCTGCGCATCAGCCGTATGTTAACTATCCTGATATCATCCGTGATGAAGCACACAAACATGGCGCTACTGTACAGGTTGCAGGTGGAGTGCCTGCCATGTGTGACGGCATTACACAAGGTGAGCCAGGCATGGAGCTATCACTCTTTAGCCGTGATACCATTGCCATGAGTACAGCCATTGCACTCTCACACGATGTGTTTGATGCAGCATTGCTTTTAGGCGTGTGCGATAAAATCGTGCCAGGCTTGTTAATAGGCGCATTGCAGTTTGGACATTTGCCTTGTGTATTTGTACCCGCAGGGCCAATGAGCACAGGTATCGACAACACGACAAAATCCAAGGTGCGTGAGCAGTATGCGCAGGGCAAGATAGGGCGACCAGAGTTGCTTGCATCGGAATCGGCAGCTTATCATGGCGCTGGCACCTGTACGTTCTATGGCACCGCCAACAGCAACCAAATGCTGATGGAGGCCATGGGCTTGCATGTGCCAGGTGCCGCTTTTGTGCACCCCCATGATGGTTTGCGTGAATTGCTGACGCGTGAAGCGGTCAAGATGGTCCTTAAAAATACCAAAAATGAACACTTCACCCCAATTGGCCGCTTGGTCGATGAGCATGTAATCGTGAATGCCATGGTGGCGTTGCTGGCTACAGGCGGCTCTACTAACCACTTGATTCACTGGGTAGCGGTAGCGCGTGCGGCAGGGATTATTATCGACTGGACTGACTTTTATCACCTCGCGAAAACTACGCCATTGTTGGCGAGTGTGTATCCCAACGGCAAAGCTGATGTCAATGAGTTTCAATCTGCTGGTGGTCCAGCATTTGTGATTCGTGAACTGATTGATGCGGGTTATATGTTCCCTGATGTGTTTACTGTAGCTTATGGCGGCTTGCGTGATTATGGTAAATTGCCAGCAAAAGAGCATGGTAAATTAATCTGGCAAGACCTGCCTAAAGAAAGCAGTGATGAAACCATCGTGCGTACTGCGGTATTCCCGTTTGATGAGTCTGGCGGTTTGCGTCTATTGAAAGGTAATTTAGGGCGTAGCGTGATTAAAATTTCTGCAGTGCCGCCTGACCGTCATATTATTGAGGCGCCAGCGATTGTGTTTGATGCGCAAGAAGAATTGCTCGCAGCGTTTGACCGTGGTGAGCTTGAGAAAGATTTTGTGGCAGTTGTCCGTTTCCAAGGCCCTAAAGCCAATGGGATGCCTGAACTGCACAAATTAACACCACCGATGGCAGTGTTGCAAAATAAAGGCTTTAAAGTGGCAATTGTGACGGATGGACGCATGAGCGGTGCTTCTGGCAAGATTCCAGCAGCGATTCATCTCACCCCTGAAGCTTCAGCGGGTGGCCCTTTGGCCAAAGTGCGTGACGGCGATATTATTCGCTTAAATGCTACAGTTGGCATGGTGAACGTGCTGGTGGATGAAGATGAGTGGGCTGAGCGAGAAGTCGCTGAGCTTTCTGATAGCAAACGCCATAGCAATGCGCATGGCTTTGGTCGAGAGTTGTTTGGCGGTATGCGCAAAAACGTATTATCTGCCGAAGAAGGCGCGGTCACCTGGTTGTAACCGTTTGAAAATATAATTTATGCGGCGTTACTTTCGCTTACCGTACTCAACGTACTGTCTGTGCTTAAGTGCCTTGCCTAAATTAATATTGAAACGGTTCTTGTTTTGCAAAACTTTAAAACACTGGATTCACGCTTGTGCATGAGTCAAGTAAAAAATAAATTAACATCATAGGTAGAAAAAATGAGTACATTAGATTTAGCAAACCACGGCCCAGTGATTCCTGTTATCGTAATTAATAAAGTAGAAGATGCAGTGCCAATGGCAGAAGCTTTGCTTGAAGGCGGTATCAAGGTGCTGGAAGTGACCTTGCGTACTTCATGTGCCTTAGCAGGGATGGAGCAAATCGCTAAGCATGTGCCAGACGCGATTTTAGGTTCAGGCACTGTGCGTAATTTGAAAGATGCACAAGCCTCACTTGATGCCGGCTGTAAATTTGCAGTCAGCCCAGGTTACACCAGCGAGTTGGGTCAATATGCACGTAAAATTGGTTTGCCATTATTGCCAGGTATTTCAACGGGCTCTGAGATTATGATGGCCAATGCCGATGATTATTACTTCTTAAAACTATTCCCAGCTGTTGCAGTGGGTGGCATTAACCTGCTTAAAGGCTTTGCTGGTCCTTTTGGCGATGTTAAGTTTTGCCCTACAGGGGGCGTAACGGTTGATTCTGCACCACAATTTTTAAGCCTGCCTAACGTGGTGGTTTGTGGCGGCACTTGGCTTACACCCGCGGATGCTGTGGCGCGTGGCGATTGGGCGCATATTACTAAATTAGCGAAAGAGGCGAGCGCGATTAAGCCAGCTTAAGTTATCGGTGTACGGATTTTGGATATTTAAATCTAGTCTTTAAATTTTTCATCCCATGCTTGTGATGTTTAATGGTTCAAACATCACAAGCCCCATCTAAAATATTTCCCAATAGGCTTTTAGCACAGAGGCGGATACATG
>JAQTXW010000077.1 GCA_028688575.1 Methylotenera sp. | reverse complement strand
GGCATCAACCGCGGCATTTATAAATTCAATGACGTCACCGACAAAGCCGTATTCAAACCTGTCGCGACTGCCTATAAAGCGGTTACCCCAACACCGATACGCACTGGTTTTAACAACTTCTTTAATAACTTGGGCGCCATTACCAGCGTACTCAACAACTTACTGCAATTTAAATTCGCCAATGCCTTTAGTGAAGCAGGCAGATTTGTAATCAACTCTACTTTTGGTTTAGCGGGCTTTATTGACGTGGCGGGCATGGATAAAATACCCACCCACAAAGAAGACTTTGGCCAAACGCTAGGGCATTGGGGCGTAGGGTCAGGTGCTTATTTAGTGCTTCCATTCATGGGACCATCTACAGTGCGCGATACCACAGGGCTGGTATTTGACTCAGCAACAACGGATCCGATTACCTACACTCACAACATTGGCGAAATCAGACTGCACAACCAGTTACGTGCCGCGCAATTTTTAGACAAACGTACAGAGCTGCTGGACGCAACCGACTTAGTGGACGAGGCATCATTAGACCCATATGCGTTTATGCGTGACGCTTACTTGCAGCGCCGTGCCAGCCTGATACAAGATGGCTTGGTGCCTAATGATTTAATTAAAGATGAATTCTTTGATGAGGAAGACGTAGTGAATACACAAAAGCCAGAAACAAAATAACCCCCATAAAAAAATAGCCCGCTCAAGCGGGCTATTTTTTTGCGCAGTTTACTCAGCCGCACACTCATCTCAACCACAAAATAATGCCGCCAGATATTTCGCCGAATGACAGAGGCTCGTAGCAGCACTCAACACAGCAAATTAATTCTTAAACCAAAATCAGCGGAGTACCTTCAAACCGCACACCCGCATGGGGCGTCCCCAATTAACTATAATCGCTAAAGCGATAAGTTAATTGTGAAGGGTCTTGTCCGTGGAATATAGGCAATAAATTGCCTTATTCACACTTAAAACCGCAAGGGTCTTCGCCGTGGAATATACCAGCTGAAGCTGGTTATTCGCACGCGACAGTCATGCGCTCAATTAAAATGGATCCTACCTGCTTGGAGCCCTGCACTAAAACATCATTGCCGATTGCTACAATTGATTTCAGCATATCTGCCAAATTACTGGCTATGGTAATTTCTTCAACCGCATGCACAATTACGCCATTTTCTACCCAAAAACCAGCGGCTCCGCGAGAGTAATCGCCCGTCACCATATTCATCCCGTGCCCCAGCAACTCGGTTACTACAAGACCTGTACCCATTTCTTTTAACAATCCATTAAAGTCCAATGTTCCAGTTTCCACAATCAAATTATGGTTGCCGCCTGCATTGCCTGTTGTTTTAAGTCCTAATTTGCGTGCTGAGTAACTTGAAAGCACGTACCCTTGCAATACACCGTCTCGTACCAGCTGACGCGGCACTGTTGCCACCCCCTCACTATCAAAAGGGCTACTTGCAAGTCCTTTTTTGATATGAGGGTCTTCATAAATATTTAATATTGGTGCAGCAATTTGTTTGCCTAAGCTATCTAACAGAAATGAAGACTTTCGATATAAGTTACCACCTGAAATTGCCCCAATCAAACTACCTATCAAACCACTGGCCAAAGCAGCCTCAAATAGCACTGGCACTTGACAGGTTTTAATTTTCCGTGAATTTAAGCGCCTCACCGTACGCTCACCCGCGATTCGACCAATCTCGGAAGCCGACTTTAAATCAGAATGCGCACGCGCGGTGCTGTACCAGTAATCCCGCTGCATATTGGCATCTGACCCAGCAATCACCGAACAGCTTATGCCATGTCGCGAGCTAGGATACCCGCCTGTAAAACCGTGGCTATTACTGTAAGCAAAGATACCTGATCCAGTGGAAACATTGGCACCTTCCGAATTGCTGATTCTTTTATCAACATTCAGTGCGGCCTGCTCTGTTGTTTTTGCAATTTCAATCGCATCATCAACTGATATACCCCATGGATGGTATAAGTCCAATTCTAAAACAGTTGCCGCCATTAAATCAGCGTCCGCAAGCCCGCAAAATTCATCTTGTGCTGTATATTTTGCAATATTACAAGCGGCAGCAACGGTATCTTTCAATGCCGCGACTGACAAATCCGAGGTGCTGGCATGCCCTTTTTGTTTACCGAAATATACCGTGACCGACACACCTTTATCGCGGTTATATTCAATATTCTCAACCTCACCCATGCGTACCGATACACTCTGCCCCACGCTCAAGCTGACTTCAGCCTCCGCTGCGCTCGCTCCATTTTGCTTGGCCATTTTGAGCACGTCTTCCGACATTTGCTTAATTTCATTTAATGAATAACTGAATACTGAATCTGTCATAACGCTTTCTACAATTAAAACTACATTAAAAACTAAACTCCATAGCTGATATAATACCTCAGCATGAAACCTAAAAAGACAACAAAAGAGACTGAATTAGAAGATATTGCTCATTTAGAAGCCGATCAGCCAATTAGCAAAACCAAACTTAAAGCCGAGGCAGATGCACAACAGGCACTTGGCGTACGCTTATCAGAACTGCCTAAAGATAAATTACTCAAATTGGATTTGCCTGAGGCCGTATTCAATGCCATCTTGGAAACAAAAAAAATTACCGCAAATGGTGCTATTAGGCGGCATCGTCAATACTTAGGCCGTTTAATGCGTGAAATGGATACAGCTCCCATTACTGATCAGTTGGCACGCTGGGATGGGAAAAATCATGCTGAGAACGCATATTTCCATGGTTTGGAGCGCTGGCGTGACCGCATGATTGCGGATGCCAATGTATTATCAGAGTTTATTGTCCAGCACCCACAAACCGAACCTCAAGCGATTCAGCAACTGCGTACATTGGTGCGCAATGCCCAAAAAGAACTTACCTCCAATAAGCCGCCTAAAAGCAGTCGCGAAATTTTTAGGCTGCTACGTGAGATTACCAGTGCAGAAATGCAAGGTTTAGACCCACTCTAAATCATCCCGCAAGGGCACCTTTAACAATTTTTACATTCAGGCGCAAACATTCGCGCTAAAATACTTCACCCTAAATGTTACATAGGTAAAGTTACATAAGTAAGGAGCCAACCATGACTATCAATCACAATGCAATTCTAGATGTTCGCCATGAGGATAGCCCGATCCCAACCATTCGCACCAAAGAAGCACTAGAGGCACTTGCCACCGGTGATGTACTAAAAGTCATTACCAGTAAAGAAAGTACGGTTAAAAACATCAGAACACTTGTCGCCAACAATCCTTACAGCTTATTAAAAGATATTAAAAATGATGAAGGTTATGTTTTTCTGATTGAAAAACTGTAATAGCAATGATTCAGAGACTTAAGCCATGAACGCCAAGCGAAGCAGTTTATTATTAATTTCTAAGGCCACCCGCGCGCTACGCCACCGCTTTAGCCTGATTGAGGACAAAGCCAGCGACACTCAAATTGACACTAGCATCCGCTCAGGCGTTGTGTTGCAGGGGACGAATCTCTGGGTATTAATATTTGCCATTCTTGTTGCATCGATTGGCCTGAATGTCAATTCTACAGCGGTCATTATCGGCGCCATGCTAATCTCACCGCTGATGGGGCCTATCATGGGCATTGGTTACGGTGTTGGCATATATGATCAGGAACTGATTAGACGTTCTTTTAGAAACTTGGGCATTGCTACCGCCATTAGTCTAACCGTATCCACTATTTACTTCTTTCTTACGCCGTTATCCGATGCACAGTCGGAACTTCTGGCACGGACTTCCCCCACCATATGGGATGTATTAATCGCCTTTTTTGGTGGGCTGGCTGGCATCATTGGCGCCACCCGTTCCGAAAAAACCAACATCATTCCAGGGGTGGCAATTGCCACCGCGCTGATGCCCCCTCTGTGCACGGCAGGCTATGGTCTAGCCAATGCAAATTGGGAGTTTTTCTTTGGGGCATTTTATTTATATTCGATTAACTGCGTATTCATTGCCTTCGCCTCAATTCTCATCATTTGGGTGCTTAATCCCACACATAAAACCTTTGTAGACGAAAAAACTGAAACACGCGTCAGCCGCATACTCACTACGGTAGTATTACTCACCTTGTTACCGAGCGTTTATCTTGCTGTAAAACTCGTCAAAGAAGAAGTCTTTCAAGCCAAGGCATCACAGTTTTTAGCCAGAGAGGTGGTTTTCGACCAAACACACGTGACACAACGTAGCATTAATGCAAAGCAGAAAAAAATTGAGATTACATTAATCGGTGAATATATTAGCAAAGCTAAATTAAAAGAAATCGAGTCTCGTTTAAGTGATTTCGGCCTGACTGGTGCAACGCTGACCGTGTATCAATCCAAAGATCAAAGTGTAGATGTCAGCGCACTCAAAAGTAATATCGTGAGCGAGTTGTATAAAGAAAATCTGTACGAATTAGAAAACAAAAACAAAACTATTCGAGAGTTAGAAGCAAAAATCAGTGCTACTGAAACAGTCAAGGCGGAGTGGCGCAATATCTCTGCGGAGCTTCATGCGCAATACCCCCAAATCAGAGAGGTATTATTCTCCGAGGCTGTGCAATGGAAAGTGGGAGAAAGTCCAGCGGATGAAAAAGTCATCGTACTCAACATCAGCGCCTCAAGCAAACTGAGCCGTAGCGATCAATATAGAATATCAGAGTGGCTTAAAGTCCGCATTAAAACCAACAATATCAAACTCATTATAGAGTAACGCTACTGGGCAAATGCAATGTAACCACAACTTAAATACTGGTATTGATCTAAGCCCTGCGCCTGGCCAACGCAGGGCGACCCTAAATATTTACCGTTATTTAGCGTTTAGTGTAACAGTTGCTTGACCCTGCTCACCCGCTCGTTCATAAGTTAAAGGCACTGAAGTGCCCGCATATTTTTTTACCGCTTTAAACAAGTCTTCTGGTTGCGTTAATTCTATATCCGCAATTTTCAGCAAGAAATCTCCTCTTGCCACTTGTGCCGTTGCCGCTGGAGAATCCTTAATTACAGCGACAACTTTTAACCCAGGCAAAGATTCCACAACATCATCAGCTTGAGCATTTCTCTTCTTGAGTTTAATAACATGCACACCAAACGTGGGAGGCGGCAATTTCGCCCAGTAACTGGCAAAATAACGATATTGCGTAGGCTCTTCTGTCAGGTCATTGGGATCAATTTCCTGCTTGTTCTTGGCAGCCTCTTTAATCAACTGAATTTTCGAGCTGGCCGTTTTCGCTGATTCATATTTCCTGTAAAACAGTACGACATCCGCTTTTATCGCCTTAGCATGCTCCAAAGCCATATCTGGTGAGGCCTCAGTTGCGCTAAATCCAGAAGTGCCTATCAAATCATGGCCACTTTCCAGCATACTGATATTATCATCCTCTTTATGATTGCTCAGATAAATTTTGGTATCTGGATTTGCGACCAGCGATTTCAAATTGCTCGTGTTCTGTGCGTGATAATGCGCTGCAAACGGATTATTTTCAGCAGCCTTTAGCGGATGCGAACCTATAGCCAACGCAACGCTAAAGAAACCCGCAGTCACCCACGGCCATAGAATGTTATTGCTATTTTTATTACGAATTGCATCCATAGGATATCCTTTAAGTGGTGTAATGGTATGATTTAACATCAATCAGTACTAATGACACGTAAATGACAAAACAATTCACAAAAATTGGCTTAGTTTCTGTAAGCGACCGTGCAAGCAAGGGAGTTTATGAAGACAAAGGCATCCCCAGCCTGCAGGAATGGCTTAACCAGACCATTGTTAGCCCTATTCAATTTGAAACACGTCTGATTGCAGACGAACAAGTTATCATTGAATCGACGCTAAAAGAGTTGGTCGACCAATCTGGCTGCCACCTTATACTCACGACAGGCGGCACAGGTCCAGCACTGCGTGATGTCACCCCAGAAGCGACACTTGCGATTGCCGATAAAGAAATGCCAGGCTTTGGTGAACAGATGCGGCAAATCAGCCTTCATTTTGTACCCACCGCCATACTCTCACGCCAGGTAGCGGTCATTCGTAAACAGTGTTTGATTATCAATCTGCCCGGGCAACCTAAAGCCATTGCCCAAACGCTAGAGGGCCTTAAAGACGAGAACAACCAAATCAAAGTCCATGGCATTTTTGCAGCAGTGCCTTACTGTTTGGATTTACTCAGCACACAAGAAAATACCATGCCCTACTTAGAAACCAATGAAGCAGTCGTCAAAGCATTTAGGCCAAAATCAGCATTAAAAAATTAAATTACGCGCATCATGTCCGAGTTCAACATCATCAAGCATTTTTTCACCCGCCACACGCGCCATACAGACTTGGGCATAGGCGACGACGCGGCTTTGCTAACGGTTTCAAAAGGCTCACAGCTTGCTATATCAGCAGACATGCTGATAGC
>JAQTXW010000031.1 GCA_028688575.1 Methylotenera sp. | reverse complement strand
AACCATCACGCAACATGCAGGATGCCATGGAAAGACAAGCCGCGGCTGAGCGTGAGCGCGTTGCCGTAGTGACTGAGGCCGAAGGCGCCAAACAATCGCTCATTTTAAATGCTGAGGCTCGCCTTGAAGCCGCACGTAAAGATGCTGAGGCGCAGCTTGTGGCAGCAAAGGCATCTGCTGAATCCATCCAATTCATTACTGAAGCAGTGAAAGAAAACAACGCCTCAGCCACCTTCCTGCTGGGCGACCGCTACATTACCGCGATGCAAAAAATATCAGCCTCTGACAACAGTAAAATCGTTATTATGCCGGGCGACTTGATCGGCGCCGTGAAGTCTTTGGTGGGTGGAAAATAGCCTCATCTATCCCCTCCCCATTTCAGGGGGGGTATTTTTAAATACTGCAGAGACTGCAAGCAGGGTCTTTACCCAGCTTGATAGTGCGCCATTCCATCGCCAGTGCGTCCAACAGTAACAAACGTCCTTGCAAGCTCTCACCAATATTCATCAGGAGTTTCAAAGCTTCTGCCGCCTGTGTCGTGCCTATCATGCCCACTAATGGCGCAAAAACACCGTTGGTTGCACAGCGCAAATCAGTATCCTCCCCATTATCAGGGAACAAACAATGATAACAAGGGCTGGTTGCACTGCGCATATCATAGACCGTCACCTGCCCTTCAAAACCCAATCCAGCGCCTGAAACCAGCGGCTTTTTCAACTGAACACATAACTTATTTAATAAATACCGCGTGGCAAAGTTATCACTGCAATCCAGCACCACGTCTGCTTTTGCCACCAAATCATGCAACTCACACTCCGTTGCACGCTTGCAAACTGCATTAACAGTGATTTCCGGATTGAGCGCCAGCAGTGTTTTTTGCGCAGACAATGCCTTGTTCAGTCCAATAGCGGCTGTCGTATGCAGAACCTGGCGCTGTAAATTAGTTAAATCCACCGCATCAAAATCACATATGGTAAGCTGCCCCACGCCGCTAGAGGCTAAATACAAAGCTACAGGCGAACCTAAACCACCCGCGCCTACGATTAGCGCATGTGACTGGGTCAGTTTTTCTTGGCCTTCATATTCAATTTGTGGAAGTAAAATCTGTCGGCTGTATCTTAAGAGCTGCTCGTCATTCATTAGGGCAACCGTCCTGCCACAACCATACGGTTAAACAATATTGAAGCGGGCACCCATACGACCAAGTCATCAAACTCGTTTCCTGCGACATTACTCAAAGTATGGCTTACAAAAGTGGCATCGCCATTTGTGTTCTCTGTTTCATCCGCTCCCGCACCATTTCCAGATTTCCCTTTGGAGACAACCACGGCAGGCACATTCGATGCGAGCAGATTTCCACCCGCACTATCTAAAATCTGGATATCTCTGACAGTTAATAATGTAAAGCCATTTACATTATCAGCAAATGCCAGTGTTACCCGATAAATGTAAGCTTGATCCCAGCTATCCTGCTTGCCCAGTGCCAATGTTGCCCATGGAATATTGCCCTGCGCATTTGAACACAACCCTGCGACTCTATCTTCCAATCCATCATTATCCACATCTGGGCAGGGTAAATGCGGGTTGCCGCTAGCCGCGAAATTACTCAATGCGTAACCTATCACCGCATCAGTAAGCGCCGTTAGTTCTTTTTGTGTTTCACTATAATTTCTTTGATCTAACTGAGCAGTCACGGGCACGGCCAAGCCTGCAATCAACAAGCCCACAATGACTAGAACCACAGCCATTTCAACCAAACTAAACCCTTGTACTTTATGAAAAGTCAGCTTCATCATGGCGCCACTATTAAAGATTGGTCATTATAAATGTTGCTTAACGGCGTGCCAACCGCATCAAACACCCCATCACCATCTGTATTTCCTGCGCTATCCAGATAATCTGCGACATTACCCGAAGGCCTAGCCTGCACACCGATTGCAGCACCAGCAGAAATCAATAACGCATGTACATTGCTTTGTGCACCCACTGTAATGCCTCCTATCGCGCAGCCTGGAACTGCATAGCTACAGTCATTGGATACAACATAATAAAAATAATCCTGCCAGCCACTATCTGTAAACCATGATGGCAAAGTTAAGCCTGGATTGGGATGCGTGCAACTGCTCGCCGCATTAGTTATAGGCAACCCACCTTCAAGGCGCCCCTCATCACATAAATGATTCACTTCGCCCAATTCTGCGGCATAAGGATAATAGCGATTACCTGGCACTACTGAGCTGACGCTATAATAGTTTCGCATCGACCCTGCGACCTCGCGCACCACACGTTTTTCTAACGCTAACATCAACTCATCAATCGTGATATAAATTAACCTATCGTTAAACAGATAAGGTTGCTGATAGGTCGGGTGGGTGGGTGGAACATTGCGCATATCTTCACCTGAGATAAAATCCTCATTTGGAACAGTATAATCAGCATTGGAATATGTGATGGCAGAAATAATAGCAGCATCAAGGTAGGCGGGCGCGCCTGCCAAGCCACCTGAACGATCCTGAGCATCAACTGACAATCCAGGTGCAATAATCACCGCTGCCACTCGATTTGAAATCACCTGACCGTTTTTATCTCGCACTACCAGCCAAGGGTAGGTGGGAGCATCGGTAATAGATGGGTTGATTACTGGTCCACCTGCAACTGTAGTTCTAATCAAGTTGCGAGAAACTGCATACCATAAACTCTCACCTTCTGCATCGCGCAAATCTGTTGCCAGTCCTAATGCTGGACCTACGCATGGTGCAGTTTGATTATTGAATGGTAATTTACCAATCAAATGTCCATAAGTTAACGTTGCCGAGCTTACGCAATCACTGCTGCCATCATAATTACCATCGGCACTTCTATCTGGAAAAGGCAAAATACCAGGGTATTGAGGATGAGAAACAGACCAGCCAATCAATGCTGATTTTGCCTGTAGCAAAACTTCTGCTGTTTTTTTATCTCGCTCCTGCCTAATGGCACTAGGTTCAAGCGTACTAAAAATAAACGCTGTAGCTGCAAGCGCAATCACAAACAGCAACATAATAAGCGCCATACCGTAATGTTTACGGCGCAGTTTCACTGCCTATTACCCCTGTTTCTTCCAAGCGCAGTTGTTTTTCTTTTGCTTGTAATTTCAACTCTTTAATCTGATTTGCTTCTGGCTCATATATCTGGCCAGGTTTTAATTGTACTTGTTTACCATTGGCGGGTATTTTAATGTTTAGACTTTCAGCACCAACGCCACCTGCCCGCTGATTTAGGCGGCCTATTTGCACTTCATCTACTTGTGTGTTTTCCTGCACGGCTTGGTTGTTAATCCAAAGTGTGCTCGCACCATCACTGCGCTTCACAAAGCCTTGCATGGTCACAGGCTCTGGCAGATTTACAGGTGCCACTGATTCTGAAATTTCAGGTTGAATATCCTGAGGCGAAATTACTTTCAACTGCTGGTTCTGGCGTAGCACGTCTAAATTTCTCCGCTCTGCTTGCGTGCTGAATAAACGCCCAAAGTTGTCTTCTGGCGCAGCTTGCGCTGGAGTAACAAATAAAACCACCAGCAAGCTCATCAATAAAGCCGTGGACAGTTTTAACCAGTTGGCCATGATGGGGGTGAGTAAGTTCATGATCATATTCATCTTCTCACACTATTGTTGCGCTGCCTGAGTTGGCGCGGGCTCACGCAACGTCAGCCAGTCAATTTCACAATCCGCGTGCAAATTGGCAATAAGCTGACGACTCATCGTACCACTCGGGTTAAGTCTGGTGATTTCACAATCGCGCAATATAAACGAGGTGCCATGGTTTTCGCTTAACGATTCGGTTAACTTTAACAAATCACCTTCGTGCAACATATCAAGGCTCAACTGCATCACAGATCGATGCAGCACAAAATTACCCAGGCTTGCAGCAAATTCTGGCGTGTATTTTTCTTGCTGCTTGATGCTATATTTAATGCCGAATAACTTATGGCTTTGGTGCTGTTTACGCAAATCCTCCACCCACTCAATTCTGCGCTCTTCACCTACAAAGCCATGATCAATCAAGCGCTGGTATTGCGGCAAATATTCAATAATGGTGTCTTTTTCCAGTCCAGACGATTGAAAACGCTGACGCGCCGCATTTAACTGATTTTGCTGCAACTGCAAGGCTTGCTCCTGCTGTGTATTGTAATACTGCGCACCCGCAATCAGGGCGATGACGGCCAGCACTACCGCGATGAGGATTACAATCGAAATCTGGAGCTTTTTCCAATCTTGTGGCCCTAAATTCATGGCTGAACACTCCCAGCACCCGTTTGATCCGGGTTGGTTTGTGACAGCTCAGCCAAAGATTTAAGCATGATTTTTAGCTTAAACAGGGCAGGCTGCCTTTGCGTAGACTGCTCATCCATAGTACTTCCCTGCAGATCCACAAACGAGCTCACATTCACAGGCTCCTGCAGCACGGTTACTTTTGCCACGTTTGGATCGGCCTTTAAGTTAGTCACAAATTGATTGACATTATTAAGCGCCTTACGATAATCGCCCGTAAAATTGGCAATCTCGGCAGTGACCCAGGCAACTTCTACCAACAATTCACCTTGCGGTAAAGTATCTTCTGCCCCGCCTTGCACTCCACTGCCAGTGCTTATGGGGATGAACTGGTCCTGATCTTTTAAACTCAAATCATTGGTGAGCGCCCAGCGTATCCTTTGGATTTGAATATTGTCCAATACCGCTGCATCTGAGGCCTCAAGTGCCTGACTCACAACCTGCATGACCCGTCTAGGGGATTTGGGAAAACCCGCAATCGTTTTGTTAAATTCTACAGCCGTTTTTAAATCATCCGCGCTAATCGGTGTCTGCGGAAAATCTTTGGCCACTTCATCGTAGCGGTGCTGCTGAATCACGGTGTCCTGCATGGCTTGCTCTAAAGCCATTTTATTATCCCAACCCAGCTTAAATACCAACCCCGCAGCGATTAGTCCAACTAGGCCAACCAAGGCAGAGGTCAGACCGATAGCTTGCTTAAGCTTTCCGAACTTGAAGTACTTGGTCAGGTTATCGGGCGCAAGATTATCCACCAGCATGCCATTGGCAATTAACTGCATATGCAGTAACTCTGGTTTCTGCTGTATCATACTCGCAGATAAGCCCAATGCTTTTGCCAGCACGCCTAAATTAACATCTACGCATTCAATGCCCTGTTCCTGACTGATGCCCTGGCTAATCTGCTGCGTTGCACCATCTGCACTAGCCAGTACTAAATTTAACGGTGTATCGCGGGTAATATAACGCTGACTCATTAAATAAAGCCGCGTTTTTTCAGTTTCTACCAAGTAGAAATAGCCTAGCTTGCCTGTTTCCTCAGGCACTGAAGGCACTAGGCGGCTCATGCGCAGGTGGCCGTTATGCAGATAAGATTGCCGCAGGCCTGAACTTAATTTTTCACACAGCAAGATATGCGGTGATGTGAGCTTTAACTTATCTACCAATATCTGGCTTAGCATAGGCAGCAAGTAAACGCCCACTAACTGCGCCTCTGCTGCCTGAATAATCTTCACCCATGCCTGTAAAAAATCATCATTACTTAAGGCTACAAATAAGTAGTTGTCATCTTTGCGTTTATCTTTATCTCGATTGATAAACCGCGCGGTACGGTAATCCATACCACGATAATGCTGATTTAACTTTCTGGAAATCAGCTCATGCTTGGCGGCCCCTGTCGCATGTGGCAGGCTTTCCAGACGGTAATCTTCTTCCACCGCATCGGCAATCAGGTAAAGCGGAATACCCAGATATTTTTGTAAAAATGCCGCAAAAGCTAAATGCCCTGCTTCATTATGCTCAAAGGTTTGATTGCCCAGCAACTTGCCAGCACGCCAAATGCCCGCCAATAAACTATTAGCGGTTGCGCATAATACTAATTTTGTGGTGCTGGCTTTTAACATATGAGTAATTTTAAGTATCTGCTAAATTTTAAGTTTACTGAATGAATCGTAAACGGGACCCAATACTGAGAACATAATAAATGCCAGTATGCCACCCAATATCACTGTCAATGCAGGTTCTATCATTTTAAGCATTTTCTGCATGGCGTCATTCACATCTCTGTCATAAAAATAGCTGATATTCAGCAAGGATTTATCCAGCGCACCTGTGTTTTCTCCCACTTTGATCATGCGCACCACTAACTGGGGGAATAAACCCGCATTGCGAAAACTCTCACTCATGGCGTCACCCGCATTAATCTGTGCATGCACGCGCGCTAACGCGTCTGCCACCACACGGTTACCCACGATATTCTGGCAAATTTTAATCGCTTCCAAAATAGGAATGCCTGTTTGATACATTAACGCAAAATAACGTGCAAATCTCGCCATGATGATTTTATGTAAAATCGGCCCTGTGATGGGCAAATTAAGCTTAAGTAAATCAAAGCGGTATCGGGCTGCAGGGTTTGCGCGGATGATTGCAGCCAAAGCCACTACGACAACCACTGGCAAGCCGATTACCAGCCACCAATAGTTTACAAAGGCATTAGATACAGCAATTAAAATCTGAGTGTTTAATGGTAGCTCCTGCCCCATATTGCGCAAAAAAGACACCATTTGCGGCACTAAATACGTCATCAAAAACACCACAGCTGCCATGACAACCACTGCCACAAAAGCAGGATACATCAGTAATTTTTTTGTCTGCGACATCAGTTCATCTTGCCAGCGAATTGTATTAAAAAGATTATTGAGCACCACCGGTAATTGCCCCGTCTGCTCTCCCGCATCAATCAGGCTGACAAATACATCACTAAACACTCCAGGATGCTCCGCCAAGGCCTGTGAGAGCATTTTGCCACCCTCAACCTCGGCACTGACCGCGCCCAACACTTTTTGAAAATAGGGATTATTGCTACTTTCTCTTAAATCGCCCAAGCACTCCAACAAGGGCACGCCTGCACTGCTTAATTGCTCAAGCTGAAAGCAAAACATCACCAAATCCTGGTTGCTAACCTTTTTACTATTAAACAAGCTGGTTGACCTGGCGGCAGGCCTGAATGTAATGAGATCCAAGCCCATCCGCTCCAGGCGAATTTCCAAATCGACTTCATTAAATGCGTCGACCTGACCAATAGCCAGACGCCCTAACTTATCCACGGCTTTATAACTGTAAGATGGCATAACTTCCTATGTGTTGAGGCGGCTCGTTAAATCGATTACACGCATGACTTCTGCCAGGCTGGTGTAGCCTTCCAATATCCGCCGCACCCCATCTTCGGCCAATGTGACAAAGCCCTTGTCAATAGCCACTTTTTTGAGCTCATCCAGATGCGCCCTGCGCGAAATTAGCGCATCCATCTCATGGTCAATGCGCAGCAGTTCAATAATCGCCATACGTCCTCGATAACCTGTCTGATTGCAGTGCTTGCATCCTTTAGGCTTATAAATCTGTGGCTTTGCATTGGGCTTGATTTGCAAAATCTTACGTTCCAGATCATCTGGCGCGTATTTCACCTTGCAATGTGGGCACAAAACCCGCACCAATCGCTGTGCTACGACCCCGATAATATTACCCGCCATAATATCAGGCAAAATACCAATGTCGCTCAAGCGCGGAAACGCGCCCAAGGCTGAGTTGGTATGCAGGGTACTAAACACCTGATGGCCAGTCATCGCCGCACGAAAAGCCATGGTTGCCGTATCGTTATCACGAATTTCACCCACCAGGATAATGTCAGGATCCTGGCGCATAATCGAGCGGATACCGTTGGCGAAATCTACTTTATTCACCTCAGCCACCGAGGTTTGACGCATCATGGTCACGGGGTACTCCACTGGGTCCTCCAGTGTCATGATATTCACCGCCTCGGTATTTTGATGAGAAAGCAGCGAGTACAGCGTGGTTGTTTTACCACTACCAGTCGGCCCTGTCACAATCAAAATACCCTCAGGGCGAGTCATCATCAGGCGCAGTTCTTCTAGCGTTTCTGCGCGTAGCCCCATGCGTTCCATGGGGATAATAGACTTTTCACGGTCTAACACACGCAATACGATATTTTCACCATGTATCGTTGGGTGCGTAGAAACCCGAAAATCAATTGGGCGCCCGCATAAATTCATGTTCAACCGACCATCCTGAGGCGATCGCGTTTCGGCGATATCTAAACCACTCACCACTTTAAGTCTGACCGCTACCCCACCCCAATAACTTTTATGCAAACTGCGAATTTGCTGTAGCACACCATCGATTCTGTAACGTATGCGTAAAAAAGCATATTCAGGTTCAAAGTGAATATCCGAAGCACCCCGCTTTACCGCATCCATCAACAAGGCCCCAACCAAACGTACAACAGGCTGTGTATACTCGTTATCCTCAGTACTTAAGCTGTCGTAATCAATCTCGCCTGTTTCAATTTCACGCAAAATTCCGTCAACTGAGAGTTCATAGCCATAGAACTGATCAATCACCTCTTCCAGTTGCGCTTCTGCTGCCAATACTGGCTTTAACTGAATCTGCCCACCCAGCATGGCACGCAACTGGTCAAGCGCTACCACGTTAAACATATCAGCCATGGCAACCACCATAGACTTGGTCGCCTCCTCATAAGCCACTGGCAACAGATGATATCGGCGTGAGAAATCCTGCGGCACCATCTGCAGCGCCTCCCTGTCTGCCACAACCGTAGATAAATCAACACTATCGGTACCTATGGTATGTGCCACCGTATCACGCACCATCGCCTCGGTGACAAAACCAAGACGGACTAACTGCCGCCCTAGCGGCAAGTCATTATGCTCTTGCTCAATGAGCGCAATGCGTAGCTGATCCTGACTAATCAGCCCTTGTTGCACCATGAGTTCGCCTAAGCGAAGCTTACGACGCTGTTCTGTCATTACTTCCACCTGCTTTGCCATTGTTCGCGTATAACCCTATATACATTGATTGTTAATGTTAACCATGATTAATCCCTGATTTCTTATGCAGTGACTTACCCCACTTGAATATTCTCTTGCTCGCAATCACAGCAACTGCAACGCTTTGGCATGTTGATTATCGGCGACAGAAAAATTCGATAAAAAATCCAGATTCAAATGAATATCGTTTATTTTAGTGCACTGATTCTCGCCTCTAACTGCGATTTATCCAAGCTCGCAGTGCCTGAATCATTTAACAGGCTTAAAGCGCGCTCATATTGCGCCAGCGCCAACCCGCTTTTACCTAGATGATCCAAACTTACCGCCAGATTAAAAGCATAATCCGCGCTAGCTGGCGCAAAGCGGCTGGCATTAAAATAAGCCTCCTGCGCTGCAGGCCACTGCTGCTGCGCCGCATATAAATTCCCTAGTGCTGCATATAAATTCGCAGATTCTGGCTGCAAAGCCAGCATATTTTTAATCCTGCTCGCTGCGCTTACAGGGTCAGTATCTGCTTCAATCTGGCTAATGGCAGCCCTGGCGGTGGTGTTTCTTGGCTCAGTTTCCAGCACCTTTTGATACCAGCCCACAGCATCGCCCTGCCGACCTTGTCTTTGCGCGATTGCTGCCATCCCCAATAACGCATCCACATTACGCACATCTTTCTGCAACATTTGCCGATATTGCTGCTGAGCAGTTGCATCTTCACCTCGGGTATACGCCTCATAAGCCGCTGTCAGCAGAGGATCAACACCAACAGGCTGCGCCTTGCTGACCAACCTTAAAGGCTCACGCACAGGCGCACGGGCAACCTCCGCCCGTGTCGCTTGGGGTTGTTTTTCTAACACATCAATTTGTTGTCTGGGCAAAACTGACGCGCTTGTAATCACATCATCACGCGCCTGCACATTAACTTTAGGCTTTGGAGCCGCTGTCATTTCACTCAAGGCAGCAGGCGCACCGCCCTCATGATTTGCAGCAGCCTCACTGACTGCACTTTCAGCCGTTTCTAAATCACTCTGAGCAACCTCAAGTGTCACCTCATTTTCAATAAGTGCTGCTTCAACAGACGCGGTGGCAGGTGCTGGCTGAATAATAAGAGGTCTTGGTGTATTGACATCTTTAATGTATTGATAACCCTTCAAGCCAAGCCAAACCGCCAGCGCCCCAGCCACCCCCAGCAACAGCAGGGCAAGCGCAGAGCTTGGCTTAGCTTCAGCATGGTTAGCCACAAAGGCACTCGCGGCGGCTTTCTGGTGATTCGCTTTTGCTGAGTCCTCTTCTAATTTCAATTTAGATAAGCTGGCAAGTGCTGCCGCATTAAATGCATCCGATTTGGTTGTTGTTTTCGCTGGTTCTGCATTGTGTGCAGCTTTATCCGTTTTAGCCTTATTTGAAACTAGCCGTTTGGTGACGGTTTTCTCATTTAAACCCGCCTCATCCATTAAAGATAACCCGTTTTCAGCATCATCAGCTAAAGGTGCTGTAGAGGGCACGGCAGTGGCAGCAAACACTACATTATCCTCACTGGCAACATCATCTGGCACAGCCTTATCCTTTGGCGCTATTTCAAGCGCTAGCGCACCTTCACCTGCAGACGGTTTTTTTTCTTGCTCTGCGCGTTTTTCTTTCTCGGCTGTTTCCAGCGCTTTAATCAGCAAGCTCATAGACTACTTACCTTTCAGCATCAGTTTCCAGCACTTTTTGCAACTGTTGGGAAGGAAGAAATTGCTTATAAGATGCCAGCTCATCACTCTCGAGACTAGCATTGGGGATAACCGTGGGGCGTAAAAAAATCACCAACTCTGTCTTGTTATTAGCGTCATCCCTACCCGTGAATACCTTACCAACGCCTGGCACATCGGACAAACCAGGCACTCTATCAGAATTACGCTGTATTTCATCCTGCATCAAACCACCAAGAATAGCCGTGCTGCCACTGCTTATTTGTAGAATAGACTCCATCTCACGCACCTGTATTTGTGGAATCCGACTAGAAATCGTCAAAGAAGGATTAGGGTCTAACACACCTTCCCCTACGGCTCTGGAAATCGTGGGGCGCACATTCACATTCACCATATTCGCGTCACTAATTTGTGGTGTTACGCTCATAACAACCCCCACAGGCACTGTATTGGGCGTGGTCGTAATGGTGGTAAAGGGTTGGCTGCTGACAGTCCCCGGCGTTTGCTGCGCCTGCACCGTAAAATAAACCAAATTATCGACCACTTTAAGTATGGCCGTTTGATTATTTAGCACCATCAGTTTAGGACTTGAAAGCACCTTGGTATCACCAAACTGCTTAAGCAAGTTGATGGAAGCCGCGATATCACCCAAAGGGCTAATCGGATTAAAATAGCCCGCCACTAAACCAGTGCCTGTTGCACGTGTAGTTAAATTCCCTGGGCTAAAATTATCTGCATTCAAACTTTGGCTAACCGTAAATCCACTACCAGCACCTGCCCTGCCAAGCCTTCTCCAATCAATTCCCGCCTGGAACCCATCATTTAGACGCACTTCTACGATTGTTGCTTCAATCAGCACCTGTTTTTTTGCACTCGACAATACCTTATCTAAAAATTCCTGTATCTTTTCGTGCTGCTTGTTTGTCGCGCGTACGCTAATCACCCCAGTTTCAGGATTAGCAATCACATTAGCGGCAAACAGTGTTTTATACTCAGATCGCTGATCTTCCCTTAGTTCTTTATCAGATTTGCCTGCACCTGCTTGTTTTTCATTTGATGCAGAATCGGCCGCACTCTTAGCACTTGGCTCATTGATACTGCCAAAGCGTGAAACCACAACCTCCTTATCAGTTTCTGCCAGCAACTCCTTAACATTTTGTATGAGCGACTCCCACAAATGATTTTTACTTTCACTGGTAACCGAGGTACGTGAGCTGTTATTACTGCCATTCCCTGCGCTGGTCGTCGTAGAAGTGCTGCCGCCTGCACCCGTGCTTGCCGCATGTCCTGTACTGGAAATCTCTGCAGCCGCACCTATAAATCCTTTGGTATCACGCGCCATGTTCACATAATCAACCTTATAAGTTCTTAAAACAGGTTGGTCTGGGGTTAACGTCAGCACATTGTTCTGAATTTGGTAGGTTAAATCCACCTGCTTTGATATACGCTCCAAAATCGCTGGGAGCGTTTGATCTACAGCATTTAATGTCACACGCCCTTGAATCGACGGATGAATATCCACATTGAGCTTGCTATCACGCGCGATGGCAAACAGCACTTCTTTTACAGGCGTGTCATACACCACAATGCTGTAAACAGGCTCTTTGGCCTTGGGTTTTGGCGGTGGCAGATAAGGGGTGTTTGTAACAGGTTTAGGGATGTCTGCAACAGACTGTGTTTTGGTGGCTGACCCCGCCTGACCCGGCGCATTGGATGTATTTTGCCCATCAATATGGCCTTTGGATGGCTGAACTTTAGATTGATGCGCGCATGCAGACAAATTGACAAGCAAGGCCATGCACAGCAGCGATAAGGTTTTTTTGTAATTTGCCACAGCTTGTTACCCCTAAATTTATTGCTTTTTTAACACTTGGTTTACATTTTCCATAATACCGCAATTTTTGCACGAAAATACAAATCACAACAATAAGTTACAAGGTTTTTTAAGTGTTATTGCTGAGTATCCTTTTTAACCCCTGCCAATGTTCGCAAATAAGGTCGATTTGCCCTGATATCACTAGGCAATGTTTTAAGCGCATTTAAAGCTTGAGAACGCTCAGCATATGCGCCATACAGAATAACTGCAAAAGGTTGCCCGTTTTGCGACATGCGGTATAAAAATAGATTATCCACCTCCACCTGCTGGCTTAGCCTCAACAACTCAGCCTCTAGCGCTTGCTCCTGATTGCCACCTATAGCGCCACCTGAAACTGGAACGGATTTAATTTGCAGAGTGACAGTTTCAGGGTGGCTACTTAACAACAGCGCCTCAGTGGCACGAATGCGCATATCCGCCAAAGACAGTTTAGCTACAACATGCCCGCCGCCATCTGGTGCACTCACTGGTGTATTTAAAGGCAAAGTGGGCTTATCCTGCTGCGGTTGCGCAAGCGATGCCATCTTGCTAATGGCCTGCTCGGTCTTTTTTACAGCAACGGCCGACTGTGTGTCAGGTGAGGATTTTTTAACGCCTGAATTGTTTAGAAAATTACTCGCCGTATGAGAGCTATTTTGCGTTGTTGCAGGCTGTGTAACCTGGGTTTGATTGATTAAATAATACGCCAGCACTACCGCCAGCAACGCCACAAAAATCACAAGCGCCCACTGAGTAGACCGCTGACCGTTGGGCAATTTATACCATGCAGATTGCCCATCAAACTCACTGTCTTGAACGGCGGCTTTGACATGTTTAGGCGTTACCTGATAAACATTATCAGCAAAAGCAGCCAGCAACGCTTTATCTGCCAAGATATTCACGCGACGCACCAAGCCCTGCGCTGCATTTGAAAGCTTTTTAATAGCAGCATCCGTGAATAAATGCGGGCCATGATACCCCGCCGCTCGCAACCGAAAAATCAGATAATCGCCCACTTCTTTAGTTTGCAGCGGGCCCAGATTAAAGCGATGGGTAATGCGTTCACGCAATTGGCGAATGTGCTCTTGATTTAAATTAGCATCCAGCTCTGGCTGCCCAAACAAGACTATCTGAAGCAACTTATCTTGCTTGGTTTCCAGATTGGAGAGTAAGCGAATCTCCTCCAAAGTGGCAAGTGGCATGCTTTGCGCTTCTTCCACAAAAATCACCACCTGCCGCCCTTCGGCATGGCGTTTTAGAAGATGCGCCTGCAACTCCTGCATCACCCTCAATCTATCTGCGTTTTTAGGTAGTTTGAGCTGCAATTCAAAGGCGATGGCGTACAACACGTCTTCTGGCGCGACGCTTGGATTAGCCAAATAAATGCTTTCGATTTTTTCAGGCAAAATGGTCTGCAACATGCGGCAAAGCATGGTTTTGCCACTCCCCACTTCTCCCACCACTTTGATAATGCCTTCACCATTCACGATGGCATAGACCAAGGCATCTAAAATCGCACCGCGATTACCACCCGAGAAAAAAAAGTCTGTATTAGGCGTGATTCTGAAAGGAGGCTCTTTCAAGCCAAAATGTGGGTAATACAAAGTTAAAAGCCCTTATCAATTTTTATAACACTCAGATTGCCATCGGCAAGTTGCTTTGTCATCACTGTATCTTCCAAAACGTAATTTTCAAAAAAATGCGCTGGCGGGCTTTTGCCAAACAGTGTGAAATCGCAAAAATCTGATAGCGAAGCCATTATGAAACGACACCTGATGGTGATATTTGTTAACTTTTGTGTGTGAAGTCGCGCCCAGATGAGTTAATTCTCATCCCCTGTATTCATGCGGCTATACAGTGTGGTGCGGTTCACATTTAACAATTTTGCTGCCTGGCTCAAATTACCATGCGTTATTTTCAATGCTGCCTCGATATAAGCACGCTCCCAGGTTTTAAGCACGGCATCCAAACTCACATTAGCCTGCCGCTGCAAGTGGCGCTGAGCCTGCACCATTAAACTCGCCTCGTCATTAAAGTCAATCTGGTCACCTGAAAAATCTGGGGCATTTAGGTCAAACTCAGCCATTAACTCAAGCTCTTTAACCGTTTTTCCCGCGTACTTGGCAATTAGGCGAATCACTACGTTTCTTAATTCGCGCACATTGCCAGGAAATGCATAATCCAGCCATGCTGCTTGTGCCTTAGCGTCCAAATCAAAGGGCGCTTTACCAATCTGCTGTGCGTAAAAATCGGTAAAATGCTTACGCAGTAAATGCTTATCTTCAGCCAACTCTCTTAACGGGGGCACTTGTACGGTAAACACACTCAAACGATGATACAAATCTGACCTAAACTTACCTGCGCGCACCTCTGCACGCAAATCTCGGTTAGTTGCTGCCACAATACGTGCGCGACTTTTACGGGTTTGCGTCTCACCTATACGCTGATATTCACCATTTTCCAGCACACGCAACAACTTAGCCTGCAACTCAAGTGGCAGTTCACCAATCTCATCCAAAAATAGCGTGCCTTCAGCCGCATCTTCAAAATACCCCGAATGTGCAGCTACCGCACCAGTAAATGCGCCTTTGGCATGCCCAAACAAAATAGACTCTGCCAGCAAAGGAGAAACCGCGGCGCAATTGATTGATAAATAGGGGTGCAGCATGCGCTGACTCGCATAGTGAAAACTGCCCGCAACTAGCTCCTTACCACTGCCAGACTCCCCCTCAATCAGCACAGGGAATGGAGAGTCGGCAAACTGCTTAATCTGCATACGCAAAGCCTGAATCGGCAAACTTTCACCCAGCAGGCCACCATGCTCCTGCTCCACCTTCATCTCGTTGAGCTCGACATCCTGCACACGGAGTGCATTCAACAGCATGTCTTTCAACTTTTCCACATCGCAAGGCTTAGCAATAAAATCCACCGCACCCAATGTGAGCGCACGCTTAACGTTTGCATCGTCACTTTGACCAGAGAGCACGTGAATTTTAATGGTAGGGGAATGTGTCAGTAGCGCACTGATGACCTTAAAACCCTCTTCTGGGGTGTGGGGATTAGGCGGCAAACCCAAATCAACCAAAGCCAGAGCGGGCGGCGTATCCAACTGCTGGAGCAAGCTTTTGAGCTGCGCGTAAGACTCTGCAACGCAGACTTCAAAATGCTTGCTCAACACAAAATGTAGGGTATCGGTAATTAATGGGTCATCATCAATCACCATGAGTACTGGACGTAGCGCTGCCATTAAAAAAACCTTTTATTATTAAATTAGATAACCACTGCGTTCGTCATTACTATAGCCTTATTGGGCTAATCTATCAATCTATTTGCCAACGACATGATTGCGAGTAAAGATTTAACCCACATCTGCAAACAATTAACAACATCATGACAAAACACTCTGGTTGATTCAAGGCATCACCTGCTGCAAAACCTGCTTACGCTGGAATCAAGCGGTTAATGTAAGGTATGGATGGAAACTAAATCAATCATTACTGAAGTTTTTGACCTGCACTCAGTTGGAGATCCTCATTTTACTGGTGCAAGGGTATTGGGGTGGCTGATGGGGTTCTACCCCATATTTTTTCAAGTCAGCGTTAATCAAGGTCTACAAGCACATTGTAGCGTACTACTCCAAAAGTATGTGCCACCGTTAGTGCTACCCTCGATTGCATCAACTTCCCACCTGAATTATCGAACAATATCCGCATATAAAAGTGTTTACATTTACAAACACAATGTGTAATAATTAAAACATATTATGTTGCATTTATACAATCGGAGAGGATGATGGCCGCCACACAAACAGCATCAGCAGGTAGAGGAATGGAGATAGACCGTTCAAAAATCACGCCTATGCTCCTCAAAATGTTTGAGCTTTGGAACCTAACCACCGAAGAAAAGCTTGCTGCCCTTGGTTTGTCCACCGACAACCGAGCTGCACTGACACGTTATAAAAAGGGTGAAGCCATCTCTGCAAGCAGAGATATGCTGGATCGTGCTGGCAACTTGCTTGCCATCCACAAAGACTTGCGTTTACTTTTCCCAAGAAATCCGGAGTTAGCTTACACTTGGATGAAAACTAAAAACAGGGCGTTGCACGGCAACACTCCAATTGAGACGATTGCAGAGATGGGCTTTCCTGGTTTGTTGTATGTGCGTAGCTACTTAGATCGCGCACGCGGCAATTAATGGAGTCCTTATTCTCCAATCTAATTCTCACTGATATTCATCAGAATATCGCGAGAAACATCGTGTCATTAAGAGTCTCTGAAGATTTGTTCAATGATCTGACCGATGACCCAGAAGCTTGGCAAGCTGCCCAGCTTCTGGAGATGGAAACCAAACCCAAGTTATTCAATTCTCATCAGCCAATTATTGACAGACCATTTGAAGAAGCAGAGTGGAATACAGCGATTGGCTATCCATTCCAGAACTCGTCACAAAGCAGATTCTCTGACGGATCTTTTGGCGTTTGGTATGGTGCTGATACCATAGAAACTACAGTGTATGAAACGGCGTACCACTGGCAAAAAATCCTGCTGGATGACGCAGGCTTCAATAAACCTGGTGTCGAGATAGAGCGAAGAATCTACATGGTGCAATGTGACTCACTTCTAATAGATTTGCGTCCGCAAATTAAGACGCATCCCGAAATCATTCATATATCAGACTACACAGCAACACACGCGATTGGAAGCAAGCTACATCGTGAAGGCCATCCAGGCTTAATCACAAAATCTGCCAGAATTGGTCATGGTGATGTATATGCGATATTTACACCTAATGTGTTATCAAACCCAGCAAACCCAGTCCACTCCTGTTACCTAACGTACATCACCACTAAAAATGGTGTTGAAATAGAGAGAACGCCAGGGGTCACTTGGATGACAATTTAGCAACAACTAATCCTGTTATGCATATTTACATAAAGCGTTGTTTTACCAGGAAGTGGTCGAACATAAACATCCGACCGTCATCACGTCAATCACAAAATGCTAGCTAACAAGTTTATATCATGCTGAAACGGGGAATGAATCTTACCGTTTTAAGCACCGCAAAAGCCGTGCTCAGCAGAGTGAAAAAGTGGAAACAATTGGACGCTGATTAGTGGAAAGTTTTGGACGCTGTTTGACAAGCTGAGATATTGTTAGATCAAAAGTAATCTAATCTACTGAAAATAAACAAAGTAATTGGGGTGGCTGATGGGGCTCGAACCCACGACAACTGGAATCACAATCCAGGGCTCTACCAGCTGAGCTACAGCCACCATAGAGACTTTAAAACTGACTGGCCTGCCCGACAGGAATCGAACCTGTAACCCCCAGCTTAGAAGGCTGGTGCTCTATCCGGTTGAGCTACGGGCAGATTTTGGTTACAAGACTTCACATTAATTCATGCAAAGCCCTTCGGGCTGACTTTGTTCTTTAGCCCGTTGATATCACGTACCAACGGGCTAAATTATATGGTCGGCGTGGAGAGATTCGAACTCCCGACATCCTGCTCCCAAAGCAGGCGCGCTACCAGGCTACGCTACACGCCGAAGAGGCAGTAATATAACCAAAACTGGCCTCCAGGTCAATTGCTATATGTTAAAATTACATTTTATTTTACATATTACGTGAATTTTATATTCAGACACTCCAATGACCGCACAAATAATTAATGGCAAGGCGATTGCAGAGAATTTATTAAACTCTATTAAAGAGCGTATCAAACTACGCTTACAAACAAATAAGCGTGCGCCAGGGCTGGCTGTTATTCTGGTCGGCCTAGACCCTGCATCTTCAATCTATGTTAGAAATAAACGTCTAGCCTGCGAGAAGGTTGGTATTCGCTCAGTTGCTTATGATTTGCCAGCGACAACCACAGAAGCTGAGTTGCTGGCACTTATTCAGCAGCTTAATGAAGATGATACTATTGATGGCATTCTGGTGCAGTCACCGTTACCTGCGCATATTAAAGACGAGCGTGTAATTGAATGCATTAGCCCAGAGAAGGATGTAGATGGCTTTCACCCTTATAACATTGGTAGACTGGCAGTACGCCAGCCTACGTTGCGTTCCTGCACGCCTTTCGGTGTGATTAAAATGTTACAAGCAAGCGGTATTGAGCTGATGGGATTAGATGCTGTTGTAGTGGGCGTGTCCAACCACGTGGGACGTCCCATGGGTCTGGAGCTTCTGCTGGCAGGCTGCACGGTGACTAGTTGCCATCGCCACACTAAAGATTTAGCTAAAGTTGTTGCAAGCGCTGATTTAATCGTTGCTGCCGCAGGAAAGCCAGGATTGATTAAAGGCGAATGGGTTAAGTCTGGCGCCATCGTGATTGATATTGGCATTAACCGTTTAGCTGATGGCCGCATTTGTGGTGATGTAGATTTTGACGCAGCCAAGGATCGTGCGGGATGGATTACACCCGTACCTGGCGGTGTAGGGCCAATGACCGTCGCAACACTCATGGAAAATACTTTACTTTCACTTGAGCTTTGCGAAACTAAGCAAAACCAAGCCGAACTTAGCAAAATGAGCCAATAATTTATATCGTTAGCCCTTTGATAACGATGATTTTGCATGAATCCATTAATCAGTGTACACTCATGCGCTGATTTTATAATCAGCAGTATTGAGGTTGAATTTTAGTCATTTTAATTTTTTAGTAATTTAGGTATCAATTATGGCAGATGTCATTAGTAAACATTTCACGCCTTATCAGCCAAAACCTGATGAAGAATACATGAGCAAGGCGCAGCTTAACCATTTTAGAAAAATTCTAAACGACTGGAAAACTGAATTAAGTGACGAGCTTGACCGCACCGTGCATACGATGCAAGACGAAGTTACCATGTTTGCAGACCCCAATGACAGAGCTAGTCAGGAGTCTGACATGACGCTTGAGTTGCGCAACCGCGACCGCGAACGCAAACTGATTAAGAAAATTGATGACACATTACGTAATATCGATAACGATGAGTATGGCTATTGTGAAGGTTGTGGCGTTGAAATTGGGTTAAAACGTTTAGAAGCACGTCCTACTGCCACTTTATGCATCGACTGCAAAACTCTGGATGAATTAAGAGAGCGCCAAGTAGCCAAGTAGCCTTAGTTTTTCTTTAAGTTGTGCGTTTGCAGCAGTCACTGCAACTAAAAACGCCTCCATACATTACAGAACAAAAAGCCCGCTAGCGCGGGCTTTTTGTTCTCTACTACGAATAAGTCTATTGCTATACTATTCGTCAGCTTCAGTTTCAGCTTTAGGTTCAACTGCTGGCGGGTCGATCAACGCTTTCATACTTAAACGCACACGACCTTTCTCATCAGCTTCGACAACTTTAACCTTCACCAGATCGCCTTCTTTCAAGAAATCACCCACAGCATTTACGCGTTGATGTGCGATTTGTGAAATATGCAGCAAACCATCCTTACCTGGAAGCAAAGTAACAATCGCGCCAAAATCCAACAACTTAATCACTGTACCTTCGTAAGTTTGCCCTACTTCAACCTCTGCTGTAATTTCTGCAATACGACGTTGCGCTTCTGCACCTTGCTCTGAACTAGTGCAGGCAATCTTCACTGTACCATCATCATCAATATCAATGGTTGTGCCCGTTTCTTCAGTCAATGCACGAATCACTGCACCACCCTTGCCGATCACATCACGGATTTTCTCAGGATTGATTTTCATGGTGATGATGCGAGGTGCAAATTGTGACATCTCTGTATTTGCACCGCTAACCGCCTGCTTCATGATTCCCAGAATATGTGTACGGCCTTCTTTAGCTTGCGCTAGCGCAACCTGCATGATTTGCGTAGTAATCCCTGTGATTTTGATGTCCATTTGAAGTGCAGTAATACCATTCTCTGTACCCGCCACTTTAAAGTCCATGTCACCTAAGTGATCCTCATCACCTAAAATATCGGTTAACACAGCCACACGGTTACCTTCTTTAATCAACCCCATGGCGATACCTGCCACATGATTTTTCATTGGTACACCAGCATCCATCAATGCTAAACAACCACCACACACTGAAGCCATTGAACTTGATCCATTGGATTCGGTAATTTCAGAAACCACACGCATGGTGTAATCGAAGTCTTCTTTGGCAGGCAATGCAGCAATTAACGCGCGTTTTGCTAAACGACCATGACCAATTTCACGACGCTTAGGCGTACCTACACGACCTGTTTCACCAGTAGCATATGGAGGCATGTTGTAATGCAGCATAAAGCGGTCATTATATTCACCTTGCAGCGCATCGATAATTTGCTCATCACGGCCTGTGCCCAACGTAGCAACGACCAAGGCTTGCGTTTCGCCACGCGTGAATAATGCAGAACCATGCGTGCGTGGCAAGACGCCAGTACGAATGCTGATTGGACGCACTGTACGTGTGTCACGGCCATCAATACGTGGCTCGCCATTTAGAATCTGGCTACGCACTGTTTTAGCCTCTAAATTAAAGAGTTCATTTTTAATTTTATTGGCTTCAGCTGTTGATGTTTCTTCAGTAATCAGTTCGCCTAATACGCGATTTGTAATTTCGTCCAATTTAGCTGAACGTGCGCCTTTTGCTTTAATTTGGAATGCAGCATTAATATCTGTAGCAGCTAATGCTGCCACTTTTTCAATCAATGCAGTATCTGGCTCTGGGGCAACCCAGTCCCAAGCATCTTTGCCGGCTTCCGCAGCCAATTCGCTAATCAGCTTAATCACGGCTTGCATTTGTTCATGGCCATAGACCACCGCGCCCAACATCACTTCTTCTGATAACTCTTTCGCTTCAGATTCCACCATCATCACGGCAGTTTCAGTCGCCGCAATCACCAAATCCAATTCGGTTTCTTCCAACTGTGCTTTAGTTGGATTTAATACATACTCGTTATTAATATAACCAACGCGTGCCGCACCCAATGGACCATAGAATGGAATGCCTGACAACGACATCGCTGCAGAAGCGCCGATAATCGCAGGAATATCCGCATCAATCTCAGGGTCAGAGGACAGCACTGTCGCTACGACTTGAACCTCGTTATAAAAAGCTTCTGGGAACAATGGGCGCAGTGGGCGGTCAATCAATCGGCTGGTGAGGGTTTCTTTTTCTGAAGGACGGCCTTCGCGTTTGAAGAAACCACCAGGGATTTTACCTGCGGCATAGGTTTTCTCCATGTAATCCACTGTCAATGGAAAGAAATCCTGACCCGCTTTTACTTCTGATTTGCTGGTTACAGCAACCAACACTACGGTATCGCCATAACTCACCAACACTGCCGCATCGGCTTGACGTGAGATTTCGCCTGTTTCAAGCGTGAGCGTGTGCGCTCCGTATTGAACACTTTTCGTTACTTTATTAAACATTGTTTTTCCTTTTTTCTACAGATTGCTATTCACTACCCAATAGCAATCTAACAATAAAAAAAGCCGATGCACACTGAATGCTATCGGCTTTTTACAGCAATTATAAAAGTGCCACTAAAATAAAAATCTTCAGCACTTTTACAACTGTTACTTACGTAGACCCAAACGTTGAATCAAGGTTTGATAACGGCTTGCATCTTTACGTTTTAAATAATCCAACAAACTACGGCGTTGGCTTACCAAAGCCAACAAACCACGACGTGAGTGATTGTCTTTTTTGTTAGATTTAAAATGTTCGGTTAAATAGCTGATTCGATTTGTTAACAAAGCCACTTGCACTTCTGGGCTTGCTGTATCGTTAGCTGAGCGCTGATATTCAGCGATGATTTTTGCGGTATCTTGTGCTGTAGTTGCCATAACTTTTTCCTAAAATATTTAGATGTTTTGCGTCAATATAAAGGCAGCCTAAATATAACCGCCAATACATTCATTTACATGAATCGCGCATTATAGTGATAAGTGACTTTATTCACAAGCTATTTCTTCGCAAGCTCATCATTATTTATTTTTTGTATCAAGCGCTTAGGAGCTATTTTCCCATCACTTTGCAACTCCCCAACCCCTAAAAAGTCCTGTGACTCATCATACAACCTTAACAAGCCGCTTGGTATAACACCTGCTCGCCATACAGGCTGACCCTGCCTTAAATAAAACGCACTGTCATGACTCAAGGTCACCGCAGGGAACTCGCTGATGGCACTGTCTGGCGGCGCGAGGCAGGCCAGGCGCTCTGCATCTGTCATCGCCTCAAACACCTGCAGCGTAATGGCCTGATCAATATTGTAGCCTGCCGTTTCAGTCCTGCGCAGTGCGATAAGATGAGCACCACATCCCAGTGCGCACCCAATATCTTCAGCCAAGGTGCGGATATATGTGCCTTTACTGCAACGCACAGTAATCGTTGCCACATCGCCAGAAAAACGATCGAGGCCAATCGCGTGGATGGTAACTTGACGCGCTTCGCGCGCTATCTCGACACCAGCACGTGCATACTCATAAAGTGCCTTGCCTTCATGCTTCAGCGCAGAATACATCGGGGGTATTTGGCTAATTTTGCCCGTAAACTTCTGACACGCTTCATTGACTTGCTGAAAATTACACAATACAGGCTGTGTAGACACAACCTCGCCTTCAGCATCGCCAGTTGTGGTGCACTCACCAAATTTGATGGTTGCAATATAGGTCTTATCTGCGTCGGTCAGATACTGTGCAAACTTAGTTGCTTCACCAAAACAAAGCGGTAGTAGTCCAGTTGCCAACGGGTCTAATGTTCCTGTATGACCAGCTTTAGCAGCTTGCAACAGCCACTTCACTTTCTGTAGCGCCTGGTTGGACGAAAAACCATGCGGCTTATCTAGCAGCAATATGCCGTTGATGTGTTTTTTAGGTCTTTTGTACTGCAAAGGAATAAATCTTGGTGGTGAAAGTTAATCAATCAAGTCTTGGGTTTTGTTGCCAGGGCCTCGTCAATCAGTTTTGACATCATCATGCCATTGTCAATTGAGGCATCATAGACAAAATGTAGCTGTGGCACCGTACGTAGCAGCATGCGCTTGGCTACCTGTGTGCGCAAAAAACCAGCCGATTTTTCCAAACCCTGCTGTATGGTGTCGCTGGCTTTTGCAGCGGTATAAAACACTTTCGCATGCGCCATGTCTCCAGTCACTTCCACCGCAGTAATGGTGACCATCCCCACACGCGGGTCTTTAACCTCAAACATCAGCAAATCAGCCAATTCGCGCTGCATTTGCTCTGCCACTCGGTGACTACGTGAAAAATCTTTTGCCATGCTTATCCTAATAAATGCAAATCTTACCCGACATGGGCATTACTACCAATCTAAATAGCTGAAGTTATTAAGATTGGTGCGACAAATCAGGCTGGGCGTAAACAGAAAATGAAGCACATCATTCGTTTTGTATGTAAGCGAACATGTAATGTTTTACAACAACACATGAACGACATGCGACTTTGCAAGCACTTTCACGTACGAATAATGAGCTTTAGCTCATATATTCTGCGGTCATGCCAAATACTGGTATAGCACTTGCAAATCGGAGTGTCCGCGGTACGAAGTTTGCATTTATAAAGTACGTGCCACTTCAACCATTTCATAGACCTCCAGAATATCGCCCACTTCAATATCGTTGTAGCCTTTAAGTGACAAACCACACTCGAAGTTATTTTTCACTTCTTTTACATCATCTTTAAAGCGCTTGAGTGAATCCAGTTCTCCCGTGTGCACAATGACATTACTACGCAACACGCGCACTCTAGAGTTACGCTTAATCATACCATCTTGTACGTAACAACCTGCAATTGCACCCACCTTAGAAATACGGAACACTTCACGCACCTCAACCGTACCAATCATCTGCTCTTTCTGCTCTGGTGCCAGCATGCCACTCAACGCTGCCTTAATCTCATCCACAGCTTCGTAAATAATGTTGTAGTAGCGTACATCCACGTCCAACGCGTCTACCAATTTACGTGCACCTGAATCCGCACGCACGTTAAAACCAATCAGTACCGCTTTTGATGCTGCAGCCAAGTTCACATCAGACTCACTGATTGCACCTACACCAGTATGAATGATGTTTACTTTTACTTCACTGGTAGATAGTTTTTGCAACGAGCCTGAAAGCGCCTCGTAAGAACCCTGAACATCTGATTTGATAATCAGGTTCAGCGTCTGCACTTCGCCAGACTCCATCTGCTCAAACATATTCTCAAGCTTAGCGGCCTGCTGTTTAGCTAATTTCACATCACGGAATTTCCCTTGACGGAACAATGCGATCTCACGTGCTTTACGCTCGTCATTGAGCACAATCACCTCTTCACCTGCACTTGGCACATCTGACAAACCCAGGATTTCCACAGGAATAGAAGGCCCTGCTTCCTGTATTTCAACGCCTGATTCATCCAGCATTGCACGCACTTTACCAAAGGTAGTACCCGCCAGAATCATATCACCACGCTTTAAAGTACCTGACTGAACTAAAATAGTAGCAACAGAACCACGACCTTTATCCAAACGCCCCTCAATCACCAAACCTTTGGCTGGTGTATTTTTGGGCGCCTGTAACTCAAGCACTTCCGCCTGCAGCAACACGGCTTCAAGCAGTTCATCAATCCCCTTGCCTGTTTTGGCAGAAACTTCACGGAACATAGTGTCACCGCCAAAATCTTCAGGCACCACCTCATGATTGACCAGTTCCATTTTTACTCGTTCAGGCTGTGCTTCTGGCTTATCAATCTTGTTGATTGCAACGACCAGCGGTACGTTTGCGGCTTTGGCATGATGAATCGCTTCTATGGTTTGCGGCATCACACCATCATCAGCAGAAACCACCAGAATCACAATATCTGTCGCTTTCGCACCACGGGCGCGCATTGCAGTAAACGCCTCATGCCCAGGGGTATCTAGGAACGTGACCATACCACGCGGCGTTTCCACATGATAAGCACCAATGTGCTGGGTAATGCCGCCAGCCTCACCTGTTGCCACACGGCTACGGCGAATATAATCCAGTAGTGATGTTTTACCATGGTCAACGTGACCCATCACAGTCACTACAGGCGGACGTGTTTCCAAAATCGCTTCCGCATGCGCCTCTTCTTCAATAAAGGCATCTGGGTCATTCGGTGCAGCAGCTTTTGCCTTATGCCCCATTTCCTCAACCAGAATAATGGCTGTTTCCTGATCCAGCACCTGATTGATAGTGACCATCATGCCCATGCCCATCAGCACTTTAATGACTTCACCTGATTTTACTGACATTTTATGCGCTAAATCGGCAACGGTAATTGTTTCTGGCACTAGCACTTCATAAACAATGGCTTCAGTTGGCGCAATAAAACCATGTTGCTGGTCTTCATCAGCGTGATGCTTATGACTCTTACCCTTAGGCGCACGCCATCCAGCCCTGCCCGCAGTAACATCACCGCGCGTTTTCAAGCCGCGCTTTTTATTTTCAGCATCGGTCCATTCTTTGTTATTACCCTTACCTTTTTTAGCGTCTTTAGCAGGAGTCTTATCTGCGCCTTCTTTCACAGCGGGTTTATGCAGGGTACCTTCTGAAAGTTTAGCTGCTTTTACTTTGGCAGCTTCTGCTTCAGCCTGTTTTCTGGCCTCTTCTTCCAAGCGTCTTTTTACCAACTCTTCTTTTTTACGCTTATCTTCAGCCTGTAACGCCAGCAAGGTAGCATGGCGCTTAGCCTCTTGCTCGCGCAGGGCGATTTCATCTGCACCTAACAAATCCTTACGGCTAATGGTTTGCGGTTTAGCAGGCGCCTTTTCTTCATGTGCAGTTTCATCAACTACTGGCGCAGCCACTTCTGCCACTTCAGCGACTCTGGTTATTGCTGTTTCATCCGCCGCAACTTCTGCAATTGGCGCCTCAACGACAGGTGCGTGCTCCTGCACATCTGAGACATTAGACTCAAGAGATGTTTCCTCAAGCGCTGGTGCGGCAAGCTCGACCTCTTCTAAAGACGCTGGGGCTAACTCTTCTCGCTGCTCAATGACGCGTTTTTTACGTACCTCTACTTGTATCGTGCGCGCCTTGCCAGTATTGTCTGTTTTCTTAATTTCAGTACTTGATTTGCGCGTTAATGTGATTTTGCTTTTCGTTGCGACCGTGCCGTGCTCTTTACGCAAATGATCTAATAGCGCAGTTTTGTCAGTTTCACTTAATTGGTCATCCGCACTTGTCTTATGCACGCCAGCACTTTTAAGCTGTTCTAATAACAATGCCGTTGGCAGCTTTAGTTCGCCAGCAAATTGTTCTACGGTTGTTTGTGCCATATCGTTACTCCAGTATTCTTCTTTTCCAGGCTTGATTACCTGGCATTACCGCTTGCTACTTCTATATTAATGCGCTTAACAAGCCAGAACCATCTCTAGCCTGTAATCACAAGGACTCTTATTGAAACCAAGGCGCACGGGCCGCTACTATCAATGCCTTCGCACGCTCTTCATCCATGTTAGTCAGCTCTACCAACTCATCAATTGCCAGCTCTGCTAGATCATCCATGGTAGAAACACCTTTAGAGGCCAGTAAGTGCGCTGTCATATCATCCATGCCTTCTAATGTCAGCAAGTCTTCAGCCGCTTCTTCCACTTTTTCTTCTTTGGCAATTGCCTCCGTTAGCAAAGCGGCACGTGCACGCTTACGCAATTCTTCAACAGTATCTTCGTCAAATGCTTCAATTTCGTTCATTTCAGCCAAAGGCACATAGGCAATTTCTTCCAAAGTGCTAAAGCCTTCCTGGACCAAAATCTCAGCCACCTCTTCATCTACATCCAGTTTTTCCATAAACAAATGACTCACATTTGCATATTCTTCCTGATTCTTCTTGGCCGCTTCATCTACCGTTAAAATATTGATTGCCCAGCCTGTCAACTCTGATGCCAAGCGTACATTCTGACCATTTCGGCCGATTGCTAACGCCAACTGCTCCTCTTCAACCACAACATCCATACTGTGCGCATCTTCATCCACCACAATACTTGACACCTCTGCTGGTGACATCGCGTTAATTACAAACTGCGCTGGCTCCATGCTCCATAGCACGATATCAACACGCTCGCCGCCCAGTTCACCTGTCACCGCCTGCACGCGTGAACCGCGCATACCCACGCATGTACCAACGGGGTCCAAACGCTGATCGTTACTTTTTACCGCAATCTTAGAACGCAGGCCAGGATCACGCGCAGCTGAGCGAATCTCCAACAACCCCTCTTCGATTTCAGGCACTTCCAATTCAAAGAGTCGAATCAAGAACTCTGGCGTAATCCGTGACAAAATCAACTGCGGGCCACGTCCGCTACGCTCGACACGCAACAAGTAAGCGCGCACACGATCACCTACGCGCAAGTTTTCTTTTGGAATCATCTGTTCACGTGGTAAAACAGACTCAATACGCCCTACTTCTATAATCGCATTACCCTTTTCCATGCGCTTAATCACACCAGTGACTAGTTTTTCATCGCGCGCCAAAAAGTCCTGCAAAATCTGCTCACGTTCAGCTTCACGTACTTTTTGCAAAATCACCTGCTTTGCAGCCTGCGCGCCTATACGACCGAACTCAATATTCTCTAATGGCTCTTCATAATAATCACCGATTTCCAAACCTTTAGAACGTTCATCTTCCTCATCAATCTGATAGGCAGAATTCTCCAGCAAGTCATAATCAACATATTGCCAACGTCTAAAAGTTTGATATTCACCTGTCTCACGGTCGATTTGCACCCGCACGTCAGCGTCATCATGATGTTTTTTCTTGGTTGCTGATGCCAATGCAAGCTCTAGCGCAGTAAAGATCACGTCTTTACCCACGTTCTTCTCATGCGCCAAGGCATCTACCAACAATAAAATTTCACGACTCATTTTATATCTCCGACTATATATTGCAGATTGACTGCATATTTTATTAAACTCTTACAATAAAAAAGATTACTTTAGAATACTGGGCTCAGCCGTGCTTTATCAATATTGCTGATTGCCATAGGGTACTCTATGCCCTCAAATTCCAGCAATAGCTTCCCGCCCTCAACGCCTTTTATAACGCCCAAAAATGTCTTTCTAGGCAATGTGGTTGCCGTCGTGTTTTCGCCTTCATCCTTGATACCCACACGCAGCTTTATCGAAGCACGCTCGCCGATAAACCTGACAAAATCCGATTCTTTTTTTAACACACGATCCATGCCAGGCGAAGAAACTTCCAGACGGTCGTAATCGATTTCATGCTCTACCGCCAGCAAATTTCCCAACTGATTGCTTACTAACACACAGTCATCTATCGTCACACTATCCCTGCTACTTGACGGAGTGAGCTTATCGATAAACACACGCAGCAACTTGCCACGATTAGAAATCTCCAAATCAACCAGCTCATAGCCTAATTGACTGACCGACTGCTCTATCAATGTATGCAAATCCTGCATGAACGACAACCCCTCACATTTAAAAACTTATAACCAGACTAACAATTACGTAAGTTGCAGAAACAAAAAATGGGCTCAAAGCCCATCAAACACTATCATTCATTATACCAATCAATTCAATGAATTGGAAACACTAACTGCTTAAATTCGCCTTCTAAAATCAAAAGTACAAATCGAGCACATCATTCAATAGACTAACCATACAGCGACAAGGCCATTGCAGAACAATTATCGGTCAAAACCAAATCTGTGTGTTCAACCAAAGCACCCCTAGCGCCAAGTCGATTGACATAGTTAAGTTAAACCTCGCCGAAGGACACTGATCGTGCAAGGCGTGCACTGCGGAAGTTGTGGATGGTAGCGCACAAACTAAAAAACCTCCGCGAGGGAGGTTTTTAGTATCAATAAATAGCTTGGCAGTGACCTACTTTCGCATGCGAAGAGCATACTATCATTGGCGCTGGTTCGTTTCACGGCCCTGTTCGAGATGGGAAGGGGTGGGTCCAAACCGCTATGGCCGCCAAGCATAACTGGTATCACTGATGTTTTGACCCTATTGGGTTTTCATCAGCAGAAATGCTGTGTTGCCGTCTCATTTGCATGAGGCGTCTGTAACAAACTGGAAGAAGTAAAGTCTTTGATGTTTTTCACATTAATTCAAATGGGTATGACTACAATATCTAGCTTTAAAACAACCATTAATCTTTGAATTACTTCAAGTTTTAAGGTTATAGGATCAAGCCTCACGAGCAATTAGTAACGGTCAGCTTAACGCATTACTGCGCTTCCACATCCGTCCTATCAACGTCCTGGTCTCGAACGACTCTTTAGGGGGGTTAA
>JAQTXW010000030.1 GCA_028688575.1 Methylotenera sp. | reverse complement strand
GGTAAACCACTTTATTCAGGCTGGAGATGCGTGATTCTAGTGTTTTTTTGCGGTCTTGGTCGAAGAAGAACTTGGCGTCTGCCAGCCGTGGGCGTACCACGCGTTCGTTACCACCAATCACTGCGCTGGGGTCAGCTGGATTGATATTGGAAACGATCAGGAACTTGTTGGTCAATTTGCCATTAACGTCCAGCAACGGAAAATATTTCTGATTCGCCTTCATGGTCAGAATCAGACACTCTTGCGGTACTTCCAGATAAATTTCTTCAAATTGACCAAGCAATACATTCGGACGCTCGACCAGTGCGGTGACTTCGTCCAGCAGTGCTTCATCTTCAATCGGCTTCAAACCCTGTTTTGCGGCAGCATCGTTAAGCTGCTTTACGATTTCTGCACGGCGGTCGGCAAAGCTGGCAATGACGGCGCCTTCGGTTTTGAGTTGCTCAGCGTAGCTGTCAGCGTTTTTGATGGAGATAACACTAGCGGCGGCCTCAAAACGGTGGCCTTGCGTCTGGTTGCCAGCATTTAAGCCGAGAGTGCTGATGGCGATGACTGCATTGCCATGTAGGGCAATCAGACTATGTGCAGGACGCACAAATTTGACGTCGCTCCAGCCATCTGCCAGTTGATAAGTCATGACTTTAGGAATCGGCAGTTTCTGGATGGCTTCTTCAATTGCCTTTTGTAAACCTTCAGTCAGTGTCGCACCTTTTTGTGTGACTTCCAGAAACAACGCTTCGTTTTTGCCATCCATCTGTCTGGTCAGCTGCGAAACTGCGGCTTCATCCATGCCCATGCCGTTCAGGCGCTTGATAAGCGCAGGTGTGGCATTGCCGTTTGCATCCAGGCCTACACTGACCGGCATGAGTTTTTGCGAGATTTGTTTGTCAGCAGCCTGACTTGCGACAGCGGTGATATGTACAGCGAGACGGCGAGGTGTTGCATAGGCTAACACAAGTGACTCGTCTGCGTTACTAGTACGACTTTCTCGATTCTTAGCTAACGGATCGTCAAATATTATGGAATTAATCAATCCAAGCTTTTTGAGTTCTTCCGCAATTGTATGAGCGAATGAAAACCCCAATGTTCTTAGCGCTTTAGGCGGTAACTCTTCTACGAATAGTTCTACTAATAGATTATTTTGCGACATTTTCTTAGGCAACCTTCTTATCTTTTTCTAGCTTGGCCAACACTTCATCTGCCCAGTCTTTCGGTGCCATCGGGAATCCCAGTCTGGCGCGGCTATCCAGATAGCTGGCAGCGACTGAACGCGCCAGATTGCGGATGCGGCCAATGTAGCCGGCGCGCTCAGTCACCGAGATTGCGCCACGTGCATCAAGCAGGTTGAATGTATGGGCAGCTTTCAGCACTTGTTCGTAGGCGGGTAATGCCAGTTGATTTTCCATTAAATGTTTGGCTTGTTTTTCATGTGCGTTGAACGCAGTGAACAGGAAGTCCGCATCGGAGTGTTCAAAGTTGTAGGCGCTTTGTTCCTGCTCATTTTGCAGGTACACGTCACCGTAGCTTAAGCCTTCTGTCCACGTCAGGTTGTACACGTTGTCCACCCCTTGCAGGTACATGGCCAGACGTTCTAAACCGTATGTGATTTCGCCGGTGATTGGCCGGCAGTCAATGCCGCCCACCTGTTGAAAATAGGTAAACTGGGTGACTTCCATGCCGTTGAGCCATACTTCCCAGCCCAAGCCCCATGCGCCTAGTGTCGGGTTTTCCCAGTCATCTTCCACAAAGCGGATATCGTTCTTTTTGAGGTCGAAACCAAGTGCTTCAAGCGATCCTAAATATAGTTCCAGAATATCTGCTGGCGCCGGTTTTAGCACTACCTGAAACTGATAGTAATGCTGCAATCGATTCGGGTTTTCACCATAACGACCATCTTTCGGGCGGCGGCTAGGCTGGACATAGGCCGCTTTCCATGGCTCAGGACCGAGTGAACGCAAAAACGTGGCAGTGTGTGAAGTGCCCGCGCCTACTTCCATGTCGTAAGATTGCAGTAGCGCACATCCTTTGTCGCTCCAGTATTTTTGCAGGGTGAGAATAATCTCTTGAAATGTCAAAGCCATGATATTGGTTAAATTGTTGTCGATTTAAATGGGCGAAGATGCGAATTTTACTTTGTTTTCCACGCAAGTCATAGGTTTTGTATGTGAACTGAACGATTGCGGCGCCATAAAAAAACGATCAGGCATAAGCAGAATGTCACGATGGGCCAGTTTCCCCATAATATATAGGGGGTCATGCCTGTATAGCCTTGTGCTGTGCCATCCAACGTGGTTTGCTTGAAATGTGGCGCATGCGCAATGATTTTTCCTTGATTGCTAATGATTGCGGTAGCGCCAGTATTGGTTGCACGTAGCATCATACGGCCAGTTTCCATCGCGCGTGCCTGTGAGAATTGCATGTGCTGGTCGGCCGCAAAGGAGTTGCCATACCAGGCGTCGTTGCTCACATTGACGAGCAATGTCGCAGCAGGTAGCTGGCGGATAATCTCTTCACCAAAGACATCTTCGTAGCAAATATTGATGGCCACTTTTTCTCCCGCAACCTGCATGGGGGATTGGTGTTTGTTACCGCGTGACAGGTCGCTTAACGGCATGTTGAGCCAGTCGCGATATATCCAGCCGAATATCGTTTTAAATGGAATAAATTCGCCAAAAGGTACCAGATGTGATTTACGGTAAGCCGAATTCTGGCTGACACCAATATTAAGCACGCTATTAAAATATTCACCTTGCTCACGCTCAACCATGCCAATCAGAATGTCACTGTCATTCTTGACTGCATGTTGCAGTAAGCGTGATTTTATCTCGGCGGGAAGTTCACTCGCAATCACAGGCAATGCCGTTTCTGGCATGATAATCAGCTTGGCGCTGCTTTGCTCCGCCATGTGCGTATATTGCAGCATAGTCTGCGCAGCGGTGTCAGGATCCCACTTGATGTCTTGCGGAATGTTTCCCTGCAACAGGCTCACGGTGGTTGGCACGCCTGCGGCTTTTGTCCAGCTGATTTGTTTTAATAAAGCTCCTGTCAATATAATAGAGAGGATGCTGATGAAGACGTAGCGCTTTTTCACAGTTTGATGGTCTGGCGTTACTGTAAACCAGTAGGCAACCAAGCTGGCGACCCATACGCTGATAACCGAAACGCCATATATCCCAATTATGGGTAAATAGCCTGCAACGGGGCTGTTAGGTATCTGGCTGTAACCCATGCTCAGCCACGGAAATCCTGTGAAAATCCAGCTTCTGCTCCAGTCAGATAACGCCCAAATCAGAGGGATGGCTATTAACATGACTTTTTTATTGTCCCGTGCCAGTTGCTTGCTGAGCGCGCCGATAGCACCAGTAAACAGCGCCATGAATGCAGCCAGTAGGAAGGTGGAAAGCCCTGCCATGAAACTGGGCATGCCGCCAAAGTCATGTAGGCTGATATAAATCCAGTAAATGCCTGTGCCAAATAAGCCTAAGCCATAAACAAAGCCATCTACTGCGGCTTCTCTAGGACTTATGCTTTTTTGCCAAAAAAAGCATAAGCCAGCAACAGAGAGTATGCTGGCGGCGTATTGATAAAATGGGGCAAAGCCTAGAACGCAACATGCCCCCAGAATAAGCAGGCAGGTGAGGCGCAGTGATTTATGCTGAATAAATGGTGTCATGGACAGAATTGTAGCCTGTTAGCAATCTGGATAACAAAAATTTACATATTTATCATGTCAAATCAATGTTAGCAGATTGACACTGCGTGCAGATAACGCCACTATTGAACTTGGTAACTTAAGTTAAACTTGGCAAGTAAGTTAAACTTGTCAAGTAAGTATTGAAAGATAACCTTAATATTCATCATGGGAGAGAGTGTATGAGCATTGCTTCAGAGTTTAAAGAGTTTGCCCTAAAAGGCAACGTCATGGATTTGGCTGTAGGTGTGATTATTGGTGCGGCATTCGGCAAGATTGTTGATTCTCTGGTAGGCGATGTCATTATGCCTTTAATCGGCAGAATTATTGGGAGTGTGGATTTCAGTAATTTGTTTATTGCGTTGGCAGAAGTACCTGAAGGCAATGCTGGCACTTATGCCGCGTTAAAAGAGGCCGGGGTGCCGATGCTGGCATACGGTAACTTCTTAACGATTTCAATTAACTTTGTGATCCTGGCATTTGTGATCTTTATGCTGGTCAAGCAAATGAATCGCCTTAAAAGGGCAGAGCCTGCACCTGCGCCAGCGCCTACGCCTGAAGATGTGGTTCTGTTGCGCGAAATCAGAGACGCGTTAAAGAAATAGCCTTAAAGTGACATCGTTAAAACACAAAAGGGCTTATCGCCCTTTTGTGTTACTGCACAGGAATGCTGTATTCCTGAACTGGCATTTCAGTCTCAGTGCCATCGTTATTTAAAAAAGCGACCATCACCACCTTGTCGTCAATAAAATCCAGCTCGGTGGTTGGATAATAAGTGCCGTCTTCAGTCGTATTAATAAAGTGATATAGCCAGATAGAAGCAACGATCTTATCGGTGCCTTTGATTTTGACATCATCCGCTTTTGCAGGCTCACCAAATTGCTGAATAATATCGGCCTTACTAAATTGGTTGATTGACTTTACAAAAGCCTGCTCGGAGATGGGAATCTCCTTCTCAGGCGACGTTGCCTCATTAGCGAAAGTGACCTGAACAAAAAAAGTCTGAATAACAACAAACCAAGCTGCAATTAAAAGTTTCATATGGTGCCCCAGTGAACGTGAGTCAGAGTGAGTGAAATGACGTGCATAGTGACTACTATGAAACAAATTAAGCGCTTTAGTTCCGTTACTCAGAAGTTTCTTCAGTGAGTGGTTTAAGTATTTCCACCATTATGCTATGTAAGCGTCGGCTATCAGCGCGCAGCACTTTAACGTGCAAGCCATTAAAAGTGATCTCTTCATTACGCTTAGGCAGATGACCAAATTGACTTACCACCAAGCCACCAATCGTTGAGAACTCTTCATCACTTAATGTTGTGCCTAGGGTTTCATTGAAATCTGTAATCTCAGTCAATGCTTTGACACGATACTGCCCGTTTGCATTCTGGATAATGTTATCTTCATCCTCATCGTAATCGTACTCATCTTCAATATCGCCAACGATTTGTTCCAGCACGTCTTCAATGGTGACCATCCCCGCCACGCCGCCATACTCATCAACGACAATGGCAATATGGTTGCGGTTGCTGCGAAACTCTTTTAGCAGCACATTTAAGCGTTTGGATTCTGGGATGAAAATAGCAGGGCGTAGCATGTCCCGTATTTCAAAGTCTTCTCCCGCGTAATAACGTAACAGGTCTTTGGCTAATAAAATGCCAATGACATCGTTTTTATTGTCCTCTATCACGGGAAAGCGTGAATGGGCGGTTTCAATGACATGCGGAATAAAGGCTTCTGGAGGGGTGGTGATGTCAATGACATCCATTTGTGAGCGCGGAATCATAATGTCGCGCACTTGCATTTCGCTTACCTGCAACACGCCTTCTATCATGGCAAGCGAATCAGCATCCATTAAGTTGTTTTCGTAGGCGCTGTGCAGCAGGGTTACCAGCTGTTCGCGGTCTTCAGGCTCGCGTAGTAAAAAATGGCTTAAACGTTCTAATAAACTCGGTTTTTCCGACTCGGTGGCCATGTAATTGGCATCCTATGTAATGAGATAAGGTGAAGGATACCCTAATTTTGTGATAATTGCAGTTTCTATTGCTTCCATGAGTTCCGCTTGCGCTTCAGTCTCGTGGTCGTAACCGTGTAAATGCAAAATGCCGTGCACAGTTAAAAGGGCATAATGTGCGAAGAGATCTTTGTGTTGCGCTTTGGCTTCTTTTTCGACCACAGGTGCGCAGATGATAATGTCGCCCATCAGATGCGGTTCTTCTGTTAAGGCGAAGGTGAGTACATTGGTCGCATAATCTTTACCACGGTACGTGCTGTTTAGCTCACGCGCTTCTGGCTCATCCACAATGCGTATGGTCACCTCAGTGTCCACGCGCAGGGCGGCTTTTGCCCAGTGTCGTAAAAGTTGGGCACTGGGTACTGAGGTTCCCTGCGTGGCAAATTGAATATAAGCGTGTAATTTAGGCATGCGTATGGCTGAGTTTTACGTGGTTAATCGTTCTTGGATTGCGGATCATTGCCATCGTTATACGGAAAGCGCACATGACCATAGCGCACAATCAAAATAGCCAGCGCAATCAGCAAGATAGAGCCAGATAACGCAAACATCGTCTGTGCACTAAGTTCGTGGATATCCAATACCAGAAACCGTGCGAGCGCAATAATGCCGATATATAGCGGATACCTTACGGGAAGATTCCCAGAGGTCAGATAATGGTTAAGCATGGACATGACTTCGAGGTACAAAAACAGTAGGAGAATATCGCCCACTGTAATTGCACGTGCCTGCCAGATGTGGGCAATGGCCTGGAACACGGCGAAAATTGTCGCGATGCCAATAATGATTAGCACGGTTTGTTCTACTACGCCTAGGCCACGCTTCATGAGTTTGCTAAATCTGTTTGGCGTCATTTTTATTTCCCAGTGATCACACGTTAGTGATAAAAATAGTTTTTAGTCTAGTGTATCTTGATATTAATCTGTGTCAAATACAAGTGAAACGCCAGCCTAACTTTCACTCATGTGCTTTTCGTAGCCTGGGTTAATCTGGTTTTTCATGGATGTTGATTCTGTTCGTACGCCTCATAGGCATTAACAATTTTTTGCACCAATGGGTGGCGTACAACATCGCCCGATAAAAAGTGCGTCATGGCGATACCTTTGATGTCTTTCAACACTTTCTGTGCCTCAACCAAGCCGCTTTTTTGATGGCGCTGCAGGTCGATTTGTGTAACGTCGCCTGTAATAACAGCTTTGGTGCCAAAGCCTATGCGCGTTAAAAACATTTTCATTTGTTCGGGCGTTGTATTCTGGGCTTCATCCAGAATAATAAAGCTTTGGTTGAGAGTGCGGCCACGCATATAAGCCAGCGGTGCCACTTCAATTGCGCCGCGTTCAAACATTTTATTCACGGTGTCATACCCAGCCAGATCATAGAGCGCGTCGTACAGCGGGCGCAAGTATGGGTCAACTTTTTGATTTAAGTCACCTGGTAAAAAGCCTAAGCGTTCGCCAGCCTCAACCGCAGGGCGTACCAGCACAATGCGTTTGACACGGTCACGCGTCATGGCATCAACTGCGCTGGCGACAGCCAGGTAGGTTTTTCCCGTGCCCGCAGGGCCAATGCCAAACGTGATGTCGTGATCCTGAATTTGCTGTAAATAGGCAACCTGACGCGGGGTGCGGCCATGTAAATCACCACGGCGTGTCATGAGCACTGGCATAGCAGTTGTGGTCACATCATCAGGCTTGAGTTTATCTATTTCAACCAAACCTAATTGAATATCTTCTAACTCTATGGGTTTTTTAGCCCGTATGTAGAAATTTTCAATCAATTGGGCGGCTAGGCGTGCGTTCTCTAGTTTTCCACTCACATTGAATGTGCTGCCGCGACGGTTTATGTTGACTTCAAGCGCAGTTTCAATCTGTTTGATATTTTCATCCAGCGGACCGCAGAGGTTGGCTAATCTTGCGTTATCTTCAGGAGTTAAAGTAATTTCCATATTAAATAATCTCGCCTTTAAGCCGACGTGGGTTAGACACATCAGTAATTTTTACATAAATAAATTGGTGAATCAGGCTTTCATTACCAGCGATGTCTACCACACGGTTGTTGTCGGTTTTGCCTGCCAGTAAATTTGCGTCTTTCCATGATTGTCCTTCGACCAGCACGCGCTGTGTAGTGCCGAGCATGGCTTCAGAAATCGCTTTGGCCTGCGCTTCGTTAATGGCTTGCAGTTTATTTAATCTGGCTAACTTCACGCTCTCTGGCGTGTCGTCTTTTAAAAAAGCGGCTGGCGTGCCTGGTCGCGGACTATACAAAAAGCTGAAGCTGGCATCAAAACCTACATCCTGCATGAGTTTTACTGTCGCTTCAAAATCAGCTTCTGTCTCGCCAGGGAAGCCGATAATAAAATCAGAAGTAAATGTAAGGTGAGGATTGGCTGCACGGAGTTTGCGAATAATCGATTTGAACTGTAATCCCGTGTAATTACGCTTCATGGCCATGAGGATGCGGTCGCTGCCAGCCTGAACGGGCAAATGTAACTGTGCCGCGAGTTTTGGAATGCTGGCAAAGCAGTGAATCAGCCTGTCATTCATTTCATTGGGGTGGCTGGTGGTAAAGCGGATACGTTCGATTTGCGGGATTTCGGCAATTGTTTCGATCAGCATGGCCAGGTCGGCTTCAACGCCATCATATTCAGCCCGATAAGCATTGACATTTTGTCCCAGCAGCGTGACTTCTTTCACACCTTGTTCCGCGAGTTGTATCGCTTCAGTCAATATATCTGCAAATGAGCGAGATACTTCCTCGCCACGCGTATAAGGCACGACACAAAAGCTGCAATATTTGCTGCAACCCTCCATAATGCTCAAGAACGCACTGGCACCCTCAATGCGTGGCGGAGGCAAATGGTCAAACTTTTCAACTTCAGGAAAGCTGATATCCACTTGCGAGGTGCGGCTGGCTTGCCGCTGCTTAATCATCTCTGGCAGGCGGTGCAGAGTTTGTGGACCAAACACAACATCCACATACGGTGCACGCTTGATGATGTTCTCTCCTTCTTGCGATGCAACACAGCCACCAACGCCGATAATTAATTGGGGATTTTTTTCTTTAAGCGGAATAAACCGCCCTAAATGACTAAAGACCTTGTCTTCGGCTTTTTCACGCACAGAGCAGGTGTTTAATAAAATCACATCTGCATCTTCTGGCGTTTGTGTTTCCACCATGCCCTCAGAGGATGACAGCATATCGGCCATTCGAGATGAATCATATTCATTCATTTGGCAGCCAAAGGTTTTAATGAAAACTTTTTTAGGTTTGTTCAAAGTGTGTCGCCAGCGTGTGAGTTATGCAGATGCTAATTTTAACGCATTTGTCCGAGTACCTCACACCAAAGATGTCTGGCAGCAGGTAAAATGAGCTCATTTTCTACTCACTGGTGGTGATCATGCAAGCGTTACCCATTTTTTACAATATTGCAAAACGACTATGCGTTGTGATTGGCGGTGGCGATGTGGCCACGCGCAAAGTGAACATGCTGCTAAAAGCCAATGCTGAAGTGACTGTTGTTTCTCCAGCGTTTCACCATGAGTTGGAGGCGCTGGCAGCCGCTGAAAAAATCCAGCTCATCCGTGCAGCCTATGATGCCACTCAGCTAAACGCTGCGTGTCTGGTGATCGCGGCAACCGATGACCATCTGGTGAATGTGGCTGTATCTAGCGATGCAAAGCACATGAATATCCCTGTGAATGTAGTCGATGCGCCTGAATTGTGCACGTTTACAATGGGCTCAATCGTTGATCGTAGCCCAGTGATCATTGCTGTATCGAGTGAAGGCAATGCGCCAGTGTTAGCGCGTTACATCCGTACCAGAATCGAAACCATGCTGCCTGCGGGTTACGGCAGAATTGCCTCGATTGCAGGTGAGTTTAGAGAAAAAGTCAAAGCGAAGTTTGCGACCACGCAGCAACGCCGCAGATTTTGGGAAGATGTATTGCAAGGCCCTGTGGTGGAGCGAGTGTTGTCTGGGCAAGAGCAGTCCGCACGCGAACTACTGGCAGGCATGATTGAGAGTGAAGCCTCTATGACCAAACAAGGTGAGGTGTTTTTAGTTGGGGGTGGCCCTGGCGACCCAGATCTGCTGACTTTCAGAGCGCTGCGCTTGATGCAGCAATGTGATGTGTGCGTGTATGATAAATTAGTGAGCCCTGAAGTGATGGCATTGGTGCGCCGTGATGCGGAGTTGATTTATGTAGGTAAAGCACGCGACCAGCACACCATGCCACAAGAAGAAATTAACGAATTGCTGGCGAGTCTGGCTTTGGCTGGTAGGCGCGTGCTACGGCTCAAGGGAGGCGACCCATTTATCTTTGGCCGAGGGGGAGAGGAAATAGAAACGCTCATGGAGCACGGGGTGCCCTTTCAGGTGGTGCCAGGCATCACCGCCGCGAATGGTGTTTCCAGCTATGCGGGCATTCCGCTGACGCATCGCGACTATGCGCAGGCCTGTCTGTTTATTACTGGGCATCTCAAAGATGGCACGCTTGATTTGGATTGGGCTTCCATGGCACGTCCCAGACAAACGGTTGTGATTTATATGGGGCTAGTCGGATTGGCGCAAATTTGTGAGCAGTTGATTAAGCATGGCGTTTCTGCCAGTATGCCCGTGGCTGTTGTTCAACAAGGAACGACGCAAAGGCAAAAAGTCGTCACAGCAACCTTGGTCGACTTGGCAGAAAAAGTAAGTCTGGCTGGGTTAAAACCACCTTGTTTGACCATCATCGGAGAGGTGGTGCATTTGCGTGAAAAACTGGCCTGGTTTGAACCTAATGCCACAGAAGAGGTTTAATTTTTAATTGGTATGCTCAAGCGTGCTTCGAGCCCGCCTTCAGGTCGGTTAATAAGTTCAAGTCTGCCATGATGTAGTTTGGCAATACGGTCAGCAATGGCAAGCCCTAATCCGCTCCCACCTGCATTGCTGCGTGCCGTGTCTAAACGTTCAAATGGTCGCAATAACTTCTCCAGATGTGATTCTGGAATGCCAGGGCCATTGTCAAATACGCTAATCACGAAATACTCTGCCGTTATCTGGCTAGTCACTCGCACTTGCCCGCCGCCATAGTTATAGGCATTGCCTACCAGATTGTCCAGTAAGCGTTGCATTGCCAGTGGTTTAATGGGCACGGTATAGCTAGGCGCTAGTGCGATGGCAAGGTTGCGTCCAGCACGTGCTTGCCGGTCATGCAGTGCCTGCAGTAGCGTGTTGATATCAACCATTTGTGTCGGCTCGCCCTCAGTGCCTTTCACAAAATCCAGGAACTGATGAATAATGTTATCCATATCGGCGATGTCTTCAATCATGCCTGATTTTAAATAGCCAGATTCCTGCTCAGGCAGCATTTCAACGGCCAGACGCAATCTTGCAAGCGGGGTGCGAATGTCATGTGAAACCCCTGCAAGTATCAGGGTTCTTTCTGCGTCGAGTTCTGCGAGTGAGTCAGCCATTTTGTTAAAAGTAAGGCTCACAACGCTTAACTCCGTCACACTGTCTTCAGGCAATCTTTCTGGGCGCTCGCCTTTGCGCAGGCTGTTAGCTGCGTTTACCAGCAAATGCAGCGGTCTGTTGATGCGTGCAGCAAGTAAATATCCGCCTGCGAGAGAAAGCACTAATACCAGCCCCCCCCAGCCTAACCACTGCCATGGGAAAGGCCTTGCCACGTGAATGTGGGGAATGGCAACCCAGAAGTCGTCCTGCCCAATCCCAAAACTGACCCACAGCCCTTCTATACCATAGTGCTTGGTGGTGATGATGGTTTGTTCACCTAAACGCTCTTTAATTTTATTCGCCACCATATGAATAAACGGGTCGTCGGGTAGGGGGTCAATTTCCTCCATAAAGTCTGCATAGTAGATTCGTACGCCTTCTTTACCCGTTAACTCAGAAAGGAGCGCCAGGCGCAAATTCTCTTGTGAGGCAATCAGAGATGCGCGCGTGTAATTGACCACGGTAACGGCCTGTAAAGCAGTTGCCTGCGCTCTGGGCTCACGCTCAAAATATTCAAAGATTTGTAATGAGGCAAATTGCCCAATCGCCAGCAATAAGGCGATAAGCAACATGATTCTGGATAGTAGTTTTTTTGGTAATAGACGCAATGGTTACGCTGACTTGGACTGACTCAATAGGCTAAGGTAGGTTTAGTGAGGCGATTCTGGCTAATGATCTGCTTCTCCGTCAGGAATGAACACGTAACCAAACCCCCACATGGTTTGCAGGTAGCGTGGATGTGCCGGGTCAGGCTCAATCAGCTTGCGTAAACGCGAAACCTGAACATCTATGCTGCGATCAAACACATCTAGTTCGCGGCCACGCGCCAATTGCATCAGCCTGTCGCGTGACAAAGGTTGGCGTGGATGGTCTACAAATACTTTGAGTAAAGCAAACTCGCCACTGGTAATTGCGATGGGGGTGCCGTTTTGGGTAAGTGAGCGGGTGGAAGCATTAAACATGTAATCACCGATCACCACGTTTTCGTTATTGCCAGCGGGGGCGCTGGGAACTAAGCGCTCATGCCTGCGTAGCACTGCGTTAATGCGTGCCAATAACTCGCGCGGGTTGAATGGTTTGGGCAGGTAGTCATCAGCCCCCATCTCTAAGCCAATAATACGATCAACCTCATCACCACGCGCGGTGAGCATGATGATTGGAATAACAGCGCCTGAACCGCGAATTCTACGACAAATAGAAAGGCCATCTTCACCTGGCAGCATTAAGTCTAACACCAGTAAGTCTATGGTTTCATTATTAATAATGCCATCCATCTCTTTGGCATCTGAGGCGGCCTTAACGTTAAAGCCTTGTTCTGTTAAATAGCGTTGTAAAAGTTCACGTAAGCGAATGTCATCATCAACCACCAGGATTTTTTTCATCAGTTCGTTCACCATTAGTTTCCCCGCCCATATTGTCAAATAGACTGAATCGTAGTAATTTTGTCACTATAAAGTGTATTGATAAGTTATGGTAAATTTTAATATAAATTTTGTCGAACCAATCGAATTCAATTTCACTCAAACATACGAATCGTTTGTAAATTATTACATTTTGTTACAATTTTGCGAGCTGTTGAAACAATCAGTTAACAGACTTGATTCATGATGCTCGAATTAGTGTCGCTGCAACATCAAATGTATAGGTAGCTATTTATCTGATTGAATTTTACAAAACCACATGTTAATCAATAGATACACATATTTCACGTTATGTCTGGGGCTGAGTCTGGCGTTTTTTGCCAACGCTGGCGGAAGAGCTGGCTTGGTGCCGATTACCGAAAGGTTTAAGCAGACCTCTGACGCTGAGCCGACTCCAGATGTAGGCTCAGATAAATCTGCTTTATACAAAACTTTGAATCTTAACTTTAGTCCAGAGCGACGTGAGGAGCTGCGCAGAGCGCTCGAAGCCTATGCGCGTGCAGTAGACCCTAGCCATGAACAGATTGAAGAGCGCCGGCGTCAAATGCAGGACAGCATTGAAAAGCGCTTCTTTGAAGCAGACGCCAACAATGATGGTACATTAGACAGGCAGGAAGCCACGGATAGGCTGCCGCAGATTGCACGACATTTTAGCAGCGTGGACACCAATCAGGACGGTGTAATTTCCTTAACCGAATTAGTTGATGTGCAGTCACGCATTGCAGAGCGCAGAAGAGCGGCTGAAGCGGCTTTAGAGTTGGAAAGACAAAATAAACTACTTGAAACTGAAGAAGTCGCCGAAACAATAAAAGACAAAAGCAAACAAGCCACGAACGCATCAAAAAAAAAATCCTTATAATACCTTCCAATTGACTGGATAACGGTATGCGCGTGATCGGGATATTGAAAAACGCACGTTATATGGAACAATATACGCTACTTTAAGCGCAATCAGCCCATGACTCCTTAAAACAATGCCCAGCCCAGCCATACCGCAAAAACCTGCATTGCGAGGCCTAAAATTACTTTTTGAGCAAACATTTTACTCCCTGTTACTATTGCGGTAATGGCTTTGGAAATGGCGTTGATAGAGAAAGCTACCAATATCGCTACCGCTGCATTGGTGGTCGTTATCTTGCCGGAGGCTGAAAGTGATGCTGCTGAAATACTGGCAGCATGTGCATCCACCATGCCTGCAAGGCCTGATGCCAATACCAGTCCGGCCTGACCGAACCACATTTTAAGCGCAGCGGAAACTATCAGCACTGCGGCAATAACCGCAGCAAGTGTCAGTGCAGTTTTAACGCTGAATGAGCGTTCTGGTGTGCTTTGCGCAACCCCTTGAAAACGTAGCGAGCTTAGCGTTACCACTAGGCCATAAGCCCCTATGACAACGCCACCAAAAGTCAAGGGTGCAATCAGTACATATAACGTAGGCAAGTCTACCGCCACTAATAGTGTGGCTAAAAACAAAATGGTAGACAAGCTGGATAAGGTAGCCCCGGCAACCGCACCTGCCATCAACTCAGGTGTTTTTTTTACATGTGCGCCCATCGCGGCTATCGTTGCAATGCTGGAAATAAACCCTGATACCAAACCAACCAAAGGCAAGCCGCTACGAGTTCCCAGTAACCGTAATGATAAATGTCCCAGCGCACCAATAAACATGACTAAAATAACAATTAACCATAAGTTATAAGGGTTAATCGCATCAAATGGGCCAATATGTGCATTGGGCACTAACGGCAATACAATTAAAGTGGCTGCAGCAAGAATAAGAAAATCAAACATTTCTTCTTTGGTCACCGCACCGCGTACGAACCAATGTATAGGTTCTTTGGCAGCAAGTAAAATCGCCGTAGCCACGGCCAAACTCGCAGATAGTGAGGGTGTGCTCATCGCTAAGCCACCCAAAATGACGGTAAAAACCAAACTGACGTGCGTGGTAAGGCTGTGATCTAATTTTTTTGCGACAAAGTTTGTTGCCGTCACAAACAAGGTAACGCAAATTAAGGCGGTAATCAGCAGCCAAAAATCAACAAAAATGCTGACAGCACCCAGTAAGGCTGCAATGGTAAAAGTGCGCACCCCTGCGATAGAACTGCTATTCAAACTGGCCCGTCTGCGCTCGCCTACTATCACTTTTTTGCGTTCTCGCTCAGCGCCTATCAGCAGACCTATACCTAAAGCTACTGCAAAATTGACCCATGGCACGTCGTTCATTTCCATATATTTCCTATCTTTTAGACACGCATCACAGCGTTGGTGAACACTGCGCTTTAACCTTAAATTACAGCAAACCGCGCTCGGCAAAAGACAGTGTCTGATTTCCTGCAACAATAAAGTGATCCAAAACCCGCACATCAACAAGTTGTAATGCCTGCTTTAATTGTTGTGTAATCAGTTCATCTGCCTGGCTTTGCATGACTACGCCAGATGGGTGGTTATGGGCAAGAATCACGCCAGCTGCATTGTAATGCATTGCCCTTTTAACCACTTCACGAGGATAAACACTCGTTTGTGTGAGCGTACCACTAAATAATTCCTCAGTACCGATTAAACGATTTTGCGCATCTAAAAACAATACCAAAAACACCTCGCGCATCAATGCGCCTAATTTAAGCACCAAATAATCTCTCACCTGCTGTGGCGAGCTGAACACATCACGCACTTGCAACTGTTCATTCAAGGCGCGGCGGCTCATTTCAAAAATGGCCTGCAACTGAACATACTTGCTACTGCCGATGCCATGCACTTGGCTTAACTCACTTTCACTTGCAGCGAATATGCCATTCAGGCTACCAAATTGATTTAGCAGGTCACGTGCTAAATCAACCGCACTTTTGCCCACCACGCCCACACGCAAGAAAATAGCGAGCAGTTCCGCATCGGATAAAGCCTCAGCACCAAGTTCAACCAACTTTTCACGCGGACGCTCAGAGGCAGGCCAATCGGTGATTGCCATAGCTTGTTCCTTTTTTATTGATGGAAAATCTGGGTTAAATCACCAGTCATCACGGGCTTGACCCACAATCTCAATGTGCGCTGTTATCAACATTAAATCAGTAGTTATTTCAACCATCCAATCTCGCGTAAAGTCTTATCGCCCAACAGCGTATGTTTTAAACTCTTGGGAATTACGGCATCAGATTCACTCACAGGAATGCGTCCTCCCATCAGCTCAGCAAAATTTTGCGGATATAAGGGCGTTTTGTCTGGTTCTGCAAACCCCTCTGGGTAAATTGGCAAGTTATTACTCAAATCATATTTATCAGTAGCATTTAAGGTGTGCAGCAGCTCATGCGCTGCAATCACCAGATTCTGTCTGGCATAAGCAGCGTCACCATACAGATTCACGCGGCCAATTCTGCCCTTGTTCAGCGCTGTGGAGTGGCTCAGATGATTATGAGTTGCTGGATCATGATATAACAGATAAAGTCGGATATCTGGCTTGACATTGACCTTTGGGCTATTCGACCATGCAAATGCCCTGAATTGCAAGCTCCAGAGTATCGTATTCAATACATTGCCATCACTGGGAGGCTCAGGTGGCACATCATCCACTTGCGCACCAAGTTGCAATTCAATCGGGCGGTGCATTACCAACCCATGGGGCTCGGCTTCTTCAGCAAAATACTCGGCAATCGGCTCAAAGTCATCACGCGTCAATGTTTGCAAGTAAGCACTTACTTTGCTGCTGCCGTCCGCATTCACTGGATAAACTACCACATACATATTACGTCGCCAGTTTAAGTCAGCCTTATCTAGCCAGGCCTGCTGCACCACGCCCGCTAAAATCAGCAACAAAATGATGATTCTTAATTTACGCCACATAAGCACTCAATCTCTAACGGCTGCTATTTGAAAGGAAATCTGGGTTAAAATGCAAAACTATACAAATACTAACCTCAATGTTTGCAATAATGCAAAAAAATAAATCAATAGTGCTAGGTATCACAGGTGGCATTGCCGCGTATAAAGCGGCAGAACTCGTGCGCCTCTTGGTAAAAAACAATATCGACGTGCAAGTCGTTATGACGGAGGCTGCCTGCCAGTTCATTACGCCTGTCACCCTGCAGGCACTTTCAGGTAAACCAGTTTACACAGGCATGTGGGATGCCTCTGTACCCAATGGTATGCCGCACATTGAGCTTAGCCGTGCTGCCGATGCGATTTTGATCGCCCCTGCCAGTGCGGACTTTATCGCTAAACTGGTGCATGGTCGTGCAGACGACTTACTCTCAACACTCTGCCTGGCGCGCGATTGCCCATTACTTATTGCGCCAGCCATGAACAAACAAATGTGGGAAAATCCAGCTACACAGCGCAACATTGTACTGTTGAAAACAGATGCTGTTGCAGTGCTGGGCCCTGCCAGTGGTGACCAAGCCTGTGGTGAAACTGGCTTGGGGCGTATGCTGGAAGCTGAGGAGCTGCTTTATTTAATCAATGCACACCTTCAGCCCAAATTGCTAAAAGGCAAGAAAATACTCATCACTGCAGGCGCTACCTTAGAAATGATAGACCCGGTGCGTGCCGTTACCAATATAAGCTCAGGAAAGATGGGCTACGCCATTGCGCAAGCTGCTTTTGAAATGGGCGCGGATGTCACGCTGGTGAGTGGTGCAACAGCACTCGTACCACCTATGGGTATCCATACTATTTCAGCCACCAGTGCCGATGCCATGTATCAAACGGTGATGCAGCATGTGTGCGGGCAAGATATTTTTATAGGGGTGGCCGCAGTAGCCGATTACAGCCCAATCGCCATGCAGGCACACAAAATTAAAAAAAGTGAGTCATCACTCACGCTGGAATTAAAGCGTAACAAAGACATCTTGGCCGAAGTAGCAAGCCTACCAAATGCCCCTTTTTGTGTTGGCTTTGCCGCTGAGACCGAAAACCTGCTTACATACGCAGAGGTGAAGCGCAACGCGAAAAAGTTACCTTTAATTGTTGCAAATCTCGTCAGTGATGCTATGAGAAGCGAAGAAAACACCGTAACGCTACTGGATAAAAACGGCGCACATCCGTTACCGCGTACGTCAAAAATTGAAGTGGCCAGATTATTACTAAAGCATGTTAATAATCTGCTGAAATAAGCCTTACGTGTTATTTTTAGCATATCTGGCAGTGGCAAAAGTCAATTTGGTTAAGCGTTTTCTGGCTATTTAGTGACACCTGATCCTGCTTTCCTTATGATAGGGCTGTAGTTCGCTGTTTACACTCATCACCTGGGTTAAAGTGCACATTAAGAGAAATAATTTGGCGTTATCCACCCTAAAACTTGACCACCGCTACACCCCAAGCGCAATCATCACGTTGTTGTTCATACTGTTGGTTTGCATGAATTTCTACATGGGGAATGCTCTTAAATCATTAGACAGATTAGGCAGTGACTGGCTTATTCAGATGCATGCAAAGCACAGACCGCCACCTGATGATATTGTCCTTGTCAATATTGATCAGGCAAGTCTGGACCACCCCAGTATGCTTGAGTTGGCAGGAAACTGGCCTTGGCCACGATTGATACATGGTGAGTTACTACAGTTTCTAGCGCAATACAACCCACGAGCCGTGCTCTTTGACATTACTTTTAGTGAGCCTGATGTTTTTCAGCCTCGTAGTGATGTGATATTTGCAGAAGCTATCCGCAAAAGTACAATCCCCGTTTATTTGCCTGTGATTATTCCTGATGACGGCATGGGTAGTCGGTTAATTGACCTGCCTGGTGTAATGGGACTTAAGCAAAACCGTAATGCCGACCCTTCAGCCAGTCTGCCCATCATCGCCCCCAAGGCTCTGCCGCCTGACACATGGCGCACGGGCCATATTAATTTTTATATGGATGAAGATGAGGTAGGCCGTCATGCGCAATTATTCAGGGCGTATGCAGGATGGGAAATACCTAGCCTGGCAGGCAGGGTGGCACGGGATTTGAGTTTACCAATGCCAGACACGCCACTCATTACCTTAAATTGGTACGGTGCGCCCTTTCGCCAGCTTTCATATCACACAATTTACCTCGCATCATTATCTGATGAATCACCCGTAGCACTTGATTTGGCCGACAAAATCGTGATTGTTGGCTCAAGTGCATCAGGCCTTGTCGATTTCAGACCCACGCCGCTTAGCACTAAAACCCCAGGGCAAACAATACTTGCCACAACGCTCGCCAATTTAATGCACCAAGATTGGCTTAATCAGGCAAGCATTAAATGGGCAGCCATGCTGGCACTGTTACTTGTTGTAATGAGTGCGCTTAGCGCAAGGGCTAATGTACATCCTGTGCTTGCAGGTTTGACGGGCGCTGTAATTTCTGCGCTTTTCATCTTTTTGAGCTATCTGCTACTTAGCCAGCATGTGCAATGGTCGCCTTTTTCAGCTTTGGCCATCGGTTGGCTGGCGCACATTAGCCACACTATAGAATCTTTCTTGCAAGAAAAAAAGCGGCGCCAACATGTTGTGCAAATGTTTAACCGTTTTTTAGACCCGCATGTGGTGCAGCAGCTCACACAGCAAGCTGAAGGCCGAGCAATCGAGGCTAGCCGTAGTCAGGAAGTCACCATTTTATTTTCAGATATTCGTGGTTTTACCTCTTTATCTGAATCAAAACCTCCTGAAGAGATAGTGACTTTGCTGAATGATTATTTTAATAAGCAGGTTGAAGTGATTTTTGAGCACGGCGGCACTTTGGATAAATTTATCGGCGATGCCATTATGGCATTTTGGGGTGCACCAATCAGTTCAAGTCAGCACGCGGTTCAGGCTGTCTCGGCCGCAATGGCCATGGGTGAGCAACTTGCCAGGTTTCAAAAATCATTAAATCACCCATTTGAAATTGGTATTGGCATTCATACGGGTAGTGCAGTGGTCGGGTTTATTGGTAGTCAACGCCGATTGGACTATACTGCTATTGGTGATGCGGTTAATTTGGCAAGCCGAATTGAAGGTGAAACCAAAGGCGTGGCGCAAATTCTGGTATCAGAATCCACTAGGCAGGCATGCGGTGAGGCGTTTGACTTTATTGACCATGGTGAATTTCATGTAAAAGGGCGCTTGCAGCCTGTGCGCTTATTTGAACCAAGGAGCAAGCAATGAGAGCGATTTTCTTATTTTTAGCGCTGACCACATTTTATGGCAGCGCCGTGGCCGAGCAGGCTGCGGTCATCCGCCCAAGCAGTGTATTGACAAAGCCTGCATTAAATGCATCTACAGTCGCCTCGCTGGCTGAGGGTAGCCAGGTTGAGGTGATTTCCCACCAAGGTGGCTGGTCTAAAATAAAAACCGCCAATGGAAAAACGGGCTTTGTGAGGATGTTAAATCTACGCCTGATGCAAAATTCAAAGACTACTGGCAACAACTTAAACCAGCTTGGCAACGTTATCCGTACGGGTAGCACAGCCGCAGTTGCCACAACGGGCGTTAAAGGCATCACTAAAGAAGCGCTGGCCAATGCCACACCCAATATGCAGGAAGTTGCCAAAATGGAGCACTATGCTAGTAATGCCGATAAAGCCGCGGCCTCGGCAAAAGCCGTTAAATTGTCTGCAAAAGCTGTTGCTTATGTGGAGGATAAACAATGAAGTGTCATCGCAAAATATTCGGCCTACTAGTCACTTGCCTAGCCTTGCAGATGACAAGCTGCGTCACAACAGGTAGTAATCAGGCGTTGAACAAAACCATAGACCAGATCATTCCAGAGGGTGGTCATAAGCAGGCGCTGAAAGGCGCGCTGGAGGTCACCCGTGAGTGGACGCTTGAAGAAGAGCATCAACTTGGGCAGGATATGTCGGCAATATTACTGGGCGCTAGCCCACTGGTAGCAGACGGCGCAGCGCAGCAATATGTCAATCATGTAGGCATGTGGCTCGCGCTACAAACTGAGCAAGCACAAATTCCATGGCGCTTTGGGATTATCGACACGCCCAACATCAATGCCTTTGCCGCACCTGGAGGCTATATTTTTATAACACGCGGGCTTTTTTTAAGCTTAAACAACGAGGCTGAACTAGCAGGGGTTTTGGGCCACGAAATTAGCCACGTGCTCAAAAAACATCATTTGCAAGCCATGAAAAAACGTGGTGCTGGAGATGTTGTGTTTGGTCTGCTGAAGGCCAGAGCTGAAAAATCCACTCAAGTGGATATGACCGCCATTAATAACCTCACCCGCAATATATACGGCGCAGGGCTGGATAAGTCAGATGAATACGAAGCAGACCGTATGGGTGTTGTGCTGGCAGCACGCGCAGGCTATTCTGCGTTTGGTTTGCCTGCTGTGTTGCAAATGTATGCCGTAGCGCCGCAGGATGATTCGCTCGCATTATTGTTCGCCACACATCCCGCCCCTAATGACAGGTTAAATGCACTTGACCAGCTCATGGCTGGGCCTTTCAATGACCTGAATGCAGGATTGACTAAGCTCTCAAGATTGGAAACAATGCAAAGAAAGCTAAGCTATCAGGCATCACAAAAACCTACTAAAAATAGCCACAGAAAAACAAAAAAATAATCTACGTTTAAAAAGCAGCGATGCTAAAGTGTATGGGGTGGTTTAATTAACTTTACCCATGGGGGGAAATTTGCAATGAAAAGAAAAGATATCGTTCCCACCAGCCATGAGCGACTCATGCGTGAACATGACTTTATCGTCTCAAAAACCGACTTAAAGGGCCGCATCACTTATGGCAACGAAATCTTTATTGAGTTCTCAGGCTATAGCGAGGAAGAATTAATCGGCACGCAGCACAACGTTATTCGCCACCCAGACATGCCGCGCGCAGTGTTTCAGCTGTTGTGGGATTACCTGAATCAAGATAAAGAAATATTCGCATTCGTCAAAAACATGTCTAAAGACGGCGGCTTTTATTGGGTATTCACTCAGGTGTCGCCGATGAGAGATAAAAACAATCAAAAAATCGGATATTCTTCAGTACGGCGCATGCCTAATCCCAAAGCAATTCCCATTGTGTCAGATCTATATCGTGCCATGCTCGAGGCTGAAAAAAAAGCAGGCCCCAAAGATGCCATTGCTACTTCCACGGCAATTTTGCTGAAGGTGTTGCAAGAGAAGGGGTTAAGTTATGAGGAGCTCATCAATGTTTTACAATCTCTTTAAACATCGCGAATTTTATGCCTCAATTGCAGCCACTTTACTATGGTCTGCCAGTCTAATTTATGTCTGGCTGAGTGCCGCGCCAGATCAGCGATGGGTGCCTTCTATTTTAACCTTGGCATCTATCATCGTGGCGATCACATGGTTTCGCACGCGCGCAGAAGAAAAAACTCTCTTTCAGCACATCCTTAATGCCAGTTCCTCCTGGCAACAAGGGGCGCTGGGGGAGCGCATCATACACATCGGCGGCAATCAGCGCCCTATGCAGCAACTTGCCTGGCAGCTCAATAACCTGATGGATCAGGTTGAAACCATGCAAGTGGATATTTATTACTCGACAAAATCTGTGGCTGAAGGCAATTTTTCACGAAAGGGCTACCCGCAGGGCCTGCATGGAGAGTTCGCAAGTGCGTTGAATTTATTTAATGAGGTTGCAGTAACGCTCTCGACCACAACCACGACCATCACCGATTTAATGCAGGCAATTGCAGACGGTGACTTTAATAAAAAGGTCAATGTGGATATCAAGGGGCATTATAAGCATACGATAGAAAGTGCGATTCACGCCATGAATACCATGCAGGTGATGCTAGGTGATATTGGCCAGGTCATGAGCAGTGTGGCGCAAGGCAAAGTAGATAAACGTGTACAGGCTGAGGGGCGTGGCAGCCTCAATCAGTTAAAAACTGACATCAACCTCTCACTGGACGCACTCAATAGCCTGAATGACATTGCACATATCTCAAGCGCACTTGCAAAAGGAGATTTAACACAATCCATCGATAAAACCTACCCAGGCACATTTGGTGAGGTGATTAGTGGGATGAATAACACAGTTAAAACGCTCAGTAGCATTGTTGCAGAAATACATGATCTGGTTGAGGCGGCGGCAAATCATGGTGACTTTAGCAAACGTATCATACTTGATAATAAACAAGGCTTTGCTAAAACCATAGGCGAGTCACTCAACCAGCTTTCAGGCACCACAGAATCCGCGCTGCAAGATATCACCCGCGTGGCGCAGGCGCTTGCGGCTGGTGATTTTAACCACACCATCACCAACACCTATCATGGCACGCTGGGTGAAACCAAAGACGCCATTAACTCGCTGGCTGATACCACTGCCACCAGCCTCAATGATGTGCTGCGTGTGGCCAGTGCGCTGGCTGAAGGTGACCTTACACAAAGCATCACTGCGCATTACCCTGGTGCATTTGGTCAAACCAGTGAGGGTTTTAATAGCACGATTGACACCCTTAAAAAACTGGTCAGCGAAATCCAGACAGCGACCGAGTCTATCACGACCGATACCAAACAAATTGCTGAAGGTAATGTGGATTTATCGCGTCGTACAGAAGATCAAGCCTCCAGCCTGGAACGCACCGCATCAAGCATGGAGGAGCTATCTTCAACCGTAAAACAAAATGCGGATAACGCAAAACAGGCCAACCAGCTGGCATCTGCTGCATCAGATGTCGCAACAAAAGGTGGTCAGGCGGTTAATGCTGTAGTGGCCACCATGAGTGCGATTAACGAAAGCGCGAAAAAGATTGAAGACATTATTACTGTGATTGATAGTATTGCTTTCCAAACTAATATCCTTGCACTCAATGCTGCAGTAGAAGCGGCGCGCGCAGGTGAGCAAGGCCGCGGCTTTGCGGTGGTTGCAGGGGAAGTGCGCAATCTTGCCCAGCGCTCAGCCACAGCCGCTAAAGAAATCAAAGTGCTTATTACAGACTCAGTTAATAAAACCACCGAAGGTACGCTACAAGTTGAAAATGCAGGCAATACCATGCAAGAAATTGTCAGCTCAGTAAGGCGCGTGTCAGATATTATTGGTGAAATTGCCGCCGCCTCACAAGAGCAAAGCATAGGGATTGCACAGGTGAATGATGCCATCATGAAAATGGATGACGTCACCCAGCAAAACACTGCACTGGTAGAGCAGGCTGCCGCAGCTGCTGAATCCATGCTGGAGCAGGCAGATGAACTGGCTAATGCTGTCAGCATGTTTCAAATAGAGAGTACCAGCGCGACCCGCACCAAGCTGATTGGTCATTACAGCGCAGGTAGCGTCCCCAAAACTGCTAGCCGCATACAAACCAAGAAAATAGTGGCGGCTGATAGTGATTGGGCAGAGTTCTAAACCGTTCCAATGTCTTATTTTAATTTTTTAAAGTCAGCCCCAATCTGCACATAGCAGCAATCTAAGGTAAAATCGTAACTTACCTTACTTTAAGCTTCAGAGTGCACATATGTTTGTACATCCACAGTTTGACCCGATTGCAATCCACATTGGGAATTTTGGCATCCATTGGTATGGTTTGATGTATTTACTGGGGTTCCTGGCATTTTTGGCATTAGGTCGCTATCAAATCAATCATCGCAAGTGGCACGGCTGGACCCACGCCATGTTGGACGACGCATTGTTCTACGGTGCACTGGGCGTGATTATCGGTGGCAGACTAGGGTATGTATTGTTTTACCAGCCCAGCTACTTTATAGCACAACCCACCGAAATCATTGCAGTATGGCAAGGGGGTATGAGCTTTCACGGTGGCTTTTTGGGGGTGTTGGCAGCGATGTGGCTATTTGCGCGAAAATACCGCTTGGCTTGGCTTGGTATCATGGATTTTGTTGCACCCTTAGTGCCTGTTGGTCTAGGTGCTGGACGTATGGGTAACTTCATCAATGCCGAACTGTGGGGTCGGGTCACCCATGCACAATTCGGCATGATATTCCCGCAGGTGGACAACGCGCTTCGTCACCCATCACAGCTTTATCAATTCGCACTAGAGGGTGTTCTGCTATTTTTAGTCCTCTGGATTTATGCTGCTAAACCGCGCGCAGCTGGCAGTATTTCTGCTTTATTTCTTGTCGGTTATGGCAGCTTTAGATTCTTGGCTGAGTACACCAGAGAACCTGATAGCTACTTAGGACTGCTTTCGCTAGGACTCAGTATGGGACAATGGCTAAGCCTGCCAATGATCATTTTAGGTGGAGTGATGTTGGCAATTATAAAAAGACAACAATCATGATGATAAATTGTCAGCACTTTTTGTTTGGCAGGGTAAATTAGACATGAACCTTGGGATTTAACGCAACCATTAAAAAATAAAGATAAATAAATTCAATGTGTTAAAAAATTATTGGCTTTATGTAAGTTAAAAATTTGGTTTGGCATGTAGTTTGCTTTTATTCACTTAACAGTAACTGATAAATGCAAGTGGAGGTGTCAAATGTTAAAAGATCTTTTAGAGTCAATTTTTTTAAGAAAACCCAAGGTGGTTGCGTCTGAAACGCCAAAGTTCAAAATTACTGAGAACAGCCCAGTAAAGTCTGATTTTGAAGTGACTGAGCTAAGTTACGAAGAATATGTCAAATTTGCCAGTGCAGAGCGTAGGCACACTGCGCAGTCAGTTGTTTATGATCGTAGAAACCCAACGGGTGCGCATCACTCAAATCATCACTCTCACGCCTAACTAGTCGCCTCTGAGCGCTATGGGTGGGGCTCTACCCTTCAAAGGGTGAGCATCGTGTGATACCGCAACGGCTAATCACTGGCTGTGTACTTCATATAAAATCTTTTGTCTTCACAATCTTTTGTCTTTACTATGTATTCAACTTTGCCAGCCGGGATGGCAATCTAGCGCAATATTTTGGTCGTGAGTGAGTTTCATAGGTAGAATGGGTATCTCACTTCGCTAATTGATTTGTAGCCTAGTGATGTATTCAACCCAGATTTTCCATTAGGCGATTTTGCATCTACTTACATGTCAACTTGCCCATTTTGCGTCTTTTTTGCGCATATTTTCTGTCAATAGCATGACTATTGCCCATAAAATCTGCACAAAAAATCCATCAAACTGTGCGGCGTTGCCACTGCAAGTCCTAATGGAAAATCTGGGTTCAATTTGATTAAAAATATGTTGGGTTCAGAGTTACGGGTTAACATGCATTTAAGTGGGTTTAAATGCGCCTGATTGAGCTCACATTTGTGAGTAAGTTAATGAAAAAAGCACAAGAAAGTAATAAGTCAGCTAATTTTTCTGGGGAGTTTGATAATCACACCCCCATGATGCGCCAGTATTTAGGGCTTAAAGCGCAGTATCCCGATATGCTGTTGTTTTACCGCATGGGGGATTTTTACGAACTTTTTTTTGAGGATGCTGAGAAAGCCTCTAAGTTACTAGGCATTACCTTAACGCATCGTGGTAGCAGTAATGGTCAGCCGATTAAAATGGCAGGTGTACCTTATCATGCAGCGGAAGGGTATTTAGCCAAGTTAACCAAGCTGGGCGAGGCGGTAGCTATTTGTGAGCAGGTGGGTGACCCTGCCACCAGTAAAGGGCCTGTGGCACGCGAGGTGGCAAGGATATTAACGCCAGGCACTTTAACTGATGCTGCCCTATTGGATGAGTCCCGTGACAATCAGCTATTGAGTATTTTTCAGGCGGAAGGCGTGATTGGCCTTGCGCGGCTAAATTTGGCCTCTGGCAGTTTTATTTTGAGTGAAATTGCCGTTGGTTTGCTTGCGCAAGAAATTGAACGCATCGCACCCAGCGAAATTTTGCTGGCAGATGATTTTTTGCATGCAGCACTGGCTACTAACAAAACTGCAAAAAAGCGCCTGAGTGCATGGCAGTTTGATTTTGACAGTGCATTCAGTACGCTGACCAAGCAGTTTAATACCTATGATTTAAATGGTTTTGGCTGCGCAGAGATGAAGTCAGCAATATGTGCCGCAGGTGCTTTACTGGATTATGTGAAGCACACCCAACGCACAACATTGCCGCATATTAACGCGCTGAGTGTTGAAATCACAAGCGCTTATCTGCAACTAGATGCAGCAACCCGTCGCAACCTTGAGATTGACCTTACTCTGCGCGGCGAGGCTTCACCCACTTTATATTCGCTTTTAAATACAACACAAACAGCTATGGGGGCGCGTTTGCTCAGGCACTGGCTGCATCATCCGCTACGGGACCGAAATTTGGTTAGCAAGCGTCACGAAGCTGTGGCTGATTTGATTCAGAGCAATCAGTGTCCAGCGCTGGCCCAGGTATTAAGGCAGATTGGTGATATTGAGCGCATCACTGCGCGCGTGGCATTAAAAACCGCGCGACCTAGAGATTTGTCTGGCTTAGCTGCTAGTTTGCTGAAATTACCTTTGTTGCAGCAAAGCATACAAAATACGCAATCATCTTTATTACAAACGCTAAAAGATAATTTGCAGGCACCAGAAACAGTGATAGGTTTACTGACTAAGTCAATCAAAGCGGAGCCGAGCGTCGTGCTGCGTGAAGGCGGTGTGATTGCCGATGGCTATGATGCAGAGTTGGATGAGTTACGTGCGATACAAACCAACCATGGCGATTTTTTATTGCAGTTTGAGGCAGCAGAAAAGGCGCGCACAGGGATTGCCAATCTTAAAGTAGAGTACAACAGTGTTCATGGGTTTTACATTGAGATTAGCCGCGCGCAGGCCGAGGCTGCCCCTGCTGAATACAGGCGACGCCAGACACTCAAGAATGTTGAACGCTTTATCACGCCAGAGCTTAAAGCGTTTGAAGATAAAGTATTAAGTGCCAACGACCGTGCGCTAGCACGTGAGAAGATGCTATACGAGCAGGTTTTGGCTGAGCTTGGGCAGTCTATTGCAGAACTACAAATCAATGCGGGTGCAGTGGCGAGTTTAGATGTGCTCGCGTGCTTTGCTGAGCGTGCGGTGAGTTTGAGTTATACTGCGCCACAATTTACAACCGAGGCAGGGGTTGAAATTGTCGCAGGCCGTCACCCTGTGGTTGAAAGCATCGCGCAGCCATTTATTGCCAATGATGTTGTGCTAAATCCCTATCGTCAGCTTTTGCTGATCACTGGGCCTAATATGGGCGGTAAGTCTACTTTTATGCGGCAGACGGCACTCATTGTACTGCTGGCGCACTGTGGATGCTACGTGCCGGCCTCTTTAGCTAAAATCGGCGAAATTGACCGTATCATGACGCGTATCGGGGCTTCTGATGACTTGGCGGGCGGTCGCTCAACTTTTATGGTGGAAATGACCGAAACAGCGAACATTCTGCATAACGCCACCGATAAAAGCCTGGTGCTGCTTGATGAGATTGGGCGAGGCACCTCCACCTTCGATGGCTTAAGCCTTGCATGGGCAGTGGCTAAGCAACTGCTAGAAAAAAACAGAGCTTATACCTTGTTTGCTACGCATTATTTTGAATTAACACGCATTGTAGATGAGTTTAAATACGCGGCGAATGTGCATTTGGATGCAATAGAGCATAGCCATAGCATAGTGTTTATGCACAAAGTTGAAGAGGGTGCGGCCAACCAAAGTTATGGCTTACAAGTCGCGCAATTGGCTGGGATACCAAAACCTGTAATCACTGCTGCCAAAAGAAAATTAGCACAATTAGAGCTTAACCAAGTGGCTAATCAAGATACACAATCTCTGCCGCAGGTGGATATGTTTATGCATAATGAGCAGGCATCTGAGGTGCATTTGCATCCTGTATTAAGCGAGTTGGAGCTGTTGCAAGTGGATGATTTAACGCCCAGGCAGGCATTAGATGTGCTTTATAGGCTAAGGAGCTTAATACTTTAATGTCTGACCTATGACGTCTTTCCACGAGGCGCTCACTATGATTGAAATGTATGTGGATGTCTTAGAGTTGCCTTAAACCTGCTTTGAGGTCAGTTTACTTTTATTGTGTCATTTATGGTTTGAAATGTAAGAAGAAAGATTCTTATATTCTTTTTTATTATAATCAAATTCCTAAAAATTATTTTAGGTTATCTATTTAGATTGGTAAAGTACGCGCTTTAGTAAGAAGTAATCTGTGCTATATGTTGTTGGTTAAATGAAGGAAGAATTTATGGCAAACTGGTTTGAAGATAACGCACAATCGATAGGTAATACGCCGCTAGTGAGATTGAATCGCATTACAGAGGGTGCAGCGGCTACGGTATTCGCCAAAATTGAGGGGCGTAACCCTGCATATTCAGTTAAATGCCGCATTGGTGCTGCCATGATATGGGATGCAGAGCAGCGTGGCTTGTTGGGCCCAGGTAAGGAGATCGTAGAACCAACCAGTGGCAACACAGGCATTGCCTTGGCTTTTGTGGCCGCCGCGCGTGGTATTCCTCTTACACTCACCATGCCTGAAACGATGAGCATAGAACGCCGCAAGCTACTGGTGGCCTATGGTGCAAAACTAGTGCTGACTGAAGGTGCAAAAGGCATGAGTGGCGCTATTGCCAAGGCAGAGGAGATTGCAGCTTCAGACCCTAGTCGCTACGTATTATTGCAACAATTCAAAAATCCGGCTAATCCTGCAATCCATGAGAAAACCACAGGTCCTGAAATCTGGACGGCGACTGAAGGCAAGATTGATATTTTAGTAGCAGGCGTAGGTACGGGTGGCACTATCACTGGTGTGTCACGCTACATCAAAAATACGCAAGGTAAGGCCATCACCACGGTGGCGGTTGAGCCTGAAGCCAGTCCAGTGCTTACGCAAAAACGCGCAGGCGACCCATTAAAACCAGGCCCGCATAAAATTCAGGGCATCGGTGCAGGTTTTGTCCCCGATATTCTTGATTTGTCTTTAGTCGATGATGTGGCTCAAGTGAACAACGAAGAGGCCGTTCTCTATGCGCAGCGCCTAGCGCGTGAAGAAGGTATTCTGTCTGGCATCTCATGCGGTGCAGCAGTAGCGGTTGCGGTGCGCTATGCAAAACAACCTGAGAATGCGGGCAAGACCATTGTGGTAGTTCTGCCAGACTCTGGTGAGCGCTATTTGAGCTCAATTCTTTTTGAAGGCTTGTTTGATGCGCAGGGGATTGCTGTTTAGAGGGCGCGTGGTGTTCTGTTATGTGTACATCAGCCTTCACTACGTTAGGGTTTGATGTGCGTACAGGTGCAATATCAAGAAGGAATGATGTTGGCTTTGAAAAAAATTAATTATTCGAGATCAAATATCAATGTATGACTTAAAAGCTGAGCCAGA